>CAJQQG010000046.1 GCA_905480425.1 uncultured Flavobacteriaceae bacterium | reverse complement strand
GTTTAATATGTATAGTCAAGACACTCTTTTTTTGTTAATTGAGAAAAATAAAGGCATTACTAAAAAACAAATTCATGAAAATCTTGTAGCATATGAAAATGCTATTGATTGTTTCAATTAAACTAAATCATTTCAATTTGTTTAAATATATGTTTATACAATTTTGCTACTAGATTTATGTCCCAACCATTTGCTGCCATTTTACCTAATTGTGAGTAGGAGAAATCTCCATAATTTAACTTTATGTCAGTAAACCCCATTAGTTTAAAATGTTCTTCAACAGAATATTTCCTCACTAATAATTCTCCATTTTTTGGAGGGTGAACTACTCTCATTTTGTTGTGGTGTGGCTCTAGAATAGTTATGCTGATACCATCTGTTCTGATATTTTTATTATATAAATCAACACATGCTCTTTCATTAACTATAAAATCAAGACCATAAAGTTCAGTTAATCTTTTTATTTGCTCCTGATTCTTGAAGAGAGATTTATCTGGGTTTTTATCTAGTAAATCTTTAAAAAATACAGTTAGTTTTTCTTTTGGAGGCTCTAAGTTAAACATCAAGGGTAAAGATCCTTGAATACCATAAATCCAAATTCTTTCCCTATTCTGAGGAATTCCATAATCTTTAGAATTTAAAACATTACAAATAACATCATACCCAATATTTGTAAGTTCACTTATAATAGTTTTAAGTGTACTTCCTCCTCTTATTGATTTAAGGCCCTTAACATTTTCAAGTAATACATGTTTTGTCTTTTTTCATCACAAATCCTAATAATATCATGAAATAAAGTTCCTCTTGTATCTTCAACACCTTTTCTCATTCCAACCATTGAAAAAGGTTGACAAGGGAAACCTCCTGTAAATAGATCAAAATCTGGAATCTCTTTTGGATCTATTTTAGTTATATCACCAAAACTTTTTACACCAGGGTGGTTTAATTCATAGAATTGACTTGTAAGTTTATGGATTTCAGAATATCCAACTACCTCATGCTTTATTTTTGCTTTTTGCAGACCAAATGAGGCTCCACCATAACCAGCAAATGCTTCAAAAACCCTTAATTGTGATTTATTTTTCAAGGCAATAAATTTAAGTACTTTACATGCCAAAATAAAGTATTCTTTTAATTAATTTAGAAATAAATTTAATGTAATATTAACAAGACAAATGGAAGAGTATATTATTGATGAACTAGTATATTTAAGTTATCTAATTTAAGATACTGTTAATCAATTATCAAATAGTGTCACTTAAGAATTACAATCTATTTATTCATCAATTAATACAAATATCCTTTTAACAGGTATAAATACATACCAAACTTTTAAGTTAAGAAAAGGTTCATAGTTGAATAAAGTGAATAAATGAAAAGGAGGTAATTAATAATTTAAAATACAAATAGAATATATTTGCATTAATATTTTAATGAGAAAAGGTAAAACCAACACAGAAATAAGAATACTAAAAGAAAATCTCAAATGATTTTAGAAATGAAAATTCCTTCACCAGGAGAGTCTATCACTGAAGTTGAAATCGCTCAATGGCTTGTCGCTGATGGAGAATATGTAGAAAAAGATCAGGCAATTGCTGAAGTAGACTCAGACAAAGCTACATTAGAATTACCTGCAGAAGTAAGTGGAATTATAACCTTTAAGGCAGAAGAAGGAGACGCTGTAGAGGTAGGAGCTGTGGTTTGTTTAATAGATACCAAAGGTCAAGCTCCTGTTAGTGGTTCTGTTCCGAAAGTATCGGCTACTAAAGTAGTGGCTGATAAACCTACTAAAGCAACAGAATTTCACGAAAAAAATTATGCAATCAATACACCTTCTCCTTCTGCTAAAAAAATTATGAGTGAAAAACGAATTGACCCAAAAGCTATTCAAGGAACTGGAAGAGCAGGTAGAATAACAAAAGAAGATGCTCTTCAGGCGATTCCCTCAATGGGAACCAAACCTGACTGGGGTGATCGTGGTCAAACTAAGAGTAAGCTTTCGATGTTACGGCGAAAAGTAGCTGAACGCCTGGTACAGGCCAAAAACGAAACAGCTATGTTGACAACCTTTAACGAGGCAGATATGGCGCCTATTTTTGAGCTTCGCAAGAAATATAAAGATGCCTTTCTCGATAAGCATGGAGTTAAACTTGGTTTTATGAGTTTTTTCACTAGAGCTGTAGTAAGAGCTTTGAAGCTTTTCCCTGACGTGAATTCTATGATGGAAGGTGATTATAAAATTACTTACGACTACTGTGATATTAGTGTTGCCGTTTCAGGTCCAAAAGGATTAATGGTCCCTGTAGTTCGAAGTGCTGAAGCGCTATCTTTTAGTGATATTGAAAAAGAAATTGGTCGTTTGGCCGTTCGTGCTCGAGATGGTAAAATTACCGTTGATGACATGACAGGGGGTACTTTTACTATTTCTAATGGTGGAGTATTTGGATCAATGCTTTCAACTCCTATAATTAATCCACCACAATCAGGTATTTTAGGAATGCACAATATTATTGAACGCCCAGTGGCAATTAATGGAAAAGTTGAAGTTCGCCCAATGATGTATTTGGCATTATCTTATGATCACAGAATTATTGACGGAAGAGAATCCGTTGGGTTTTTAATAGCTGTAAAAGAAGCATTAGAAGATCCTTTAAATATTCTGATGAACGGGGAAGCTAAAAAAGCATTTGAGCTATAGCCATAATTTTTGAGTACGGTAATCAATACTCACTTTTTTCTTTTTTAAAAAATCTGCACCCAGAATCCCCTCTATAGGTAGAGTCCCTTGTGATATTAAGGTTTCGTTAATGTATGAAAGGTCTAACAGAACAAAAGCAAGTTTTCCAACATCATGATGTCCTAATTTTAACGTCGCTTTACGAGTTAAAAATGCTCGCATTTTACCTTTATTAGCTCCTGCAGCATCAAAAGAATCTCCTTTACTTCGGAGATGAAATTTTTCTTCAAGTATAGAATGAATACAACTGCTAGAAGCCCCAGTGTCGATTAAAAGTTTTGCAGCAACTCCATTTATATGTGCTTTACAAATAATATGACGCGTTTTGGTATTTTTTAAAGAAACGGAAAGTTTAGATTTCATATGAATCATTTGATATAACAAAATGTTTTAACTCTTTCAAAAGTAATTATTCCAATTAAATTCAAAGGTCTTTTTTGATAGTTAAGTACCTTTGTGATTGTTATTTGTCGAGACAAAACTATTCATATGAAATTCATCGATACCCATACTCATTTATACGCTGAAGCTTTTGACGAAGATCAGCAATTAGTCATAGAAGAAGCAATTGCCGCCGGAGTGGATCATTTTTTTGTTCCAGCCATTGACAGTACTTATGTGCAAAGAATGTATGCTTTAGAAACAGCATATCCAAAAAATATTAATTTAATGGCAGGTTTACACCCTATCCATGTAAAAGAAAATTTTTCAGAAGAGTTGGAGAAAGTAGCGGAACAATTAAAACTTCGAAATTTTTGTGCTATCGGTGAAATTGGAATAGATCTGTATTGGGATAAGAAATTCATTAAGGAACAAAAGCTAGCTTTTAGACAACAAATTATATGGGCAAAACAATATGCACTTCCAATAGTGATTCATTGTAGGGATGCTTTTGATGAGGTTTTTGAAATCTTAGAAGCTCAACAAGGAAATGATCTATATGGTATTTTCCACTGTTTTACAGGCACTCTGAAACAGGCTAAGCAAGCAATAAGCTTAAATTTTAAATTGGGGATTGGGGGTGTGATTACTTTTAAGAATGGTAAAATCGATCAGTTCTTATGTGAAATTTCAATAGAAAATATTGTCTTAGAAACAGACTCTCCCTATTTAGCTCCTGTGCCGAAGAGAGGGAAAAGAAACGAGAGTAAATATTTGATCTTAATTGCAAATAAAGTTGCAAAATGTTATGGGATAACATTGGAAGAAGTAGCCCTTGAAACCTCAAAAAATGCGATTACAATATTTAAAAATCAAAAAATTGATTTTAAAAAGTAAGAATATTTTTTTTAAAAGATATTTTTCGCTTTATTTGAAACTAGATTAAGAGAGGTGGCCGAGTGGTCGAAGGCGCACGCTTGGAAAGCGTGTATTCCAATTGCATTGGAATCGAGGGTTCGAATCCCTTCCTCTCTGCAAAAATTAATATCGTAAATATTTTTTTTTATCTTTAACCGCAATTAATTAAAAAGAACAAACAATTATTTAAAATGAAAAAATTATTTTTTGCCCTTATTATGTTAGGTTTTATGGCTCCTGCCAACGCAACCATTATTACTGCTAATTCATCTGCAGCGGTTGTGATAACTAACTCACAAGATGTTGATGATGATACACAAGCTGAATCAGCGTCTTTTACTCAAGAATTAAAAATACGTTTTATTGAAGGTGGTCCTGGATTTATGGGGATTGTTTTAATTTGTCTAATCTTAGGATTAGCAATATCAATTGAGCGTATTATTTTCTTAAATTTAGCAACGACAAATTCTAAGAAGTTAACAGAGGGAGTTGAAGCTGCTCTTTCTTCCGGTGGTGTTGAAGCTGCAAAAGAATTATGTAGAGATACTAAAGGACCTGTTGCTTCAATCTTTTATCAAGGATTAGACCGTATGGATGAGGGTATTGAAAGTGCCGAAAAAGCAGTTGTTGCTTATGGTGGTGTTCAAATGGGACAATTGGAGAAAAATGTTTCTTGGATTTCTTTATTTATTGCGCTGGCACCTATGCTTGGTTTCATGGGAACTGTAATTGGGATGATTCAAGCCTTTGACAAAATTGAAGCAGCGGGAGATATGCAGCCTTCATTAGTAGCAGGAGGTATTAAAGTTGCACTTCTTACCACTGTATTCGGTCTTGTAGTTGCAATTATCCTTCAAGTTTTTTACAATTACATTGTGGCAAAAATTGATAGTATTGTAAATGACATGGAAGATGCTTCAATCACATTGATTGACATTCTTGTTGCACAAAAAAAATAACTAACTTTTAATAGCAATTCATTATGAATATTCAAACAATTGTAAAAATTATTAGTGCTGTTTTTGGCTTGCTAGGCGTTGTGTTCTTATTTAGAATAATTGGCGTTGGTGACGAGGAAATTAAAATGGCTGCCAGCATAGGTGACTATGGAGTAGTTTCTCCTTTAGTATCAGTTGCAATTGCTATACTATTTGTAACAGTAGCAGTAACGGTTGTTTTTTCTCTAATTAATCTAGCATCTAGTCCACAGAAATTGAAAAAATCACTTTTATTTATTCTGTGTTTCATTGTGGTAATAGGTCTAGCTTTTACGATTTCTTCTGGTGTAGAAACTCCTTTGAAGGATGGTGAAATTCTTTCTGCAAGCGGATCTCGATGGGTAGAAGCTGGCATTAGAATGTTTTATATCCTAGCAGCATTGGCAATAGGTTCAATGATATTTTTTGGAGGCAAAAAACTTATTAATAAATAGATTATGGCAAAGAGATCAGCACCCGAAGTGAATGCAGGCTCTATGGCCGATATTGCATTTCTTCTTCTCATTTTTTTCTTGGTAACAACTACCATTGAAACTGATAGTGGACTTAACCGTAAGTTGCCTCCAATGGAAGATCAATTAGATCCTCCAGTAATTAGACAAAAAAATATTTTTACAGTTTTAGTCAGTAAAAATGATCAACTACTTGTTGAAGAAGAATTAGCTGATATTAAAGACCTACGTTCTTTAGCTATTGAATTTCTTGATAATGGAGGTGGTGTAGGTGACGAAGCATGTGACTATTGTCAAGGAAAAAGAGATGAATCTTCTTCCGATAATCCGGATAAAGCAATTATATCATTAAAAAATGACCGTGAAACATCCTACAAGGTTTATATCGCTGTTCAAAATGAATTAGTAGCTGCCTACAATGATCTTCGTAATCGTGAATTTATCCGCTTAAATCCTAACTTAGGAATTAATTATGTTGAGGCTCAAAAAAAATATGATGATCCCAGAACATCTTTAGATGAACAGGACGAATTAAAGCCAAAGTTAAATGTTGTGAAATTAATGTATCCACAAAAATTATCTGAAGCAGAATCTAGTAAATCAAGCTAAAACTTAAACTATGTCAAAATTCAAAAAGAAAAAAGGATCAGATTTACCTGCAATTAATACTGCTTCTCTTCCTGATATCGTTTTTATGTTATTGTTCTTTTTCATGGTAGCAACAGTTATGCGTGATAGTACATTAATGGTTGTAAATAAACTTCCTGCAGCCGATCAAATTCAAAAATTGGATAAGAAAGACCGCGTAATGTATATTTATGCTGGAAAGCCTTCAAGTCGATATAAAGATAAATATGGTTCTTCGGCTAGGATCCAGTTAAATGATAAGTTTGCAACAGTAAGCGAGGTAGGTGCTTTTATTTTAGCAGAACGCGCTTCTAAACGTCAAGAGCTTCAAAACGTACTGACAACCTCGCTGAAAGTTGATAGTGAGACTAAAATGGGATTGATACAAGATGTTAAACAGGAACTTCGTAAAGTAGGAGCGTTAAAAATTAATTACACCACTCGTATAGGAGACTATACTCAAAATTTGAAGTAACTATCTTTTTATTAAATTTTAAAAAGTGTCTTTAAAAGACACTTTTTTTTTACTTTCAACCCAAAGTGATTTTAAAACGAATATTCTGCTTGTTATATTTCTTCCTATTTATAGGGCTGTTTAGTCACGGATCACTTTTGGCACAAGATGAAACTTTAGCTGATACTTTTTATAGGGAAGACCAAATTTATTTAGGAGTTTCATTTGCAGTATTACTAAGTGATCAACCCGATTTTAAACCGCAAGGCCTTTCAAGACATTTTCAATTTGGGGTGGTTCGTGACATACCACTTTCTGAAAATGGTCAATTTGCTTTGGGTGTTGGCCTAGGAATGAGCTTTGAACGATATAATACTAATGTTATAAGAACAAATGATTTCAATTCAAACATCTCTTATACTGTTTCCAGAAATTTAGAGGATAATCCTTTTTTATTCTCACTTCAATCATTGGACCTTCCCTTAAGTATTCGTTGGAGAAACTCTTCATCCAAAGATTATGTTTTTTGGAGAATATATGGAGGTGTATCATTTCAATGGAATTATAGAATTTATGCTAAAAATGAAAATATGTCTTTTTCAGTTTCGAAAGATATACAAAATATAGGAGCTACAACTCACCTGAGTTTTGGGTATAATACATGGAATTTTTACATAGCTTATAAACTAACTCCTTTTTTCAATCCAATATCTTTTTCAAATGGAGCTACCCCTTTTGATATTTCACCCCTTAAAATTGGGCTTATTTTTTATATATTATAATTCTCTTCGCATTCGGGCAACAGGAATTTCAAGTTGATCTCTATACTTAGCTACTGTTCTTCGCGCTACTAAATACCCCTTTTCTTTTAGTAATCTAGAAAGTGTTTGGTCTGTTAAAGGTTTTTTCTTGTCTTCTTCAATAATAAATTCCTCTAATATTTTTTTAATTTCAATAGAAGATACATCCTCTCCTTCATTATTTTTTAAGCCTTCAGAGAAAAATGTTTTAATTAACTTAACACCATAAGGTGTTTCAATATATTTACTGTTAGCAACTCTTGATACAGTGGATATATCCATTTGAATTTGATCAGCAATATCTTTTAGAATCATAGGCTTAAGCTTTCGTTCATCTCCCGTAAGAAAATATTCTTCTTGATGCTGAATGATTGCTTTAATAGTTATGTATAGTGTTTGATGTCTTTGTTGAATTGCATCAATAAACCATTTAGCAGCATCTAGTTTTTGTTTAATAAAGAGAACTGCTTCTTGCTGTGTTTTAGATTTTGATGAACTATTTTGATATCCATTAAGCATTTCTTTATAAGCATTTGACACCTTTAAATTTGGAGCATTTCTTCGATTAAGTATTACTTCAATTTTCCCTTCTTCAATAGTTAGAATAAAGTCTGGAACTACATGAGTATTTTGAATTGTGTTAGATAACGCTCCACCTGGTTTAGGGTTTAAATTGCTAATAATATCCAAAGCTTCTTTTAGTCCCTCTTTAGTAATTCCAACTCTTTCTTGGAGTTGCGCATAGTGCTTATGTGAAAAATGATCAAATTCCTCAGTTATTATTCTTAATGCATTTACCACTTCTGGCCGATCCTTTTTCTTTTTTTCTAATTGTAACTTTAGACATTCTTGTAAAGATCTTGCTCCAACTCCAGGAGGGTCTAATGAATGAACAGCTCTTAATATTTTTTCTAATTGATTATTTTCAACCATTATATTTTGGGTAAACGCCAAATCATCAATTAACTCATAATTTGTTCTCCGGATGTAACCACTTTCATCAATACTACCAATTAGAAATTCTGCAATTTCCATATCATCTTTGCTCAGAATTAAATTTCCCATTTGTTGATGAAGGTATTGGTGAAAACTTATTCCTCCAATTAAGGGTATGGTTTTGTCTTTATCATCTGAACTGTAATTGTTGGTATATAAACGATAAGTTGGAATTTCATCATCACTTATATATTGATCTACATCAATTTCATTTGTATCTATTTTAGATTGGTCATCAAAACCATCTTCTTGGTTTTCTTCTAATTTTTTTTCAATTCCATTTTCTAATGCGGGATTTTCACCAATTTCTGCTTCAATTTTTTGTTCCAAATCAAGTGTAGAAAGTTGTATCAACTTCATCAACTGTATTTGTTGCGGAGAAAGTTTTTGAGAAAGTTTTAGTTGAAACTTTTGCTTGAGCATAATCAATTAAATCTATTATGAAGATACAATTTATAGTAACTATTATTAGAATGCTGCATTTTGGGGTGTTCTTGGGAAAGGAATGACATCTCTAATATTATTCATTCCTGTTGTGAATTGAACTAAACGTTCAAAACCTAATCCAAATCCACTATGTGGAACACTACCAAAACGCCTTAAGTCCAAATACCACCACAATTCTTCTTTGTCAATTTCCATTTCTTTAATTCTTTTTTCAAGAACTTCAAGACGTTCTTCTCTTTGAGAACCCCCAACAATTTCTCCAATCCCAGGAAACAAAATATCCATAGCACGCACTGTTTTGTTGTCATCGTTTCTTCGCATATAAAAGGCTTTAATATCCGCAGGATAATCAAATAAAATAACAGGACAATTAAAATGTTTTTCAACTAAAAATCGTTCATGTTCGCTTTGAAGATCAACACCCCATTCATTTATAGGGAATTGAAATTTTTTCTTTTTATTAGGTTTTGAATTCCTTAAGATTTCATAAGCCTCTGAATAACTTACTCGTTTAAATTCATTTCCAACTACAAAATTTATTTTTTCAAGCAATCCCATTGGACTTCTTTCAATTAGGGGTTTACTATTCTCTTCTTTAGTATAACGTTCGTCAAGAAAAGTTAAATCTTTTTTACAACGACTTACGACTTTCTTTAGCACAGTTGTAATGAATTTTTCAGCTAAATTCATGTTATCATTTAGATCATAAAAAGCCATTTCAGGTTCAATCATCCAAAATTCTGCCAGATGTCTTGTCGTATTTGAGTTTTCAGCTCTAAATGTAGGGCCAAAGGTATAAACTTCTCCTAATCCCATTGCATATGCCTCTGCTTCAAGTTGTCCTGAGACGGTTAGGTTTGTTTCTTTGCCAAAGAAATCACTTTTATAATCAATATCCCCTGTTTTGGTGAGAGGTGGGTTTTTTGGATCTAAGGTAGATACTCTAAACATTTCACCAGCACCCTCAGCATCACTCCCAGTTACTATTGGGGTGTGTACGTGAAAAAAACCTTCTTGTTGGAAAAACTCATGAACTGCAAATGACAACGCAGACCGAACACGCATAACGGCAGAAAAAGTTGATGTTCTTACTCTTAAGTGAGCTTTTTCTCTTAAAAACTCAAGGCTGTGTTTTTTAGGTTGAATAGGATATTTTTCAGGATCAGATACACCTAATAGTACTATTTTTTCAACTTGAAGCTCTATTTTTTGTCCTCCTCCCTGACTTTCAACAAGAGTTCCTTCTAAACGAAGAGCTGCGCCGGTATTTATTTCTTTTAACAATGATTCATCGATAGATTTAAAGTCAATAACACATTGAAGGTTGTCTAGAGTTGAGCCATCATTTAAAGCAACAAATCTATTAGCTCTAAAGGTTCTAACCCAACCTTGTACAGCACAAAATTTACTTATGGTATTGATCTCTAAAACTTCTTTAATCTTCAGTGCTTTCATGTTTTTTTTATTGTTTCCGTTGCTTTTAGAGTAATAATTAAGCACAACAAAGATAAGTTTATTTCAGAAAAATATTAGGACAATATTTCACTTACATTTATTGATCTAAAATCTTAATTCTAGGCTGCTTTAAGTCTTTGGAATTACTAATTGTATCCTCAAGGGATATGAGTAGTGAGGGTAGTAAAATCAAATTAGCTAACATTGCCATAAAAAGAGTCACTGCTACCAAACCACCTAAAGCTTGAGTACCTCCAAAATTTGAAATCAAAAAAACCGAAAAACCAAAAAATAAAACAACTGAAGTGTAAAACATGCTAATCCCAGTTTCACGAAGTGCTTCAAATACAGCTTCCTTAATTTTCCAACCATTAGCAATTAATTCTTGCCTGTATTTTGCTAGAAAATGAATAGTATCATCAACTGAAATACCAAAAGCAATACTGAAAACTAAAATAGTAGAGGGTTTTAAGGGTATACTTGAAAAGCCCATTACTCCAGCTGTTATTATTAACGGAAGAAGATTTGGAATTAACGAAATTAAGATCATTTTAAAGGATCTAAACAAATAAGCCATAAAAAAAGCAATTAATAATATTGCTAATGAAAGTGAGAGAATCAGATTGTTAATTAAATATTTAGTTCCTTTTAGAAACAGCAAAGCCTTACCGGTTAATTCAACTTGGTAACGTTCTTTAGGGAATATTTTTTTAATCGCTTTTCGAAGTTCACTTTCTATAATTTCCATGCGTTCAGTTTTAATATCCTTCATAAAGCTAGTGATTCGGCCATATTGACCTGTTTTATCTACATAGCCATTTAGTAACTGACTATTCCCATTTGCTTTTTTTAAGTAGGGATAGATGAAGCTATTTTCTTGAGTTGTTGGAAGGCTATAATAATTCGGATTTCCATTATAGTAAGCCTGTTTCGCAAACTTAATAACATTAACAACAGATATAGGTGGGGCTAATTCAGGATATTCTTCAATGACTTTTTGTAGTCGATTCATCCGCTTTAAAGTAGCAGGCTTTACAATCCCATTTTCACGCTTACTATCAATCCAAATTTCAATGGGCACTATGCCTTTGAAGCTTTTATCAAAAAAACTAATATCCTTAAAGAAAGGTGCTCTTTTTGGCATATCTTCAATGATACTCCCCGAAATATTTATTTGGTAAATCCCTATAATTCCAGTTATAAGACCTAAAAGTGAGATAATATAAACATTAATTCTTTTTTTACGGACTTTATGCTCCATCCATTTGACGAAATAATCTATTGATTTATTTTTAAGATGCTTTAAGTGTTTCTTTTTTGGAAGCGACATAAAGCTATAAAAAATAGGAATAATCAATAAAGATAAAAAGAAGATGCAAATAATATTAATAGATGCTACTACCCCAAACTCTTTTAATATTTTACTGTTGGTTAGAATAAAGGTCGCAAAACCTGAGGCCGTTGTAAGATTAGTCATTAAGGTTGCATTACCGATTTTAACAATTACTCTCTGAAGAGATTTCGCTTGATTATTATGTTTTGCAACTTCTTGTTGATATTTATTTATTAAAAAAATACAGTTTGGAATTCCAATTACAATAATTAAAGGGGGAATTAAAGCTGTAAGAACTGTGATCTCATAACCGAGCCATCCTAAAATACCAAAAGCCCACATTACTCCAACTGCAACAACTATTAGAGAAATAAACGTGGCTCTAAAAGATCTGAAAAATAGAAAGAAAATGAAAGAAGTAATTAATGTTGCGCCTAGAATAAATAAGCCTATTTCATCAACAATATTTTGTGCATTTAAAGTTCTTATATATGGCATTCCTGAAACCCGAACATCCATTTTAGATTTTTTTTCAAAAGCTTCAGTAAGAGGTATGAATTCCTTATAAAAAAAATCTTTACGCTTAGAGGTGTTTACTATCTGCGGATCCATATAAACCAGGGTTCGTATGGAATTATTTTCTGCGTTATAAATTAAATTATTGTAAAAAGGTAGTTCTAAAAATAGTTTTTCTTTAAATTTTAAAATGGTTAAAGAATCTTTTGCTTCACTAAGTTTTAAGATCTTAAGGTCAAAATTTTGATTCACAGGATTTTTAACTAATTCCTCAATGTTATCAACAGAAAGAACAAAGCTAATTTCCTTAAAATCACTAATTTTAGAATTTAAATCACGCCATGCATTTCTTTTTTCAGGTGTAAAAAACAAAGAATCTTGAACGGCAATTACAATAAGATTTCCTTCATCACCAAAAGTTTTTACAAACTCTTGGTATTGAATGTTTTCGGGATGATCATCAGGAAGTAAATTTGCCTCTGTAAAGGTGAACTGCATATGCTTCCATTGAAAAACCCAAAACCCGGTTAGGATAATTATACCAGCAAGAATTAGAAGACGATTCCTAAGTATAAGTCTTGCGACTAAGTCCCAAATACTTGATGTTTTTTTCTTCTTCATTAAAATCAATCAGCTACTTTAAAAAGCAAATACTTTTATACAGTTAAAATTTCTTTTTCTTTGCTATTGAAAATCTCATCTATTTTAGAAATATAGATGTCTGTTAATTCTTGCACATCAATTTCACAATTTTTTTGAATATCAACCGACGCATCAGATTTTTTAATATCATCATTAGCTTCTTTTCGAGCAGCACGAATTACAATTTTAGCATTTTCAGTTTCAGCTTTTGCTAATTTTGCTAAATCACGGCGGCGTTCTTCTGTAAGAGGTGGGATATTAATAATAATAGATTCGCCATTATTCATTGGATTAAAACCAAGGTTAGCAACTAAAATGGCTTTCTCAATTTCTTGAAGCATTCCTTTTTCCCATGGTTGAACAGTTAGTGTTCTTCCATCTGGAGAATTAACATTGGCAACCTGGCTAATAAGTGTAGGTGTCCCATAATAATCTACTTTTACACTTGAGAGCATAATTGGATTTGCTTTTCCTGCTCTAATATTGAGCATTTCTTTTTCTAGGTGAACCACAGCTTGCTCCATGCTTTCCTTTGCTGCGTCAACGATAAACTCCATTTCTTCCATATCTAAATTTTACAAGTCTACTCTAGTTCCTATATTTTTTCCTCTAACCACATTGATTAAGTTATGTGGCGTGTTCATATCAAAAACAATAATTGGTAGTTTGTTTTCTTGACTTAATGTGAAAGCAGTAGTGTCCATTACTTTCAAACCTTTTTTAAGAACATCATCGAAAGATAAGGTATCAAATTTTATTGCTTCTTTATTCTTTTCAGGGTCTTCATTATAGATACCGTCTACTCTAGTTCCTTTTAAAATCACATCTGCATTTATCTCTATAGCACGTAATACTGCTGCTGAATCTGTAGTGAAATAGGGATTTCCTGTGCCAGAACCAAAAATCACTACTCTTCCTTTTTCAAGATGTCGGGTTGCCTTTCTTTTAATAAATGGTTCGGCAATAGCCTCTATTTTTATAGCAGTTTGAAGTCGCGTAGGGATATCATTGTTTTCAAGGGCACTTTGCAAAGCAAGACCATTAATTACTGTTGCTAACATTCCCATATAGTCTGCTTGAACTCGGTCCATTCCTTTGCTCGCTCCAGAGACTCCTCTGAAAATATTGCCTCCACCGATTACGATAGCAATTTCAACTCCTTCATCAAAGACTTTTTTTATTTCTTTTGCATAACTGTCTATTTTAATAGGATCAATTCCATGAGTTTGACTTCCCATGAGGGCTTCACCGCTTAATTTTAGTAGTATTCTTTGATATTTCATTTAGAGGATTGTATAAACAAATATAAAAATTTAAGCAGAATTTATCCTTCTTAAATCTTAACATTATAAAAGACTTGTTTCAAATGATGTTTTTATGGGAGGTTATTATCATATAATATTAAGTTATTTTCGTGTTATATTTTTTTCTGAAGCAGGATTAATTACGCTTTCCATTGAAAAGGCATTTTCAATTTTATAATCCCCTACTCTAGTTCTTTTTAGAGAAGAAAGATGCGCACCATTAGACAACGATTTTCCAAAATCATGAGCTAAACTTCTTATATAGGTTCCTTTACTGCAGCGAACTAAAAAGTCAACTTTTGGAAGGTTGATTTTTATTATTTTGAATTCATGGATATTAACAGTTCTTGGAGTTATTTCTGGATCTTCTCCAGCTCTTGCATATTCGTATAATCGTTTACCATTTTTTTTTAGGGCAGAAAAAACAGGAGGGTATTGTAAGATTTCTCCTGTAAATTTAACCGTAGTATTAAAAATTATTTCTTCAGTAAGTAATGATGTATCAAATGTCTGATTTATGGAAGTTTCTAGGTCGTATGAGGGAGTTGTAGCGCCCATTAAAAACGTTCCTGTGTATTCTTTTTCAGTTTCTTGAAGGGTACTAATTGATTTGGTCTTTTTACCTGTACATATTAATAAGAGACCAGTGGCTAGAGGATCAAGTGTTCCTGCATGACCTACTTTGATTTTTTTGAGACCACTTAGATTTTTAAGATGCCATCTTAATTTATTAACGACCTGAAAAGAAGTCCACCCAAGAGGTTTATTGATTAAAAACAGTTTTCCCTCTAGTAACTCTTCAGGAGTAAAATGTTGATTAAAAAAGTCCATAAATCAATGCTGTTCCACCTACTATTATACAGTAAAAACTAAAATACTTAAGTTTGCTATTTTTAACTAAAATAATCATCCATTTACAGGCAAGAAGACCGGTGATAAAAGCAAAAATAAAACCAACAATAAGAGGCAGTAAGTCAATATCGTGGTTTAATTGTCTAGAATCTATAACTGTTTTTGCCATGCTTCCAAAAATAAGAGGTAAAACCATTAAAAAAGAAAAACGAGCAGCTTTCTCTCTTTCTATTCCTAACAAAACTGCTGCGGCAATAGTTGATCCACTTCTTGAAATTCCAGGCAGAATTGCAATTGCTTGAATTAAACCAAGAATCACGGCATTTTTAATAGACACATCCTTAGTTGATTTTTTTGCTTTATCTGCCCAAAATAGAATAACTGCTGTAATGCATAACATAGCTCCAACTAAGACCATATTCTGCAAAAATAATACTTCAATGAAATCCTGTAAAAAAAGACCTACAAATACTGCAGGAATCATAGATAAGATTATTTTAAAGCTAAATTGAGTGCTTTCATTCCAGTTAAATTTTATAACTCCTTGTAATAATTGTAAAATATCTTTTCTGAAAAACACAATGGTACTTAGTGCAGTGGCCACATGTAAAGTGAGGGTTAAAAAGAGGCTCTCTTGTGCATTAGCTCGGTTTCCGAAAATAGTTTTTACTATTTCTAAATGCCCACTAGATGAGATCGGTAAAAATTCAGTGAATCCTTGGATGATCCCTAAGATTATGGCTTCTAAATAGTTCATTTTTTAACAGCTTCTTCTGTCAAAATAGAATACATGGCAACACCAAAGCCAATTAGGACAAGGGAAGGAGCTAATCGAATGCGTGTGAAATTAAACATAGCTTTATTGAAATAAAGGGGGTCATCACTTCCGCCACCTACCATCAAGACAAATCCTAAAGTAATAATTGCCAAGGCTAGGAATAAAAATCTGTAGTTACGTTTCTTGAATAATTTTTTTTTGGGAGTATTGGATTGTTTCATGTTTTGAAATATATTAATAAATGGCATCTGTTTTAAGGTTTAAGTACCGTTGTGTTGCAAAAAAAGTACTGATTCCTGTAATGCCTATCCCTAATAGTAAAACACTGCCGAAAACAACAGAAAGTTCAAAGGGGTGTTGCATCATATTCAATTCTGGAAACCGTTTGTTAATTTGAAAAAGTAAAATGGTTAGTCCACTTAGGGCAATAAGTGAACTAAAAATACCTAGGCGAAGATGTATCCATATAAATGGTCTTCGAATAAAAGATTTTGTAGCTCCTACCAATTGCATTGTTTTAATGATGAACCTTTTAGAATAAATTGATAAACGTATAGAACTATTGATTAGTAATAAAGCAATTAAGATAAATAAGCCAGTGGTTATTAATAATACATTGGTAATTTTTCTAATATTTTCATCTAAAAGAGTTACAAGTGGTTGGTCATAAACTACTTCATTTACAAAATCATTTATCTCAAATTCTCTTTTAATTTTCGTTAAAGAAAGTCTATTTACAAAAGCCGCATTAAAATAAATGTCAATAGAATTCAATAGTGGATTATATCCTAAAAACTCAATAAAGTCCTCTCCAATATCTCTAGCATATAATTCTGCAGCTTCTTCTTTCGGAGTGAATCTCACTTTTTTTGTTGCTGAATTAATTTGAATTTTTTTTTGTAATTGAGAAATTTCAACATCTTTGGCATTGTCTTCAAGATAAATAGTCATTACAATTTGTTCTTTAAAATGCGATGCAATATTTTTTGTATTGAGCAAGAATAATCCTAATACACCAACAAAAAAAAGGACAAAAGAAATGCTTATAATTACCGAAAAGTATCCTGTAAGTAGTCTTCTTTTTTGATATGTTTCCTGAAAGCTTTTAGCCACAATCTTATCTTTTTGTAAAAATATAAAAGAAATCTAAGACCACAGAGGGATAAAAAAATCTTTTTGCTTTTTAACATTCCATCAATAAACGTATTTTTGTGCCTTTCATAGCAATCAACAAATCAAACAGTGGAATACAATTTTAAAGACATAGAAAATAATTGGCAGAGATACTGGGCAGAACACGAAACCTTTAAAGTTTCTAACCTATCTAAAAAACCTAAATTTTATATTCTAGATATGTTTCCTTACCCTTCAGGTGCAGGACTTCATGTTGGACATCCACTCGGTTATATCGCCAGCGACATATATGCACGTTTTAAAAGGCACAAGGGTTACAATGTTTTACATCCACAAGGTTATGATTCTTTTGGACTACCTGCTGAACAATATGCTATTCAAACTGGACAACATCCTGCAAAAACGACAAAGGAAAATATTTTACGCTATAGAACACAGCTTGATCAAATGGGATTTTCATTTGACTGGAGTAGAGAGGTAAGAACATCAAGTCCGGATTTTTACAAGTGGACTCAATGGATATTTTTAATGCTATTTGATCATTATTATTGTAATAAAGCAAATAAAGCACTCCCTATTTCAAATCTAATTAAGTGTTTTGAAAAAGAAGGGAATATTACTGTAAATGTAATTTCTGATTCAAAAGTTGACTCTTTTTCTGCTATGGAGTGGAAATCTTTTGATAGTTTAAAACAACAGCAAATTCTTTTGGCTTATCGATTAACATACCTAGCTGAAGCTGAAGTAAATTGGTGTGCTGGACTAGGAACTGTTCTTGCAAATGATGAAATTATAAATGGTGTTTCAGAACGTGGTGGATTTCCAGTAAATAAAAAGAAAATGAAACAATGGAGTATGCGAATTGGAGCTTATTCTGAACGTTTGCTTTTGGGTCTTGATAAGATTGATTGGCCAGATTCATTAAAAGAAATGCAACGGAACTGGATTGGAAAATCTATTGGCGCAAAAGTATTCTTCAAAATTGAGGGTCATGATGCTCAAATTGAAGTTTTCACCACTCGTCCTGATACTGTTTTCGGAGTTACTTTTATGACCCTTGCACCTGAGTTAGATTTGGTTGGTGAAATAACAAAACTAGAACAAAAAAAAGCTGTTAACACATATGTATTGGAAACCCAACAGCGGACTCAGCGGGAGCGAATGGCAGACATTAAAAACATCAGTGGAGTGTTTACTGGGGCATATGCGTTGCACCCTTTAACAAATGATAAAATTCCCATTTGGATAGGTGATTATGTATTAGCTGATTACGGCACTGGTGCTGTAATGGCTGTTCCCTGTGGAGATCAGCGCGATTATGATTTTGCTAAACATTTTAATATTCCAATCAAAAACATTTTTAAAGGGGCTTCTATTGAGAGTGAAGCATATACTGACAAAATAAATACTGTTATTGATCATTCAGATTTTTTAACAGGGCTTCAATATAAAGATGCAATGAAATCGATTATTAAGGTTTTAGAAGAAAAAGGATGTGGTCAAGGTACCGTAAATTATAGACTTCGTGATGCAATTTTTAGTAGACAACGGTATTGGGGAGAGCCAATTCCTATATATTATAAAGACGGAATGCCGCAGCCATTAAGTTTAGAGGATTTACCTTTAAATTTACCTGAAGTTGAAAATTATTTACCTACCCCAGAAGGAGCTCCACCTCTTGGGAATGCTGTTATATGGGCCTGGAATGAAAAGGAGCGATCTGTAGTTTCTAATAATTTAATAGATCATAAAAAAGTATTCCCATTAGAATTGAATACGATGCCAGGTTGGGCAGGCAGTTCTTGGTATTTTTATCGCTATATGGATGCTCAAAATCGAGAAGCATTTGTAGGTAAAGAAGCAATGGAATATTGGCAAGATATAGATCTTTATTTAGGGGGAAGCGAACATGCAACAGGACATTTATTGTATTCCCGGTTTTGGCAAAAATTCTTGTTTGATATAGGCTATGTAAATGTCGATGAATATGCTAAAAAATTAATAAATCAAGGAATGATTTTAGGCACTTCTGCCTACATGTATCGCAAGCCTGGAACACAAACATATGTGTCCAGAGATCTTTTCAAGTCCTCAGATGTATTAGAACCAATAAGAGTAGATATTAATTTTGTTAATGCCTCAGATGAATTAGATGTAGCCAAAGTGATTCAATGGCAACCACAATTTGCAAAAGCTCAATTTGAGCTTTGTAACGGGGTCTATAAAGTTGGGCGTGAAGTTGAAAAAATGTCTAAGTCAAAGTATAATGTTGTAAATCCTGATAAGATATGTGAACAGTATGGAGCAGATACTCTCCGAATGTATGAAATGTTTTTAGGGCCTATTGAACAAGCAAAACCATGGAATACTGCAGGAATTTCAGGGGTATTTAACTTTTTGAATAAATATTGGCGCCTTTTTTATAAGAATGAAGTGTATATTGTCAATGACATTAAGCCTGATAAAAAAGCCTTAAAAGTTCTCCATGAAACCATTAAGAAAGTAACTACAGATATTGAATCTTTTTCTTTCAATACTTGTGTAAGCACTTTTATGATTTGCGTAAATGAGCTTAACAGCTTAGAGTGTCATAGTAAAGAAATTTTGAGTCCACTTACTATTTTACTTTCTCCTTTTGCTCCGCACATTAGTGAAGAGCTATGGTGTAGATTAGGAAATACAAGTAGTATTACTAACGTACCTTTCCCTATATTCAATAAAGCTTTCTTGATAGAGGACAGTAAGAATTATCCAATATCTTTTAATGGTAAAATGCGATTCACTTTATCACTTTCTTTGTCTTTAAATAAAGATTTAATAAAGAAAGCGGTTATACAAGATTCTAGAACTGAAGAATACCTTAAAGGGAAGACTCCAAAAAAATGGATAATTGTACCGAATAAAATTATTAATATAGTATTCTAATGACTGAAATACAGATAGAAATCATTGGCTTAATAGCTGCTGTATTAACCACCTCTTCTTTTATGCCTCAAGTATATAAAATTTGGAAGTTAAAGAGTTCCGATGGCGTTTCGTTAAGTATGTATCTATTTATGTTTACTGGAGTGGTGATGTGGTTTTTATATGGTATTTTGATTGATAGTGTAGCGGTAATTTCCGCGAATTTTGTTGCAGGAATTTTACAACTTATTATTATTTATTTCAAATTAAAATTGAAATAAAGGAACTTGTCATGATTTTTTTCCAAACAATAATAATGAGAGGTTATTATAAAATCATTATTCCAACTTTACTAGCTAATATTGATGTATGTAATTGATAAACAAATTCAAAAGTATTCTCATTTTAACCTTCAAAATAGAATATTTGACATAAAGAAATTGCAGAAAAAATGTTTTTAAAACCGGTCAATAAAAATTATTTAGTAGCTTCATTAGCTGCAATAAATTATTTCATATTTCAAGTTTTTATAAGAAGAAGAAAATAATCACAAAGTTATTTGTCTATTAAGTTGTTGTTGAAGAGATATAAAGGTTTCTGTTCTAGAAACACCTTCTACAGATTGTATTTTTTTATTAAGTAATTCCATTAGGTGCTCATTATCTTTACATAATAATTTCGCGAAAATACTCCAGTTTCCTGTAGTGTAATGGCATTCAATTACTTCAGGAATATTTTTAAGTTGATTCACTGCCTCTGGATTTCGCATGGCTTTATCTAAAAATACACCAATAAAGGCAACTGTTTTAAAGCCTAATATTTTTGGATTAATAATAATTTGGGAGCCTGAAATAACCTCTCCTTTCTCTAATTTTTTTAATCGCTGGTGAACTGCAGCTCCAGATATGCCTGTTATTTTTGAAATTGTTAAAATTGGTGTACGGGCATCTTGCATAAGTGTTTTCAAAATGACCTTGTCAATACCGTCAATAATAACTGTTTGTTCTATAATCTTCATAAGATTAGTGTTAGACTACGATTATTAATAAGATAATTACATTAAACATAAATTATTTTAATTAAGCATCAAATTACTTTTTTAAATTAAAATTACACCATGTTGTTCTCCAATAGTTTTTTTTTCTTAGAATTATAAATTTAATTTATTGCATATTTAAAAAGAGTAAGATTATGTAGAAGTATAATTATTTTTTTTGCTTTTATTTTAGAAACTTTTAAAGTAAGTAATTTAAAAGCATTTTGACACAAACCTATTTAAATAATTATAAAGTTGCAGTCCTTTATCTTTATCTCTTGCATGGACAAGTATCTTAATGTAATTTTGGAGAATTCTTTATTTAAGACTGAATATTACTTATTCAGATTTTTTTCAATATATTTTTCAATTGCCATAGTCATCGAAGGCGTTTCTGGCGTAGGTGCTTTAATATCTATTCTTAAGCCAGCTGCTTCTGAAGCTTCAATTGTCGAATTTCCATAAACAGCAATCCGTGTTTTTTTTTGTTCAAAATCAGGAAAATTTTTAAAAAGCGACTCAATTCCTGAGGGACTAAAAAAGACAAGAATATCATAATATACATCTCGTAAGTCTGAAAGATCACTAACAACTGTTTTGTATAAAATTGCACGTTGCCAATTAAGAGTTGATTTGTTTAAAAATTCAGGTACATCTGGTTTTAACATATCAGAAGTTGGAAATAAAAAGGTTTCTTTATTAAATTTTTTAAAAACCGCTTCTAAGTCTTCAATTTTTTTTTCACCTACATAAATCTTACGTTTTCTATATACTACATATTTTTGAAGGTAGAAGGCTACAGCTTCAGATTGGCAAAAATATTTTGTTGAATCAGGCACTGCGAATCGCATTTCTTTACAAAGGCGAAAGAAATGATCTACAGCATTTCTACTGGTAAGGATAATATTTTGAAAATTGTTAAAATCAATCTTTTGTTGACGAACTTCTTTGGCGTTCATTCCTTCTACATGGATAAAAGGCCGAAAATTTATATTTAGCTTGTATTTTTCTTCAAGTCTACTATAAGGGGATTTCTCATTTGAAGGCTCGGGTTGTGAAACCAAAATAGTTTTAACTTTCATAATATGAATAAATTACAATCTTGTTTCTAGAAATAATATATAAAGCCACATCCAAGGGGCAATTTTAATGTTGCAAAGATAAAAAATTAAATAAAAAAGATAACCTGGTTGTAATTTAATAATAGATAATATAATTTTCAATTGATTAAATAACCACAACCCTAAAATAATAATTAATGACACTGAGAGTAGCAAGAAGTAAGTGTCTTTGGTATAGTGATTAATAAATAAAAGGATTAGCAAAAAAAAAGAAGTTTGGGTATTTTTTGTAAAGGATTTAAAGAGAAAAATATTTAAAATTTTAATTAACTTTAAAGACCTCAAAATAAATTGATTAATAAAAAAGCGAATTGTAATTATGCTAAAAAGAACTGCTAAATAACAATAAAACTCAATCCCGTTAATAATAGGGTTAAAAATATAATTATTGATACTTAACAAAAATAGTCCCATTGTGTTAGCCATAAACAAAAAACTAACAAAGTTAAAGCGCTCTAAATAATTATAATTGTGATCATTTGCATGTTTTCCAATATACAAACTAGAAGAAAAAATTCGGAGAATATCCACAAACCTTTCGTGATTAATATAATTCAGCATTACAAAAAGGATCAGATTGAAAAGAAAAATTAAACTGATCCAATCTTGGTGAATATTTGTATTGTAAATCAATTCTCCCATATAACAAATTTACAAGTTTTTTAAAAAATTAATATACGTTTCTTGGTGATATGTTGTTAATACATTTGCTATTTTTATGTCATACTATGGAACAAACACTTATTATCATTCCAACATTTAATGAAGCTGAAAATATTAAGGCTATTATTACAGCTATTTTCGCCACAACCTTAGATATCAATGTTTTAGTTGTTGATGATGAATCACCTGACGGAACAGGTGCTTTAGTTTTGGATTTGATGACTATTTATCGGCAAAAGTTATTTTTAGAATCGCGTAAAGAGAAAAGTGGGCTGGGTGCTGCATATGTTCATGGTTTTAAATGGGCGTTAAGACACAAGTATGACTATATTTTTGAGATGGATGCAGATTTCTCTCATAATCCGAGTGAACTTAAACCGATGTTAATACTTTTGAAAGCAAATTTTGATGTGGTGATAGGATCTAGATATGTTAACGGAATTAATGTTGTGAATTGGCCTCTTAATAGAATTCTTCTATCTTATTTTGCGTCAATGTATGTCCAATTAATAACAGCGATGCCTATAAAAGATCCTACCGCTGGTTTTATAGGATATAAAAGAACAGTTCTTGAGTCCATTGCCCTAGATGATATTAAATTTGTAGGATATGCGTTTCAAATTGAATTAAAATATAAGGCTTGGATAAAAAAATTCAAGCTATTTGAGCATCCTATTATTTTTAAAAATAGAGTTTTAGGTAAGTCTAAAATGAGCAGTAATATTATTTGGGAAGCACTTTATGGAGTATTATTTTTGCGGTTGAATAAACAAAGATTTAAATAATGCAAAAATTAAAAATAATCAATGCTAAAATAGTTAATGAAGGTGAAATTCAAAAAACCGAAATTTTAATTATAGGTGCAAGAATTGCTGTTATTGGTTCCAATATCAAGGTTGAAGATGAGGTTGAGATATATGATGCTGAGGGTTATCACGTTCTTCCCGGAATAATTGATGACCAAGTACATTTTAGAGAGCCAGGACTTACTCATAAAGGAACAATAGCAACGGAATCTAAAGCAGCTATTGCTGGTGGAATCACTTCTTTTATTGAAATGCCTAACACCTTTCCACAAACTACCACAATTGAAGAATGGGAAAGAAAAACTAAACTTGCTGGAAACGTATCTTTTGCTAATTATGCATTCATGTTTGGTGGTACTAATGATAATTTAGATGAAATCTTAGCCTTGGATATTAAGCGTGTTCCTGCACTAAAAATATTTTTAGGTTCTTCAACAGGAAATATGTTGGTAGATAACCCTAAAATAATTCGAGAAATTTTCAGTAATACTGATCTAGTTATTGCTGTTCATTGTGAAGATGAAACTACTATTAGAGATAACATTAGTAAGGCCGAAGTGATTTTTGGTGAAGATATTCCAATAGAGCAACATCATATTATTCGAAGTGAGGAAGCTTGTTATTTATCATCTTCTCAGGCCATAGCTCTTGCTAAAGAAACAGGAGCTCGGTTACATGTTTTCCATATTTCTACTGCTAAAGAATTGTCTTTATTTCGGAATGACATCCCATTGAAGGATAAGAAGATAACAGCTGAAGTTTGTGTTCATCATCTGTGGTTTACTTCAGATGATTACTCCTTAAAGGGAACTAATATTAAATGGAATCCTGCGATTAAAACCAAACAAGATCGTGATGCCCTGTGGGCAGGGCTTAATTCAGGTTTACTAGATGTAATTGCTTCAGATCATGCACCACATACTATAGAAGAGAAAGCTAATAAATATAAAGATGCACCCTCAGGAGGGCCTCTTGTTCAGCATTCACTTCCTGTTTTATTGACAGCTCACCATCAAGGTAAAATTACATTGGAAAAAATTGTAGAGAAAGCATGTCATAATCCTGCAATTTTATTTGATATTAAAGAAAGGGGTTACATAAGAGAAGGATATTT
>CAJQQG010000045.1 GCA_905480425.1 uncultured Flavobacteriaceae bacterium | reverse complement strand
TAGGAGGCTACAGCGGAATAGTCTCCGATAGAAGCGCGATACAATATAAAATGCTCAACCAATCTAAGGGTCCTGCAATGTGGAGCCCAAGGGTTCAGTCTGATAGAAGCATGTTTAGCCTTGAGTGGCGTTCCATGCTGGAGAAAACACCAAATTTAGATTTTTACCAAGAAATGATCGTTGACCTTATTGTTGAAAATCAACAGATCCTAGGTGTTATTACTTCTCTCGGTATTAAAATTTACGCTAAATCTGTTGTTTTAACCAATGGAACTTTTCTTAATGGCCTTATACATATTGGCGAAAAAAATTTTGGTGGTGGTCGAGCGGGTGAATCAGCCTCCGTCGGTCTAACAGCAGCCTTGGAAGGCATTGGTTTTCTATCTGGACGAATGAAAACAGGAACTCCTCCACGAGTTGATGGTAGGTCTTTGGACTATTCAAAAATGTCGGTGCAACCAGGAGATTTAAAGCCCTCTAAATTTTCTTATACGGAATTAACAAAGCCTCTGTCCAAACAAATTAGCTGTCACATTACACACACGAACTTGGAAGCTCACGATATTCTTCGCTCTGGTTTTGATCGCTCACCTATGTTTAATGGAGCCATTAAAAGTACAGGACCACGTTATTGCCCTTCTATTGAAGATAAGATAGATCGTTTTAGTGATAAATCTCAACACCAAATATTTGTTGAACCTGAAGGATGGAACACCGTGGAGGTTTATGTTAATGGCTTTTCTACATCTCTTCCACAAGACATTCAATATAAAGCCCTTAAGGCCGTTCCAGGCTTTGAAAGCGTTAAGTTTTTTAGACCTGGATATGCAATTGAGTATGACTATTTTCAGCCTACACAACTGTTCCACACTCTAGAAACTAAAGCTGTACAAAATCTTTTTTTTGCAGGCCAGATTAATGGTACGACTGGATATGAAGAAGCTGGTGCACAGGGAATTATTGCCGGGATTAATGCTCATCAAAACAACAAAGGCCTTCCTCATTTTGTCTTGGGCAGAGAAGAAGCATATATTGGAGTACTTATAGACGATTTAATCCTCAAGGGAGCTGAAGAACCCTATCGAATGTTTACCTCTAGAGCTGAATACAGAACCCTCTTGCGCCAAGACAACGCAGACGAGCGCCTTACTCCTAGGGCCCATTCTATTGGCCTTGTTGCTGATGATCGCCTAAAAAAACTAGAATTAAAAAACCAACAACGTAAAAGGCTTGTATCTTTTTTAAAAAAAACCAGCTATAACCTTAATATTGCAAATGTTATTTTAGAGTCTAAAGGTTCAGACACCGTTAAACAGACGGACAAGTTTGCTAAATTACTGTCAAGACCAGCCATTACCAGAAAAGAACTAAACAGCTTCCCGGAAATTAAGAGTTATATAGCTCAGGAGGACATTACAGACGCTGTTTTTGAACAGGCTGAAGTTGAGATTAAATATGCGGGTTATATTGAGAAAGAGCGACGTAATGCGGATAAATTAAAACGTTTAGAAAACATCAAGATTCCTAAGGACTTCGATTTTGAAATTTTAGCCTCCCTGTCTTTCGAGGCTAAAGAAAAACTAAACAAGTTGCGGCCTAGTACTCTGGCCCAAGCCTCGCGCATTAGCGGGATCAATCCTAGCGACATTAGCGTGCTTTTAGTTTCGATGGGAAGATAAATGTTTCACGTGGAACACATGATAAAGAAAGAAGCCTCCCTTAACGCAAAAGACCACCTAGTTTCCAAAGAAACCTTTGAGATCAAATGGAACGAAAAGCGCAATTATGCAGAGACAAGTCTTCCAAAAGACATAGTTCTCTCACGCTATTATGAAACAGAAGATTATAATTCACACAAGACTGAAACAAAGTCGTTTTTAGATTTACTATACAAAACAGTTCAAAAAAGCATGCTGTATTATAAAGCAAGATTCGTTAAGCCTCAAATAAAAGGGAATGTTCTTGATGTGGGTGGAGGCGTTGGTGTTTTTGCCGCATATTTATCACACAGAAAATTTGAGACTACCGTGGTTGAGCCTAGTAAAAAAGGATATGAAGCATGCATAAAAAAAGGCCTT
This sequence comes from uncultured Flavobacteriaceae bacterium, assembly GCA_905480425.1. Lineage (GTDB taxonomy): Bacteria > Bacteroidota > Bacteroidia > Flavobacteriales > Flavobacteriaceae > MS024-2A. The sequence continues at coordinate 6,991 of CAJQQG010000045.1, read as the reverse complement.
AACACCTATCTTTCAGTTGCGGATCTACCTAAAAATAAGCGCTATTCTGCCACAACAATGTGGCATGTTTTAGAGCACTTAACTTCTCCAGAGAAAACACTTCAAGAATTACATGCTTTAATGGAGGCAGGTGCGCTGCTAATTGTTGCTGTTCCAAACTTTAATAGCCACGATGCTAGATACTATGCCTCACGATGGGCGGCTTTAGACGTTCCAAGGCATCTCTGGCACTTTACACACAAGGGCTTGATGGATTTGATAGAGCCCCAGGGCTTTGAGTTTAAGACTCAAAAGCCACTATGGTTTGACGTTTTTTACATTTCTTATCTTTCAGAAAAAAACAGCAACAAAAAGCTTTCTTTTTTAAGGGGTTTACTAGTTGGAACTATATGCACTTTTAGGGCTTTGTTTGATGACGAACACTCTTCAAACATTTATGTTTTCAAGAAAAAAACTATTCACTAGCCTTCTTTAACAGTCTTGTTAATTGAAGGCTCAATTCGGTAAAAATCATTTTTGCATTTGCATTTCGTGTGATGTGGTAATGGCTTTTTTCAAACAAAGTGATTAGCTCATTTATGTTTTCACTGTTTACAAATGGCCCAAGTTTATGGATATCAAAACCATTTTCAGATCTATAATGTACTAAATCACCCAATGAATAATTCAATAAAAAGGCATCCCTTATAAACCTGATACTATATAGCAAAAATGTCTTTTGCTCTTCTCTCCCTAGAACACTTATTTCGCCCGCCCAAGCCATCAGCTCAACAACAGCGGTATTGTCCCCGCGAACCTTGAGAGAAGTTCTAAGCACTTTAATCAGTAAGGCCTCATCGGCTTTGTTTTGCAAGTTTTCGATAAGTAGTTTAAGCTTCCGATAGTCGCCCTCCGCCTGCTTTACAAGGCTTTGTCTGTTTGGAACGTCTTCCTCTAACGTGTCTAATAGTTCGTTTTCATTTATGGGGGACAGAGTCACTAATTGGCATCTTGAAACAAGGGTAGTTAATAACTGATCACTCGATTCAGCAACAAGAATAAAAAAAGTTTTTTCGGGAGGCTCTTCTAATAGTTTGAGAAACGCATTTGAGGCCTCTTTATTCATCTTTTCGACACCCCACAAAACACAAACTTTATTTCCTCCGGAATACGATTTAAGATAGATTTTTTTGTGCAAGGCATTCATCTCGTTTACACCGATTAAGCCTTGTTTATTACCGACATTAATAGACTCAAACCAATTGGCATAATTTCCATAAGGATTATCATTAAGAAACGCTGCCCAGTCCAGGCCATAATCATTGGCCAGGACAATTTTTTCACTACCTTTTTTAACTACTGGATACACAAAGTGTAAGTCAGGATGTTGTATCTTTTCTCCAAGGGGCTTATTAATTTTTTGAGAGGAATCTATTCGTAACATTTGAAGTGCAAAACTTAAAGCTAATGGAAGGCCTCCATAACCAGAATCTCCCGTAAAAAGCTGAGCATGAGGAACTTGCTTAGAATCTAGAAGGTGTTTTAGTTGCTTCTTTAGTTTTTTTTGTCCAGTTACATGTGACCAAATCATTTTTCAAAGATACACTTACTGATGTTTTTTATCGAGCCTGAAGCCACATCTTTATAAAAAATGACTCGGCAGCAATTAGCAATATTGTATTTTTGAAAAAAATTTTATAAATGCGCACACTACAACAGCAAAACTTTAAAAATCAAAGAGTAATAATCCGGGTTGATTTCAATGTACCCTTAAACGATTCTCAAGAAGTTACTGACCTTACACGAATTCAGGCAGCAAAGCCAACAATTCAACACATTATATCTCAAGGGGGAAGCTGTATTCTATTATCACATTTAGGGCGTCCCAAGGGGAACGACCCCAAACTCTCATTATCACATATCCGAAAAAGTGTTTCATCTGTTTTGGGGCTACCTGTTGATTTTTGTAGCACAACAATAGGAGAAAAAGCGGAGGCCGCAACCAAAGCACTTATGCCAGGAAGCGTTTTGCTTATGGAAAACGTAAGATACCACGAAGAGGAAATGTCAGGAGACATAACATTCTCAAAAAACCTATCAAAACTCGGCACCTTTTATGTTAACGATGCTTTTGGAACCGCTCACCGTGCGCACTCATCCACAACAATTATCGCACAATTTTTTAAAGAAAAAAAGTGTTTTGGAAGCCTTTTAGAAAATGAAGTATTGGCCATTGAAAAGGTTATGGACAAGGGAGAATCTCCAATTTTGGCAATTTTAGGGGGAGCTAAAGTTTCTTCTAAAATAACAATCATTGAAAGCCTTTTAGACAAAACAGACCATTTAATTATTGGCGGAGGTATGGTTTACACTTTTACTAAAGCATTAGGAGGAAAGGTTGGAAATTCAATTTGTGAGCCGGATTATTGTGAATATGCTTTGGAGCTATTAGAAAAAGCAAAAACAAAGAGAGTACAGATTCATCTGCCAGTTGATGTATTAGCAGGAGATGATTTTAGCAACAATGCTTCTCAAAAAACATTTGACGTAATGGAAATACCCGAAGGTTGGGAAGCAATGGATGCAGGCCCCAAAAGCCATGCCATTTTTAATGATATAATCCTTGGCTGTAAAACCATACTATGGAATGGACCAATGGGCGTTTTTGAGTTTCCAAATTTTGCTAAAGGAACGATTGCTGCAGGAAATTCTATTGCAGCAGCAACAAAAGCAGGTGCCTTTTCGCTTGTGGGCGGCGGAGACTCTGTTGCAGCAGTTAAGCAGTTTGGTTTTGAAAACAAAATGAGCTATATCAGCACAGGAGGCGGAGCTATGCTTGAAAGCCTAGAGGGCAAAACACTTCCAGGGATTGCAGCTCTTAATAAATAATTCATGAAAAAAACAGGGGCAATTTTCTTAATGGCAGTAATAATCTCCTGCACAAATAATTCCAATAAAAAAAGAGCTTTTGTTCCCTCCTCAAGTGGGAATTTAAATAATGTTACTGTAGTTATGCCTCAAAAACAGTGGCAAGGTAATTTAGGAGACCAGGTAAGAGAAACACTTGAAGAAATTTATGAAGGACTTCCTTTGGACGAGCCCCAGTTCTCAATAGTATACATGAACCCAAAGGCATTTACTGGATTTGCACGCCAAAACAGAAATATTATTTGGTTTAGTAAAGACTCTCTAGAAGGGTTTAGGATGAGTCAAAATCAATTCGCTCGGCCACAAATCGTTGCTAAAGTTTTTGGATTAGACGAAGAAAGCCAAGAATTTCATTTCAAAGAAAACAGTCGCTTAATTAAGCAAAGTATTAGCGAAAACGAACGTTTAGAAAAGCTAAGAAGAATTAAAAAGTCACCTTCAAAAGAAAAAACCTTGACAGAACGTTTTGGAATTTCGCTTACTTATCCATCAGCTTACAAAACAGTAAAAGACACCACAAATTTTGTTTGGATCCAAAAAGAAGTTAGAAAAGGACATCTTAATATTATTGCATATACTCTTCCAGTAAACGCACTTGAAGGAAGCTTTAGCAGCAGGATTCTAGATGTCAGAGATTCAATAGGAAAAGCACATGTTCCGGGGAGACTTAAGGGAACCCATTTAATTACTGAACGCGCCTTCAAACCGTATTTTTACAAGGCAAAAATTGATGGAAAAATGAGCTACTTAACAAAAGGAACCTGGGAAGTAGCCAATGATTATATGGCTGGACCATTTGTCAACTATATGGTAAAAGACAGTATTGAAAAAAGATGGATGGTTATAGAAGGATTTACATTTGCCCCTTCGGCAAGTAAAAGAGACTATATGTTTGAATTAAACACAATTATCAATACACTTGAGAAAATAGACTAGTCTTTTTTGTCCTCTTCTTTAGCGGATTGTTCACCTTCTTTAGTTGCGTTTTTAAATTCCTTAATTCCACTACCCAATCCTTTCATTAGTTCAGGAATTTTACGTCCTCCGAACAATAATAAAACGACTGCGATTATTAAAATTACTTGTGGTCCTCCTATCATACCTAAAAATGTAAAGTCAAAAAGCATTTATATATTATTTTAAACAAAGGTACAGAATTATTTAGTTTCAACTACACACAAAATGTAATGGGGTTCTTTTCTCCCACAAAGGAATCCTTATCTTTGAAAAGAATATGGCAAACCAAGAAAAAAAAGGATCCGGTTTTTTAAAGAAATTACTCAACCGATACCGGATGGTAATTATCAACGAAGAAACTTTTGAAGAACAAGCGCAGTTTCGGGTTTCAAGACTTAACTTCATGATTCTTGTGATTTTGATAATTGGCTCCATTTTCACAGCCACTTTTGTTACAATTGCTTATACACCACTAAAGGAAGTTATCCCCGGGTATGACTCTTCAGAATTACGGCAAAAAGCCATTCAAAACTTATTTATAACCGACTCTTTGATCACTCTTTACAACCAAAACATTAATTATTTAAATGCGGTAAGATCTGTTCTTAATGGTGACATTAAATTTCAAGACCCAGAACTTTCTATAGAAAACGGATTAAACGACCAAGAGTCAAACGCTACCTTTGCTCCTCCAATTATAGAAGATTCTCTGCTGCGTGCGTTTGTTGCAAAAGAAGACAAATATAATCCCAATGAAACTACAGAAAGTGGCATAACCACATTATTGCTTGCTCCAGCAAAGGGACCTATCTCACAACCCTTTAACCCAGAAGAACTTCATTTTGCGGTTGATATTGTTTTAGAAGAGAATACTCCCATAAAGGCTATAGCAGACGGAACAGTTATTTTTGCCGAGTGGACCTCTCAAACAGGTTATGTAATAATCTTAGAACATATTTCGGGAATGTTGTCCGTTTACAAACACAATGCGGATCTGAACAAAAAACAAGGGGATGCCGTTTCTGGAGGAGAAGTAATTGCAAGCGCAGGAAATACTGGGGAATTTACAACAGGATTTCATTTACATTTCGAATTATGGATCGATGGTTATCCAATGAATCCCAACAATTTTTTTAATTTTTCAAACTGATGCTGAAATTAATTGGAGCAAAAGTCTTTGCAGCCTACGTTCACCAAAAAAATAAAAAATGGATAAACAATCCCTTTGAAGCACAACAAAAAGTGTTTAAATTACTTCTCCAGGAAGGTATAAAAACCCGTTTTGGAAAAGAACATCATTTTGAGAAAATTCTAACCCCTAATGAGTTTTCTTTAGGAGTACCAGTTCGCGACTATGAGGATTTAAAACCCTACATAGATTCAGTTTTGGAAGGGGAAGCCAATGTTCTTTGGCCAGGAAGACCGTTGTATTATGCAAAGTCGAGCGGAACAACCTCAGGTGCAAAATATATTCCTATTTCTAAAGAATCTATGCCACAACATATTCGTGCGGCTCGTGAAGCACTTTTAAATTATATTTATAAAACAGGAAAAGCTTCCGCAATAATAGGGAAGCTTATTTTTTTACAAGGGAGTCCAGTTTTAGAAGACAAAAAAGGAGTTGCTCTTGGACGTCTTTCAGGAATTGTAGCTCACTATGTACCAAGTTATCTATTAAAAAATCGTCTCCCCAGCTGGGACACAAATTGTATTGAAGATTGGGAAACTAAAGTCGACGCAATTGTTTCCGAAACGGAAAATGAAGATATGACGATCATTGGAGGAATACCTTCATGGGTACAAATGTATTTTGAACGACTTACCCTAAAAACAGGGAAAGCAGTAGGAGATTTATTTCCCAACTTCTCCCTTTTTGTATACGGAGGCGTTAACTTTGAGCCCTATAGGCCAATTTTCAAGAAACTTATTGGAAGAACCCTTGATAGTGTTGAATTTTATCCAGCGTCTGAGGGTTTTTTTGCTTATCAAGATGATCAAAGTGATCGTGGCTTATTACTTTTATTAAATCACGGGATTTATTACGAATTCATAAAAGCAGACACTTTTTTCGATAAAAACCCAGAAACGGTTTCTTTAAAAAGTGTAAAAACAGGTGTAAATTATGTTATGATTATTTCAACTACCGCAGGATTATGGCGATATAACATTGGCGACACGATTCAATTTACAAGCCTTAAGCCTTATCGCGTAATTGTGAGCGGTAGAATTAAACATTTTATTTCCGCCTTTGGAGAACACGTTATTGTTAGCGAAGTAGAGCAAGCGCTCCAGCAAGTAGTTTCTAGATCAAAAGAAGAAATCTTGATTCGGGAGTTTACCGTTGCCCCACAAATTTCCCCTACAAAAGGACTGCCTTTCCACGAGTGGTTTATTGAATTTGATGCTCCGCCCAAAGACCTTGATCAATTTGCTTTTGAAGTTGACAAAGCAATGATTAATAAAAACATATACTATAAAGATTTAATTGTAGGAAAAATTTTAAAAGCTCTTGTTGTTAGACCAGTTGCAAAAGGGGGCTTTAAAAGTTATATGAAAAGTGTAGGAAAGTTAGGGGGCCAAAACAAAGTACCGCGAGTTTCAGACAATCGAAAGATTGCAGATCAACTCGACATAAAAACCATGAAATCATGAAATCAGGGCGAGTTACCCTAGTTTGTAATGTTAAAAACACTTTCGTAATGAAGGATGTAGAACTTTTAGAAAGCATGGGTTATTACGTTTATTTAATTCATTCCCCCCCCTACAGCGACCCAGTTCGTTTTTTGTTTAACCGGTTAAGGGAGCTGTTCATGGGGTTTTATTGTGCTTTTTTTTCAGATGCTTTTTTTAGCTGGTTTAATGATTATCATACGAGCATTCCTTTATTTTGGTCAAAACTTTTTGGAAAACCAACGACAATTATTGTTGGTGGCTTTGATGCGGTTTCAAGCAAATCCTTAGGTTACGGAATTTTTTTAAAAAAGAATCTACGTCAATCCTTGGCAAGATTAAACTATAAAAGATGTGATCAGATTTGGGTTGTCCACAGTACCCTAAGAGACGGATGTCCAAAAGCAAAAGAGGATTCGGCAACACGCTCTGGAATAAGAACGTTTATGCCAGAGCT
>CAJQQG010000044.1 GCA_905480425.1 uncultured Flavobacteriaceae bacterium | reverse complement strand
AGAAAAACACGGAGTAGAGATTAATTATAACTTCTACCAATCACACTAAAGTAGAATTCTTGACTTGCAAATCCCGAAAAAATTCCTAACCCATTGTTAATGTTAGTATATGGTTCATTTAAATCTCTTGAATCTTGTTCTGATGTTTCATAGAGCAAGGCATATTCTTCATTGACTTTATAAATTGTAACCTTATGCCTACCGTATTGTGAATAATGTATCATAGGTCTTAGCTGGAAAAGCCCTTCTTGAGTAGGCTCACTTGTAAATTCAAAATTTAAGCCTATATCACCAAAAATATCTGTTGGGTCTATCGAAGAAGGACGATCTTCGATATTCTCAATAACTAAATAGAAGTAGCTACCATCTCCATTATTCCAACTTACATCAATAGTTTTTTGAAAAGATTCTCTAAACCCCCTCAAATCTTGCAAAGAATTTATTTCAGGGATTTCAATTAAACTTGATGAAATTAAAACACCATCTGGCTTATTCGGTATTGTAGTTATTGAAGAAATTATTCTATCCTCATATTCGAAAGCTAGCTGATAGCTATCACCAATATTTATAGATAAATCGGCTCCATCATAAAAATATCTTCCTGGTTCATTTTTTACTTGTGAGAGAACAAAATCTTGTCCATTGTTAGAAATAGTTATAATTGCATCGTTTATAGGCTCTGGTTCAATATCGCTTCCACTATTGAACGGGACTGTTTTTTTCAAATAAATATCATCAACTGACTCACCTTCATAAATAAAAGCTTCTACAACTGGTTCGCTTTCCCCTTGGTCAAAATCTGGAACATCTTCACAAGATGAAATAATGACTAAAAATAATACTGGTATAATTTTATTTAAAGTTTTCATAGTTATTTATTTTAAAATGATACGTTAAAAAATAAGCTGGGTGTAAATCCTAAATAATTGACGTTTGTTTCTATCATCTCACCACCTATTATTTCAAATTCTTTATACCAAGTATTGGATCTGTTATATAAATTGAATAATGATAAGCCCATATTGCCTTTTCCAGAACCCAGATTAAAGTTATAAGTGGCGCTTAAGTCTAATCTATGGTATGGTGCTAGCCTAGGCCCATTCTTTTCGCCAACGTTTACATACTCTGTTTCTGACCCATCCAAAAGTTTGATAGTATAAATCCCTTTAGGTGCTGTATAAGGTTTTCCACTCCCGTAAATCCAAGTTGCACCTAAATCCCAGCGACCTGCCTTGAGTGCATTTACAATTTTAAATTCGTGTCGCTGATCGTTTAATGCGTAGAAAGGATTATTAGTTAAATCTTGGAATGAATGGACGACCTCGCTTAAGGTATAACCTAACCATCCTGAATATTTACCTATTTTCTTCTGAATTAAAAAGTCAATACCTCTAGATATACCAGTCCCTTCAAAGAATAATTGATCGTTAGGATCTGCACCTAAGGCAGATTGAAAACGAAGCGAAAATTCTGTTAGTCCTGTCATTTCTTTTTCAAAAAACTCTACATCAAAAAACCAGTCATCAATCTCATAACTTGTGCCTAAAATTAAATGCTGTGAGAAACTAATTGGACTATTATTTCCATTGGCCAAAAGCCAAAAGTCCCTACTGCCTTGAGAAACATCTTCTCTAACAATTCTATTTACAAATTGATAATATTTCCCCCAAGCACCTTTAAGTTTAATCTGATCATTTAATTGATAGGATATTGATAAACGAGGTTCATAAAAGATTTCATCCTTGAGATCAAAATGAGTTGCACGGATTCCACCATTTAAACTTAATCTTTCTGTTGGATTCCATTTATCCTGAAAATAAAGTGTACTTAGCAAGCCTTTATCTTTTTGAGCTATTACTGTTGTGGTATCATTAATGCTATAGTTGTAGTCAACTTCATTCTTGGTTAATTGTGCTCCAAATTCTAAGCTATGCTTTGAGTTAATTTTATACTCATTGTGGATTCTAAGGGTATAATCTTTAAGATCATTATCTTCTATTAATCCAATTTTATTTGTAATTGTTGAGTCTGCTAATTGAACAGTTATGTCATTTATTCTTTTTCTCTGACTAAAGTAATTAGAGTAAGCGCCCACAACATTTGTGTAAAATTTATCACTCCATTGTCTTGCCCATCTAACACTCGAGCCTAAGTTTCCCCAATTCAATAAATCTTCAATATCAGCATTTATTGTTCTCTCTTGATCTGTTCCAGAGCCTATAATATTTTGATTCTCCCTTGAACTATCAAGATTATCTTCACCATTATATAATGAAACTGAAATAATATCTTTATCGGTAGGCTTATAACTGAATTTTGCATTTAAGTCATAAAAGTAAAATGAAGGTTGTAGTTGATTTTGAAGAACCCTGGCTTGCAAAGGTAAATTACTGTCACTAGTAGGGCCAGAATCATTATACAAGTCAAAAATACTATTATATAATCCACTTTTAAGAATATCGGTGTAAGACCTTCTACCCGATATCAAAAGATTCGCTTTCTTACCGACAGGAATCTCAACAGTTGCATTAGCACTCAACAAGCTTAAACCAGCTGATAAACTAAAATTATTACTGTTGCCTGTTTTACCGGTTAAATCCATAACACTTGAAATTCTTCCACCGTACTCAGCAGGAAAGCCTCCTTTAAACAGCTGAATATCCTTAATAACATCACTATTAAAGGCACTGAAAAAACCATAAAAATGATCAACGTGATATACCGTGAAACCATCTAAAAGAACTAAGTTTTGATCTGGTGTACCACCACGAATATAAAGACCTGATGATGATTCGTTTGTCCCACTTACACCAGGGAGTAATTGTAAAGCCCTAAAAATATCTTTTTCTCCTAAGTTTGGTATAGTGGCTAATTTTTTTGGCGATAAAGATATCTGACTTACGTTTTTATTCATTTTCATAATTTCTCCTCCAGAATCTAAACTTATTACTACTTCTTCGAGTTGGTTAGAATCAGGTGTCATTAGTATTATTATTTTATCACTTGCTATTTCTGTCGTGAGTATCAAAAACTCGGTTTTGTAACCCATAAATTGCACCTGTATTGTTGAAGTTTTCGATGGCACATTAAACAAAGTAAAGAACCCATCTTCATTTGTTGTTGTGCCAATATTGGTGTTTTTTACGATAACATTGGCGTAGGGCAAAGATTCACCACTTTCCTTGTCTTTTATTAAACCACTAATTGTAATTGGATTGTTCTGAAATTTATTCGTTAAAAGCAGTGAATCTTGATCTTTCTTATTGGGAGTTGCATAACTTTTGTTTATAGAGCAACAGATAAACGTAATTGAAATTAAACCTAAAATTTTTATTTTCACATTCTTAAATTTAGAAGTGTAAAAATCTTAAGAATAAGAAGCCAGATTAATTAAATATTCTTAAAGCTGATAAAATGTAATTTGAGTTATACATTTTAGGGTGTTAACCAGTAAACTTTAAATTTATTGCTAAGTTTTATATTGCTAACCATTTTTTAAATTCAGTTGCCTTAGCCTTACTGACTATAATTTTGTCATCTGGCTTAGGAAGAATATTAACAATTAATCGACCATTAAAATAGAAAGTAATATTCTCTATTGCACTCCTTTGAATAATAAATTGCCTATTGGCTCTATAAAAATCTACTGAGGATAATTCACCCTGTATTTCATCTAATGTGTGATCAATTACATAAGTTTTATTGTTAGTTTTAGTAGCATAAGTAATCTGATTTTTTTTGTAAAAAAAGGAAATACTATTAACTGCTAATGGGATAAGTTTTTCTTGATAATAAACCAAAAATGATTTTCTACCCTCAGAGCTTGTTTTTGAATTTAAAATTTTTAAAAAACTTTCATAATCCAGAGTATTTGAACTTGTTTTAGTTAAACTTTTAAACTTGTCTAATGATTTCTTAATTTTTATTTTATCAAAAGGCTTTAAAATATAATCTACACCCTGAACACTAAATGCTTCTAAAGCGTATTTGTCATAGGATGTTATAAATATAATTGGGGTATTGGATTCTACTTCTTTGAAAATCTCAAAAGCGTATCCGTCGGCTAAATGAATGTCCACCATTAAAAAATCACACTTCGATTGATTTTCTTTCAGCCAAGCAACTGATTCTTTAACACTTGATATTGTTTTTAATACAGAAATTGAATCGTCTATCTCAGTAAGAATCGATTTAAGATTCTCAGATATTAAAGGTTCATCTTCAATAATTACTACATTCATTATAGATTACTTTAAATTAGTGGCAATTCTACACTAAAGTATTTTTCACTTTTTTGAATATTAATCTCTTTACCAACTAATATTTTGTAACGCTCATTTAGATTAGTAAGTCCAATCCCATTTGAATTTACAACCTTATTTTTGATGTTTAAATCGTTTTTAAAAATGAGTGAGTTACCTTTTTTTATCAAAGATATACATAGAGGTCTCTCTTGGGATATCACATTATGCTTTATAACATTTTCTATCAGAGGCTGAAACGACATATGTAATATCTTTTTTTTGGCATCAGGCACATCTATATGAAACGACAAACCACCCTGCATTCTGATCTTGTATAACTCTATATAAGAATCTAGTAGAGCAAGTTCATCAACTAAATCAATAATTTGAATGTCAGTATTTATAAGCGAGTAGCGAAAAACATCAGATAAATTTGAAAGATATTTTGTAGCCTTTTGCTGATTTTGATTTATCAATGCGGATAGATTTGCAAATGAATTAAAGAGAAAATGAGGGTTAATTTGAGCTTTAAGATTTTCTAATTTTGAATTTAAGAAGGATGATTTTAATTTTTCATTTTCTAATTCCCTGAAATTATTTTGTTTGTTAAGCTGCAATATTTTTATTGTTAAAAACATTAAAGCAGAAGTTATTATAGATCTTATTAAGCTCCTTCTATAAAAAACATCTTGGGTTGATATATTATTAAATATTAATTCTTGAAATTTTATGCCAATAAACCAAAAAACAATAGTAAACAGTATGAATATCAAAATCATCTTTATGTTAAACAAATTGTATGAAAAGACTTTTTGAACTCTTCGTAAGGCTATAAAGCCAATTAAACACGAAAATAAAATCTGGTAAAGAAATTGATAAATTAATTCAATTAGGATGAAATCCAAGAAGAGACCTTTGTAAAAATCAGTTTTCCCAAATACCGAAAGCATTATTGGGAAATGAAAAAGTAGCGCTATAAAAATAGACACATAAACTACCGATAATTTTTCTCTTTTAGCTATAGACATATTAAATATTAGTCTACCATTATATGAGTCAAACCAAATGAAAACAAAAAACAAAATTTTAGTTTTCTCACATTAAAATGATAGACTAAAGGTAGAAATTATTCGATTTTAGCGAATCGTTTTCTGAACTCTTCGCGTATTATACTATTATTCTTTTTTTGAGACTCTTTGTATATTTTAAATTGCTTTTTATCTAATAAAAACTTTAATTGATTGTCTTTTTCTTCCCTTACTTTTTTTAAGTCTTGAAACTTTTCAAATTTTGCCTTACCACTATTTTTAATCAATTCTAGTTTTATTAGATATTTATCATTTAATTCTTTGAATTGAATTTTTTGGCTTTCATTTAAGTCTAACAAGACTATTTGATTTTCAATTGTCCCATTGAACTTATCAGCATTAAATTTTTGATCTTGTGCAGAAACTTTAATAGCCATTAAAAATGCAACTAAATATAGTACTCTCATTTTTTAAATTTTTAATTGTTATTAGATAAAAGTATAAACAACAGCTCTCTGAACTAATCAAAAGTATTTCCAAGCTACTAAATTCCAACTTAAAACATTCAAATAAGATTCTTAACCAAAATTAAATCCACTTTTCTTTTGAGACTAAAGCTGATATGATGATATATAGCCTAAATCATCGGCA
>CAJQQG010000043.1 GCA_905480425.1 uncultured Flavobacteriaceae bacterium | reverse complement strand
GAACCGTTTTTAATTGTTTCAAAGTTTTTTGATTTTAATTTTTCTAAAGGATAAATTACTTCCGTGGTCTTGAAAACCAATATAGCCTTTTCTGTATTTTCCATAATCGGGGGCATTGCTCCACTTACCAGAGTTTCTTCTTTTATACCAATCTTCAGACCAAGGAGTAAAGGAGAGTACTTTTTTACCATTTAGCCAATATTCTACATTTTCTACTGTAAAAACAATCCTGCTGCTGTTCCACTTACCCGGAGGATAAAGTACTTTTTGGGAATTGTCGGGTAAATACATGGCATAGTCTGTCGCAGTTAATTGCCAGTCTTTTAATTCAAAGTTGTGGATTTCAGCGTAGTTTTCATCATCTAATAGTTGATATTCAGGACCAACAACTGAAGCACCATCGTAACCTTCTTTTAGATGATAAAAAATACCACTGTTTCCTCCTTTAGGAATTTTCCACTCGACATAAAGTTCAAAATTTTCGAATTCTTCGACTCCGTAAATAATATCCCTACTTCCTGTGTAATCGTAATCCTCCTCTAAAATTTGTTTGGTAGTAAAGGTTAAAGTACTATCCACAATTTTCCAGCCAGGAGGCATTTGGTCTCCATTATAGGCTCTCCAGCCTTCCAATGAACTACCGTCGAAAAGGTTTATCCATTGGGTGGACTTTTTTTTATTTTGATCCGAACAGGATAAGCTAATTAAAATAGTTATTAATAAAATGATTTTTTTCATAGGGCGTAAATATTTTTTAGAATGTGGTTATTATTTGTTGTTTTTTTGAGCAATATTTAAAGGACTTCAAAGTATAAAAAACCTAATCCTGAGTTGTAAAAGAAGAAGCTGGTAAACCTTCTTTATTAAATAATGTTCCAGCTATGTAATCGCGCCAGGCATATCTGACAAATTTTGGCTTTTTAATAGCTGGGGAAAATACCTCTATTTTGTCTTTCACAATCTTTGCTGCTGCAGGAATGAATAACATATCAAGACCTGCAATTTCAAATCCTGACAACCCTGAATTCCCTTTCATCAATTCACTACCAAAGAGGTCAAATTCAAGAATTATTTTATTTTCAGAAATTGTGTGTTTTTTATACAGTGGACCTGAAGCGACAATATCAACACCGTAATCATTGGCGAGTGCTAACCTGGCCAATCTGTCACCAACATCCCGCTTGTTGCCGGGATGTATACTAAGAGAATCTCCTATATCCATGGTTACAGCCATACCGGTATTTGATAAAACCAGGCTTTTCCTTTGGGCATCTCTCAATGCCGGCGAAAGCTCATTTTGCTCCCCACCATAAGAAAAAGGAGCTATCTGAACAAAATAGAATGGGAAGTTACTATTCCATCTTGCTCTCCAGTCATCAATCATACCTGGAAAGATCTTTTCATATTGGTTAGCCCTTCCTACATTTGATTCACCTTGATACCAAATTGCTCCTTTAATTCCGAAGGGGATCAAAGGATTTATCATTCCATTAAACAAAACCCCGGGGTTATTAGGTGCATTGATATTGAAAATCGTATTCATGTTTGAAATATACGCAGGCTTTTTCGCTAGTGCTTTTGAATTCAAATGATATAAATAAAACTTTTGATCCCCTTTGAAAGAAGATAGTCTCGCAATATATTGGTAGCGCCATTCCCCCTCAATTGATATTCTTTCTCCTGAATTACTCAATAAAGCCATTTCCCCCATAAATCCGCCGGGGCCCGCTATGTTTATTACACGAATGGCTATCGTATTCTCTCCCTCTATTAATATTGATTTGGGGATAGTATATTCTCTAGGACAGTTCCAACAAATGGTACTCCCTATTTTCTGTCCATTAACATAGACAATATCCATGTCATCAATGCCACCATCAACGATAAATTTGTAATCTGAACTAATATTGGCTATAGATACCCGTTTTCTGAACCAAAAAGCACCTTGATCATCGCTGTCCATATCCCATTCGTCAGTTACCCCAGGAAGGTTCAATTGGCTCCATGAAGAATCGTCAAAATTAGTTTGACTGAAAGTCCCATCCTTCAGGTCTATTGCATTCCACGAATTTATATTTGAAGGCAGACTTACAGAAGGAAAATTTGATAGGAAGGTGAAAATTCTAGTTATATCTATTGATTCAGTGCCCTTCAGTTCCTCTTCAAATTCACCTAATTGCTTAATCTTTTCAAGGCTGATCCATGACTCTACTGGAGTCCCACCCCAGTCACTATCAATAATTCCTATGGGGACATTCAGCTCCTTGTGCAGCTTGCGAGCAAAGAAATAGGCTGTTGCACTGAATTTATTTGCGCTTTCTGGGGAAGTCACTTTCCATTGACCTTCAGATTCGTTTAGCGGTGTTTTCGAAGTAGCCCTTACCACTTTGTAGCTCCTGATATTGGGGTAATCCGCAGCAGCAATTTCTTCGAGATTATTATCGATCGGTTCATTGGGAAGATAACCCTCAAGTGGCATTTCCATATTGGACTGGCCCGAAGCGAGCCATACTTCACCTACCATTACATCTACCAGCGTAATGGTGGTGTCTCTAGTAGAAATACTAACTTCAAAGGGTCCACCTGCCTCAGGGGTTGTTAAGTTTAATCTCCAATTACCTTTCTCATCTACTTTTGTGAAGGATTCACTTCCCCAATCAGCTTTAACTGAAATTTTTTCTTTTGGAGTATATTTTCCCCAGAGCATTACTTCTTGCTGTTGCTGCAGGACCATATGATCGGAAAAAAGTGAATTTAAAGTAAGACCTTTTTTAACAGATGATTGACAAGAAAATAATAACAAAATTGCCATTACAGCTGCGATAGCTAACACATTTAACTTTTTCATAATTTAGTTATAAGTTCATTTTTTTTAGTTAGTGCTAAATAATTCTTTAAATTATAATTTTCTCATCCAAATATTTCTATAACTAACCGAACCATTTTTATCATGATCTTGAAGCATTAATGTTCGTCTTGTATTTTCTTGTGTACAACAGAACCCTAAATCACGTCCTTTTTTGGGGTATCCAATAAATTCTGTAGTTCCTTGAATTTCAACAGAATTCTGAATAAGAACTCCATTGTGAAAAACGATAAAACTCCCAGGCTTAATTTCATCTCCAGCCTCATTAAACTCTGGAACATTAAAAACAATATCATAAACTTGCCATTCTCCTGAGGGTAGCATAGCATTTACTAAAGGGGCGTATTGTTTGTAAATAGAGCCTGCCTGTCCATTCGAATAAGTTCTGTTTTGATAACTATTAAGTACTTGAACCTCATACTTTCGCTGAAAAAAAATTCCGCTGTTTCCTCTTAACTGTCCCTCACCTTTATTATCTATTGGAGATTTCCATTCAATATGAAGTTGAATAGAACCGTGTTCTTCTGTAGTTTCAATCGATCCAGTGCCTGGTTTTACAGTCATAGTTTTGTCAGGGTTTAAAGTCCATTCAACAGCACCTTGAGTTTGTTCATTTCTCCATTTAGAAAAATCAGATCCATCAAAAAGAACTATAGCATCACTTGGAGGAGCGTTATAAATTCCGGGTTGAACTAATTGAGGTTCGGGTTCCCAAAACTCAGTATCTTCAGGTTTCATTTTGCTTTGAGAAAATACAAAATGAACCATTAAAAAAAATAATAAAAAAGATTTCATGTCGATAAGGATTTAATTATAAAAAATTATTGAGAACTTCATAAACTCCAACTATTTCTATATTCTTTGTGAAGCAATCTATTTGCTTCTTCATTATTAGTGAATTTTAAATTTTTAGAATCCCATTTTAAGCGCTGGTCTTTTAATCTTATAGCTATCATTCCCAGTAATGCCATTTCAGTTAGTGGTCCTCCATAATCAAAAGAGGAGGAGGCTGGTATCCCATCTTTACAAGCTCTGATCCAATCTCCTTCATGACTTGTAGTTACTCTAGGAATAGTTTTTTCAGGCTGCTTATAATCTTTCATTTTTTCTTCAGATATTATTCTTAATCCACTCGCTCCATGGGAATCATGAAGTATTTTTCCATCATCTCCAACTAACATTGCTCCACTTAGAGTAAACTTTTCACCCTCATTAAATTCATCAGGAATTGGAGGTAGTATTCTACCATCAGACCATGTAAGATTTAACTCTGGATGCTTTCCGCGTTTTGGAAATTTCATTCTAACAATAGATGCTGAAGGAAAAGTTTGTGAAGACACCTCGGGAATCCAATGAGTAGATGTAGCCTGAATTTCAGAGGGAGCACCAAGTTCAAGAGCGTAAAAAGATGGATCTAAAATATGACATCCCATATCTCCCATAGATCCAGTTCCAAAGTCCATCCAAGCCCTCCATGATAATGGATGATAGTCAGGGTGATAGTCTCTATATGGTGCTGGTCCTAACCATAAATCCCAATCAAGTCCTTCAGGAATTGGAGGTTTATCTTTAGACATAGCCTTAACAGCAAAGGTATCCCACTCATGGCCGCCAACGGGTCGGTCTGTCCATGCAAATACCTCTCTTACTTTACCAATAGCATCATCATCTATCCATTCTTTTAAGCTTCTAATTTCGTCAGAGGAGCGGCCCTGGTTTCCCATTTGAGTTTGAACCTTATACCTTTTAGCAGCCTCAGTAATCATTCGTGCTTCGTAAACAGTATGGGTAAGAGGTTTTTGACAATAAACATGTTTCCCCATTTTCATAGCTAGCATCGTAATTACTGCATGATTGTGGTCTGGTGTTGCTACAATAACTGCATCAATATCTTTTTGATTTTCAAGCATTAAGCGAAAGTCTTTATAAACTTTCGCTTTTGGATACTTTTTATAAGTTGGAGCAGCTTGTTTTTGATCTACATCACAAAGAGCTACAATATTTTCAGTTGCACACTGTGACAAATTGTTAGCACCCATTCCCCATTTTCGAACTCCAATTCCCGCGATATTTAACTTATCACTGGGTGATGTATAACCCTTTCCTCCTAAGACGTGTCTTGGAAGTATCATTATAGAGGGTACTACAATACTTTTTTTTATAAAATTTCTTCGAGAATTTATATTTTTTTTCATGCTTGCGTTAATTATTAATTTGCTTTAATGCATCTACAACTGTTTCTGAGGGTCTCAAACAAACTTTATCTTCGCAAACATATATAAGAGTTTCTTTTTTAAAAAAACGATCTTTTAGCAAAGGCAATTCACTCGGTTTATCGCTAATTTGAAAAAGTACATTGGGGAGATAATTTTGCTGAATTTCTCGATTGGTATTTTGTGCCTCTGGACCAACAATAACTACTTCTTTATATGAAAAAGCTTCTTTAGTGATTAATTGTGCCCACTGGCTGTAATCACTTCCTCTCCCTTCATTGAAATAGGAAGTCATTACATCCAGCATTTTTTTTGCTTTAGCACTGTATTGCTTTTTCTCCAAAAGATGTCCAAGTGTCCAAAGATTTTCTGCCATAATTGCATTAGCCGATGGAATAACATTATCATTAACAGAGATTATTTCTGAAAACATTACAGGATTTTTAGTATAGGTAAAAAATGGGTTTTTAGTTGTTTCAAAATTTTTTATTGCATTTTCAGTTAATTCATCAGCTTGTTCCAAATAATCTACGTTTCCTGTATTCTGATAGAGGCCTAATGCAGCTCTAATCATAAAGGCGTAATCTTCCAAATTAGCATCCATTTTTGCTTTATTGGCTTGAAAAGTATGCATCAGCTCTGCTCCAGAAATTAAATTTTCTCGAAGGAAGGTAAACGTTCTCTGTGCTTGGTTAAGAAATTGTTTGTCTCCAAAGGCCTCGAAAGAATTTAATAATCCCGATACCATTTGTGCATTCCAGGAAGTAATAATTTTTTTATCTGTTAAAGGAAATTCTCTCTTTTTTTTTAATTCCTCAAATTGACTCTCCCAAATTTTTTGTTTCTCAACTAGTTGATCATTAGTAATGGAATATTTTTTCAGAAAAGTATTAAAGTCATTTGTTTTCCTCAGATGATAAAAAGAATTTTCAATAGGTTTGTCCAATCCGATTCGATAATAGTCTAAAATCATGGATAGGTCTTGACCAGCAGCTTTTTTAATTTCATCAATATTAAACATATAGTATCGTCCTTCTCCTTGTTCATTGTCAGCATCAATAGCAGAAAAATAACCCCCTTCGGTATTTTCCATTCTCTTTTGAAGAAAATCAAATGTTTTATAAACAGTTGATTTAAATAGTGGTGTTTTAAATTCTTTATAAGCATTTGCGTAAAGGGATAAAAGCTGCGCATTATCATAAAGCATTTTTTCAAAATGGGGAATTTTCCATTCTGGATCTACAGTGTAGCGGTAAAAACCACCTTCCAAATGATCAACTATACCACTATTGGATATATTTTCTAGGGTGTTCTTTAAATAAGCTTTGATTTTAGTGTCTTCATTCAGGTGTTGATACTGTAGAATGTAATTAAATTTCGTGGGTGTAATGAATTTTTGATTTTGCTTTTCGCCTCCATTAATCATATCCCATTGGCTAGTCCAAATCTTCATTTCATTTTGTAGTAATTGAGGCTTAAAATCTGCTTCTTCTTCGGTATATTCAAAACGGTTGACCTCTTGGATTCCTTTTTCTACTTTTTCAGCAATTCCATAGAGTTGTTTTTTGTCATTTTCATAAACTTTTTGAATTTTACCTAATACCTCAAGCCATTGCTCCTTGGTGTGGTAAGTACCTCCATAAACTGGCCTTCCATCGGGCAGGCATACTACATTTAAAGGCCATCCCCCCCTACCTGTCATCATTTGAGTGGCGGTCATGTATATATTATCAATCTCAGGATTTTCCTCTCGATCAACCTTAATGCTTATAAATTTTTCATTCATAAATGAAGCTACACCAGAATCTTCAAAAGTTTCTTTTTCCATTACATGACACCAATGACAACTTGAATAACCTATACTTACCACAAGTAATTTATTATCAGTATTATTAGTGTTGTAAAGTTTTTTATCCCAACGCTGCCAGTTGATCGGATTTTTAGCATGTTGAAGCAAATAAGCACTTGACTCAAGACTTAAATTATTTTGATTTATTTGCGAATATGAGTAGGAAGTAAAAAAACCATTAAACATCAGAAAAAAATATAATTGATAAGAGAGTATTTGTCTCATAAATAGACTCGATAAATTTATAAAATATCTAAAGTATAAATAAGATTATAAAAAATCTAGCTCTAAGTTGTAAAAGAAGCAATTCGTCAAATGAAAAGTTGGGATAACTAGGTAATTACCCCCGAACCTATAAGTTCTTGTTTTTGATACCAGGCAACAAATTGTCCTGAAGTTATTGCAGATTGAGGATTTTCAAAGGAAACGTAAAGAGCATCCTTTGTTTGAAAAAGAGTTGCTTTTTGCAACGCTTGTCTGTATCGAATTCGAGCATGTACTGATAAAGTTTCTCCAGACTTTAACTTTAAGTCTTCTCGAACCCAGTGGATATCCTCTTGAGCTACCTTTAATGCATAACGAAATAACCCCGGGTGTGCCTTCCCTTGCCCTACATAAATGGTATTATCATCCACATTAGTATCAATAATGAACAAAGGCTCTACATTTCCCCCTACACCAAGTCCTTTACGCTGCCCGATGGTATAAAAATGAGCTCCATTATGTTTACCAACTTCGACTCCGTCTGTGGGCTGGTAGCGTAACTTTTTGGAACGATTTACTAAATCATCTTGGTGTATTTCAGATTTAGAGTAAACAGAAAAATTATTTGGAATTTCAATGATTGTTCCCGCTTTGGGTTTTAACTGTTGTTGTAAAAAATCAGGAAGTCTAACTTTTCCTATAAAACAGAGGCCTTGAGAATCTTTTTTCTCTGCAGTTACTAAATCCTGTTTTAAGGCAATCTTTCTTACCTGCTCTTTCTGTAAATGCCCTATGGGAAATAAGACCTTTGATAATTGTTTTTGAGTTAATTGGCATAAAAAATAAGACTGATCTTTATTAGTATCAGCACCAGCTAAAAGACGATAAAACTTTTCGCCTGAAGAAGAAACAAGGTTTTCTTTTTGACAGTAATGCCCTGTAGCGACAAAATCTGCACCTAGCGATAATGCAATCTCTAAAAAAACATCAAACTTTATTTCTCGATTACATAAAATATCTGGGTTTGGCGTTCGACCTTTAGCGTATTCATCAAACATATAGTCAACAATACGTTCTTTATATTCTTTGCTTAAATCTACGGTTTGAAAAGGAATACCTAATTTTTCTGCCACAAGCATGGCGTCATTACTATCCTCTAGCCATGGACATTCATTAGAAAGAGTTACAGACTCATCATGCCAGTTTTTCATAAAAAGTCCAATGACCTCATACCCTTCTTCTTTGAGAAGATTGGCAGCAACACTAGAGTCTACACCCCCAGAAAGACCAACGATTACCCGTCCTTTTTTCATAACACAAAGATACGCAGTAAATTAGTATTATTTACGCCCTGCTTTTTTTTGCTTTTCAGCTTGCTCCATTGCTTTTTGAAGTCTTGAAGAAAAACCACCTGCTTTTTTAGGCTTCTTTTTGTTTTCTTCAATTTTAGAAAGAATTTTTTGATCATTAACAATATAGTTTTTGATCACCAACATCAAGATAATAGTCAAAAGATTTGAAACGAAATAATACAAACTTAAACCACTCGCATAGTTATTGAAGAAAAATAACATCATTAGCGGCATCAAATACATGATTATTTTCATGTTTGGCATGCCAGGCTGCTGAGGCATTGCTTGTTGGCCTGTGGTCATTTGGGTATAAAAGAAAATAGCTATGGATGCCAGAATAGGAAACAAACTAATGTGATCTCCATAAAAAGGAATACTAAAACCCAAGTCATATACAGAATCATAAGATGACAAGTCATCTGCCCACAAGAAACTCTTATCACGAAGCACAAAAGCTACCGGAAAGAAAGAGAACAGTGCATAAAAAATAGGTAATTGCAATAAAGCAGGAACACATCCTGACATTGGATTTGCACCCGCCCTAGAGTATAAACTCATGGTTTCTTGTTGACGTTTTACAGCGTCATCTTTATATTTATTATTAATTATCTCAATATCAGGGCGTAATACCTTCATTTTAATTTGAGAAACATATGACTTATAGGTAACGGGTGACATGGCTAAACGAACAATAACTGTCATAACAATAATTGCGATTCCGAATGATAAAAAAGAGGATAAAAACCCAAATAAAGGCAAGAAAATCACACGATTAATCCAACCAAAAATACCCCATCCCATTGGAATAGATGTTTCTAAGTCACCATCTAATGCTTTAAGAGAGTCATAGTCTGTAGGGCCGTTATAAAACGTTAATTGAGTATTCAAATTTCCATTCGTTAATCCTAAGGAATAGGATGTTTTAAATGTTTTTGTGAATTTTTCTTCCAAATTTTCTTCACTTGCTAAATCAATAGAAGTTAATTCTGCAGAAGCTATCGGAGTGGATGGAATTAAAATAGAGCTAAAGAAATGTTGTCTATATGAAATCCATCGAATTCCTTCACGAGACTCTTTATCTTCACCATTTAAGGATAAATAATCAACGCGATCTTCTTCATAACCAAAAGTATATTCTGTGTAACGATTTTCATAGTCAATACTTCTAGAATTTCTAAAAGCATCTGTTTTCCATGAAAAATTAGGAAGAATACTGGAATTTAATAATGTTTGCATTCCTTCGGTTTTGAGATTCACTGTATAGAGATATCCCTGTTTAGGAAAAACATATTCAAACACAATACTTTGTCTATTACTAAAACTGGCTGTCATTAAAAGCTTATATGAATCAGCCTGATCGATCAAAGTAGGTGTGAAAAATATATCACGTGTATTTAATACACGCCCATCCAAAGTCGATAATTTAACATTAAAGTCGGAATTGGACTCTGAAATTAATCGTAGTGGATTGTCTGCAAAATTTTCAAACTTATCTAATTGTAAAACTACAATTTGGGCACCTTTGGACTGAACTTCATAGCTAATGTTTTCTGTAGAAATAGAAACATTTTCAACAGAATTTGATTTAAATAAAGTGCCAAGGTCTCCAAAGCTTTCTACTTTTTGTTGTTGAATAAAGGCTGCTGAAGTTTCACTTTCTTCTGGACTGGAAGGAGAAGTAATGTCTTGTTCAGTAATCGTCTTTGATTCTGATTTCTGTTCTTCTGTAGGTCCATTCCTGTACAACATCCAAGTAAGGATTAATGCAATAAGGATAAATCCTATAAACTGGTAGGGGTCAAACTTCTTTTCTTCCATAGTTATTTTTCAAAAGTTAAGCCTTTGATTTATTTGTTAAACTAGCTTGTATGAATGATACGAATAAAGGATGTGGAGTAGATACTGTACTTTTATATTCAGGATGAAATTGAACTCCTAAAAACCAAGGATGTTTTTTGTATTCTATAATTTCTACCAATCCAGTTTCAGGATTGGTTCCAGTCACCACAAAATCCTGATCAAAAATTCTTTCCTTAAAAGCATCATTGAATTCATATCTATGGCGATGTCGTTCTGAAATCGTTTGAGAGCCATAGGCCTTATGTGCTAATGAATTTTCTAAAAGAGAACAATCCCATGCTCCCAGTCGCATTGTTCCTCCTTTATTGACAACACTTTTTTGAGATTCCATTAAATCAATAACGGGCGTTTTGCAGTTTTCGTCCATCTCAATTGAATTAGCCAATAATAGGCCTACTGTATTTCTTGAATATTCAATAACAGCCATTTGCATTCCTAAACATATTCCAAAAAATGGGATTTGATGCATACGGGCATAAGCTATTGCTGTAATTTTTCCCTCGATACCTCGCTCTCCAAAACCAGGAGCTACTATCACTCCGTCTAGAGTATTCAATTTTGTTGCTACATTTTTATCATTGAGTTTTTCAGAATGAATGCTGATGACCTGAATTTCTGTTTCATTAATGGCCCCAGCATGAATTAAGGATTCTAAGATAGATTTATATGAATCTTGTAATTCAACATACTTTCCAACTAAACCAATTTTTAAACTGTGTTTTGGATTTTTAAATTTGTATAAAAACTCATTCCAACGTGTTAAATCTAAAGTTTTCTTAGGCTGTAATTGAAGTTTATTTAAAACAACTTTATCTAGACCCTCCTCTAACATCTTTAAAGGAACATCATATATAGTATCTACGTCAATTGACTGAATAATTGCTTCCCGCTTAACATTACAAAACAAAGCTAATTTTTGACGCAAATCTTCAGAAAGTTCATGCTCTGTCCTACAGACAATAATATCTGCAGAAATTCCACTTTCCATTAATGTTTTAACGGAGTGCTGGGTGGGTTTTGTTTTTAATTCTCCTGCTGCTGCTAAAAAAGGAATGAGGGTTAGATGGATTACAATAGCATTTTCACGACCTAAATCCCAAATCATTTGACGAACTGACTCTATATAGGGAAGTGATTCAATGTCCCCAACAGTTCCACCAATTTCTGTAATCACAATATCAAACTTATTGCTTTCTCCTAAAAGACTCATGCGTTCTTTTATCTCGTTGGTGATGTGTGGAATTACCTGTACGGTTTTTCCTAAAAACTCACCACGACGTTCTTTTTCAATTACACTTTGGTAAACCCTTCCTGTGGTTACATTATTGGCTTGAGAAGTATTTACATTAAGAAAACGTTCATAATGACCTAAATCAAGATCAGTTTCTGCCCCGTCATCAGTGACAAAACATTCGCCATGTTCATATGGGTTTAACGTTCCAGGATCCACATTAATGTAGGGATCAAATTTTTGAATGGTAACACTAAAGTCCTGAGACTGAAGTAGCTTAGCTAAAGAAGCTGCTACTATACCTTTCCCTAAAGATGATGTAACCCCTCCGGTTACAAAAATATACTTGGTGTTGGACATCCGGTTGTTTTTGACAGTTAACCTACCGGGCTCAAATTTACAAAATCAATAGTAACTTCTTGCCAGTATTATCTATTCTTTTATCTCTAATATTTCATAGCCCTTATGCTGCAAAATAAAAAATGCCTCATTAGAAAAGGACTCATTAATGTTTTTATGATACAAAAAACGATTAGAAGAATATCCTGTTTCTCCTAATTCTAGCGATTTTTTGAGGTCTTTCGCAACTGCTGTTCGTAAAATAGCATCAAGTGTTACATCATACCCGCGAAGTGCTTCTTTTGTTGGAGGTTTTCCATAATAATTGATGTAATTCTCAATGAAAGCTCGGGATGAATCCTCATCCAATGGCTTAAAGCCTACTGGATAAGTAAATTTCACCCCCCCCAACATACTGAGTGATAAATTTTCATTGTCGTAAGCATTTCCCCTGAAAGTAGTAAAAACTTGAACTTCTCTATTTTTTGAGTTCTGTGCATTAAATTGAGAGATAGCACTGGCAATGAGCGGAAAAGATTTAGACTCAAAAAGTACTTTATTAGGCAAAGAATCAACCAACAAAGAATCTACTAACTCCGGTAGAATGTAATCTTGTAATTCTGGACGAATTGTAATAGCCCAGGGAAACTTTAACTTAAGCTCTTTTTCTATATCTCGATGTGAGGAATCAGCCACAATAACTACATTTTGAGTAGTATCAATAACGGATACTAAATGTCTATACATTTTAGATCTAAAATGAGCTTCTTCGGTAACCGATTGAAAAACATTTTTCCTTAAGACAACTGGAACAGAAGAAAGAGGCGCAATTTTAATTAGTTGGCTCAAAGAAGGCGCATTAGAAATAATATTAAAATTTTTAGGTATTAGAGGTCCCACAATAAAATCTAAATCTTTAAGCACGTTAGAACGAATAATTTCTTGAAGAATTGTAAGATTATTTTCAGTATCTAAGGTGGTAAGCTCAACATCAATTCCCTTAATAGCTGCTTTTTTTATCGCAAATTGAACCCCTGTATAAAAATCAAGTGAAATGGTATGAAGGTTTCTTCCTTCCAGAATTTTTTCTGTGTCTACAATAGAATCAAAGACAATTTCACTAGCTCTAAAGGGTAACAAGACACCCAATTTTATTTTAGATTTCTGAAGTGTGGAGTCTAATAAATTAACTCTTTCTACCAACAGATCGTTTTCAACTTTTAAGACACCGCTTTGCATTCCTGGAATTTTTAGAATCATCCCTGGTTGAAGGCCAGCAGTTTCTATATTAGGGTTCAAAGAATCCAAAACACGCTTGTTCACTCCTAACTTTTTTTCAATACGATAAAACCCTTCTTTAGGAAGCACTTTATAATAATTGAAAAGTGAATCTTTTTCTGGGATAATTTTAGTAGCAACAGCAGTCGGCATAATTAATCGTTGTCCTATTTTTAGTCCTTCTTTTATTTGAGGGTTTAAAGAATCTAAAATTCTAATAGTAGTATTGTATTTATATGCTAAACGCCACTTTGTTTCTTTAGGAGCTACCAAATGAATAAAACTATCGATTTCGACTTCCTTAATTTCAAGTGTCTGTTCATTAATTAATAATTCCTTTTTGTAAACTGGAATGCGCAGTGTCATCTTTCTTTTAATCCCAACTCGATCCAATAGAGGATTGTACTGTAACAATTGAGTTTTAGAAATGCCATACCTCTCTATAATAGATGATAAGGTTTCCTTTTTACCTACTCTATGATTACGGAATTTTTCTGGGGTTTGTGCTGAAAGAATCAAGCTTCCCAAAAAAAGAAGTAATGTGAAAAGTATTTTAATTTGTTTCATTCCTTAATTATTATCAAAAACTATTCCCATTCAATTGTTGCAGGTGGCTTAGAACTAATATCATATACCACTCGATTAACACCTTTTACATTATTTATTATCTCATTAGATGTTTTCTGTAAAAATTCATAGGGTAAATTAACCCAATCTGCAGTCATACCATCTGTAGACTGAACTGCTCTCAAAGCCACACAACTTTCATATGTCCGTTCATCTCCCATTACTCCTACACTATTGACAGGAAGAAAAATAGCTCCTGCTTGCCAAACTTCATCGTATAAATTCCAAGCCTTTAGGCCTTGAATAAAAATAGCATCTACTTCTTGAAGCATTCTTACTTTTTCTTTTGTAATCTCTCCTAAAATACGAATGGCTAAACCAGGTCCAGGAAACGGGTGTCTTCCCAAAAGTTCTGAATCCATTCCCATGCTTTTCCCTACTCTTCGAACTTCATCCTTAAACAGCATTCGCAAGGGCTCTACTAATTCTAATTTCATATAATCTGGCAGACCACCAACATTATGATGTGATTTTATTGTGGCTGAAGGTCCATTTACAGAAATAGATTCTATAACATCTGGATATATGGTGCCTTGAGCTAACCACTTTACACCCTCTACTTTATTAGCTTCAGAATCAAAAACATCAATAAATGTTTTGCCAATAATTTTGCGTTTAGTTTCAGGGTCTGAAACACCATCCAAGGCATTTAGAAACATTTCAGATGCATCAACTCCTTTAACATTTAGTCCCATTCCTGAATACTGATCCAACACTTGGTCAAATTCATCTTTTCGAAGTAACCCATTATTCACAAAAATACAATTGAGTTTGTTTCCAATAGCTTTGTGCAATAAGATTGCAGCAACAGAAGAGTCAACTCCTCCCGAAAGACCCAAAATTACCTTACCATCACCCACTCTTTTTTTAATATCTTGAACAGTCATGTCCACAAAAGAATCAGGGGTCCAGTCTTGATGTACTCCGGCTATATCAACCAAAAAGTTTTCTAAGATTTGTTTTCCTTCTAGAGAATGGTATACCTCAGGATGAAACTGAATTGCATAAGTATCTTCGTCCTTTAGCTTATATGCTGCATTTTTGACATCTTCGGTACTTGCTAATAATTCTGCACCTTCGGGAAGACTCAAAATAGTGTCTCCATGGCTCATCCAAACTTGACTATTATTACCAATTTTTTTAAAAAAAAGAGCTCTAGAATCTATGTTTGTTAAATGTGCACGACCGTATTCACGGGTATTTGATGGACTAACTTTGCCACCAAAAAAATGGGCAAGATATTGTGCTCCATAACAGATGCCTAATAGGGGTATTTTTCCTTTAATTTCTTTTAAGTCAGGGTGAGGGGGCTCATCACTTCGAACTGAGAAAGGAGAACCTGATAAAATTACAGCTTTAAAACTAGTGATATTTTTTGGCGGATTGTTGAACGGATGAATTTCACAGTAAATGAATAATTCACGGACACGGCGTGCAATTAATTGGGTATACTGAGAACCAAAATCGAGAATAAGAACTTTTTCTTGCATGAGCAAAAATACAATTATAGACGAATAAAACAAGGAGACTGGCTACCAACAAAAAAAATCAACATGTTTTTCTGTGGCTAATATTCCAGTAAAACAAAATTTGGATTCATAGGATCCAGTGCTTCAAAAAGAGTTGGCAAAAAAGCATCTCCAATCTTAAGATAAAGAGATACAAAATTTATGGTTCGCTCTTGGAGTGTGTCATCAGGAAAAAGCTGCTCGTGAAGATCTACAAGGCGGTTAACTTTATCTGCAAGCATCTTTTTTTGTGCCTTTAATAATCGTTTCTCTAGATTAGAAATACCTTTTAGCTGTTTTATATTTTGAGCAGTAACTGCTCCTTCAAAAGACTTATCTGTTTTTGCAACTAATTTATTTAAATAATCAAATTGTTTGTTTAATTGAGTTTTCAAGAAGGATAAGTCAAGATCAATATCACTTACTTCTCGAATCTTTTTGTTGATTATAATACTTCTTTTTAAGAAAAAATCTGACACATCTAAATCTAGATTTTTGATTTTTTTAGCAGTTTTTTTAGAATAAATGACTGCCGAGTTCCTCAAAAGTAAAACAGGAAAAGGAATCTTTAAAAAATCAAAGTGCTTTTTTAGTTGAAACCAATAGGCAATCTCTCCACCACCACCAATGTAGCATAAATTAGGTAAAATAACCTCTTGATAAACTGGACGTAAAATAACATTTGGAGAAAAATATTCAGGATGAATTTCTAAAATTTTTAAAAAACTAGCTTCAGAAAAACGCTCTTCAGTTCCATTTAACGAAAATTCTCCAGCTTCTTTTTCAATACGATAGCGATTGTTTTTTGCTAAATAAAATAAATTTATTTTTCTTGGATTCACTTGAGGAATGAACGAGGTACTATAGGTTTTTTGTATATTTTCTACTTGACTGTTTACATTCTTAAAAGAATGTTGACTGGTAAGTTCTGCTTTTAAGATAGGTATGAATAATTTTTTTAACGCAGGTATGTTTGGTTCTAAAATTATTAAACCCTTGTCACCAAAAAGTTCATTAACCAAACGAAAGGTGGCTTCAGATAGGTTATGAGAAGCACGGTAACTTTCAGTGATCCATTTACGAATTGTATTTGAATTTACTGAGGTGCCTATATACTGCTCAAAAACATCCAAAACCTCTTGCAAATCATCTAAAGGAATTTCACCAACAGCTCCCGCAGAATCACGGTGCCAATTAATACGTTTATCTTGAAATCGAAATGAACTAATTTCCTCAAAATCATGATCTTCACTGGCCATCCAATATACTGGAACAAAATTTGAAGAAGGGTATTTAACTTTTAATTGTTCACATAAATTTATAGTACTAATGATCTTATAAAGGAAATATAAGGGTCCTGTCATTAAACTCAATTGATGACCTGTAGTGATAGTAAATGTATTTTTTTGAGCTAAAAGATCTAAGTTTTCAAGTACTAAAGAAGAGGGTGTTATTATTTCATATTGCTCTCGAAGAGATTGAACCAATACGTTTCGATGGGTAGCTGAATAACTTTTAGTTTTATCAGTAATCTGAGTTTTAAAATTATTCAGGGTTGGAAACAGACCATAGAAAGGCTTTAAAGTATTATTCTCTGATAAATAATCACAAATCAAACTAGAAAAACGACCTGTATCTCGAAAAGGAATATGTTGTTTGTTCATGAATGATTTTGTGTAAATATATTCGTTTTTTGGGAAAAGAAATTTAGAGTTTAATTAGAAAGTGTAAATTTAAAGTTCTAAAAATAAAATTATGCTCAAAAAGTCTCTTAGCAACCTCTTTTTATTATTTACACTTGTTCTTCAATCTCAAATTCAATCTCCAAAAGAATATTTAGGGTATTCCCTAGGCACCAACTTCTCAAGACACCATCAAGTAGTTGATTATTTTAAACATTTAGAGACTGGATCCGAAGCTCTTCAGTTGCAATCTTACGGAAAAACCAATGAAGGTCGCTTACTGCAACTGGTTTTTATTTCTTCTCCTGAAAACTTGAAAAATCTTGAGTCAATCAGAAAAACACATTTACAAAATAGTGGTATAGAAAAAGGACCTGTGAATAATGAAAAAGCAATAGTATGGCTCAGCTATAACGTTCACGGAAATGAATCCTCGAGTACAGAGGCTGCAATGAAAACAGCCCATGCATTACTCACAAAATATAGTGATTGGCTGAAAGATACCATTGTGATTATCGATCCATGTATTAACCCCGATGGACGAGATCGTTATGTGAATTTTTATAACCAAACAAAAAGCACTCCTTATGACAGTAATGGTTTAACTCGTGAACATAGAGAATCTTGGCACAACGGGAGAAGTAATCATTATATGTTTGATTTAAACCGTGACTGGGCTTGGTTAACCCAACTAGAGTCAGAGCAACGTGTAAAAAAATATAATCTTTGGTTACCTCATATTCATGTTGACTTTCATGAACAAGGAATTAATAATCCATATTATTTTGCACCAGCAGCAGAACCACTTCATGAAGTTATAACTAATTTTCAAATTGACTTTCAAGATGCAATTGGCAAAAACCACGCAAGTTATTTTGATAAAGAAGGATGGTTTTATTTTACTAAACAAAATTTTGACTTACTCTATCCTAGTTATGGCGACAGTTATGCAATGTTTTTAGGATCAATTGGCATGACCTATGAACAAGCAGGAGGGGGAGTTGCTGGCTTAGGTATTGACAACAACGAGAATATTGAGTTAACGCTCATTGACCGAATTGAACACCACTATACTACAGGAATTTCTACTGTTGAAATGGCTGTGAAAAACAAAAAAATACTCAATGAAAATTATCAAGCATATTTTAAAAATAAAAATTTAAAGTACAAAAACTTTGTGCTAGAGGGTAATGTTGATAAAATTGATGCTTTGGCTTCACTTTTAAATAAACATGATATAAAAAGCTATGCATTAAAGAAAAATAATACTTTAAAAGGATTCAATTATCAAAAACAAAAAACTACTAATACCTCCTTTTCGAAAAATGCACTTGTAGTTCCTACCAATCAGCCTAAAGGAAAAATGGTACAGGTCCTCTTAGAACCGCAAACTAAATTAAATGATTCGCTTACATATGACATAACAGCATGGTCTTTGCCCTATGCATATGGTCTAAAAGCAATTGCCACAAAAGAAGAAGTTGAAACCGAAGCTATAAAGATTAATACAGAAACAAATAGTGTGCTTTCAGAGAAAATGTATGGGTATGCACTTTCCTATGGTAGTTTTAATGACGCAAAATTTATAGCGGCATTACTTAAACAAGGAATTGGAATTAGATACACTAGCCTACCCATTTCAAATAGTGGGAAAAACTGGAATCCAGGAAGTATTTTTATTCTTAAAGGAGATAATTTAAACCATGAAAATTATCTTAAGAAGATAGCTAGTCTTGCAAAAGATTTTAACAGAAAATTACACCCCATAACAACGGGATATTCAACTTCGGGACCTGATTTAGGTGCGAATGAATTACACTTGATTAAAGCACCTAAAATTGCTATTCTCAGAAGTGATGATGCTTCAACTTTGAGCTATGGAGAAGTATGGCATTATTTTGAACAACAATTAGCGTATCCTTTAATGCAAATTGATGAAAATAAGTTAGGAAGTGCATTATCAGAAATTGATCAACTAATCATTCCAAATGGATATTATGAGAAGTGGAAAACTAATAACACTAATGATAAAATTATTGAATGGATTCGAAGAGGAGGGAAAATTATTGCTATTTCTGGAGCTTTAAATAAGTTTGCAAATACCGATTTTTTTAAATTAGAAAAAAAGAAAAGTATTGTAAGTGAAATGACACTAATTCCCAAAGGAGAACAAGAAAGAAATGAGATTAGTGAGATTACAACGGGAAGTATTTACGCAGTATCTCTTGATAAAACTCACCCATTAAGTTTTGGTTTAGATAGTTACTATAGTTTAAAATTAAACGAACAAGCATATTCTTTTTTAGAAAACGATGACAATGCAGCCTTCATAAATGAAAATACTCTTCCCTTGGCTGGATTTATAGGGTATAAAGCAATTGAACGTCAGAAGAAATCACTGATTTTTGGAGAAGAATCTCTAGGTAGAGGTAATATTATTTATCTCGTTGATAATGTGCTTTTTAGAAGTTTTTGGTATTCAGGAAAAATAGTGTTTGCCAATGCTCTTTTCTTTTAAAAAAACCTTTTAAGCTTATTTAATCGGTGTTCCTATTAAGTCGTAGTCTGAAGCTTCAGTGATTAATAAGTCTACAAATTCACCTTGCTTTAGATAATGAGTGGTTGCATTTACTAATACCTCATTATCAACATCTGGAGAATCCATAAAAGTTCGCCCTACATAATTTTCACCTTCTTTACGGTCAATTAAACAACGGTAGGTTTTCCCCACACACGATTGGTTGTGTTCCCAGGAAATTTGTGACTGAATTTCCATAATGACATTGGAACGTTCTTGCTTTACCTGTTCGGTTACATCGTCTTTTAATTGATGGGCATGGGTATTCTCCTCATGACTATAAGTAAAACAACCTAGACGCTCAAAACGCATTTCTTTAACCCAATTTTTTAGGGTTTCAAAATCTTCTTCTGTTTCTCCGGGATATCCAACTATTAATGAAGTTCTAAGAATTATTCCAGGCACCTCTTTACGAAATTTCTTTAACAAAGTGGTGGTCTTTTCTTTTGTGGTACCTCTTCGCATTGACTTAAGAATGGGGTCAGCAATATGCTGTAAGGGTATGTCTAAGTAATTACACACTTTAGGTTGCTCACGCATCACTTCTAAAACATTTTCAGGAAAGCCAGTTGGAAAAGCATAATGTAATCGAATCCATTCGATACCCTCAACAGCCACGAGAGCTAAAAGTAAATCAGCTAATTTTCTTTCTTTATAGAGGTCTAATCCGTAATATGTTAAATCTTGCGCTATCAACATCAATTCTTTTACACCTTCTTTAGCTAATTGACGCGCTTGTTTCACGACTTCTTCTATTGGTGTTGAACGGTGGCTACCTCGCATTAAAGGAATAGCACAAAAAGAACATGGACGATCACAGCCTTCAGAAACTTTTAAATAGGCAAAATGCTTTGGAGTTGTTAGAATTCGCTCCCCCACTAATTCATGCTTATAATCTGCTCCTAAAACCTTTAATAATTGTGGAAGGTCTGTTGTTCCAAAATATTCATCAACTTGAGGGATTTCTTTTTGCAAGTCAGGCTTGTAACGCTCACTTAAACAGCCTGTTACATAAACCTTATCGATTTTTCCTGCTTCTTTATTTTTAACTTGCTCAAGAATGGTATTAATTGATTCTTCTTTAGCATTATCAATAAACCCACAGGTATTTATTACAACTATATTTCCTTCCTCTTGATGAACTACTTTTTTATCGCTTGCACGCAACTGACCCATAAGTACTTCTGAATCATAAACGTTTTTTGAACAACCTAAAGTAATAACATTGATTGTATTTTTTTGAGTAGATTTTGTTCTCATAATTTAATGAAACCTATTTAGGTTTATTAGGCGTTATTATTTTTGATAAAAAAGCTAAAGAAGCTTTTGTTACAACATCGTAATATTGGGTTGATATATATGAAGTAAGAACATGATCACCGACCTCAGGAAATGCTTGTTTTTCCTTTAAAGAGTCTGGCGTTCCTAGTTGATCGTACATCTTTAACATTGCAGGTACAGAAACTACATTATCTTGTAAGCTATCGCTTTTATAATAATAGGCTAAAAATACAGGAACTTTAACTTTTTTAAAGACAGAACGCCTCATCTTAACATCTAAAAACTTCTGCATGTGTGTCATAGCCTCCAAACGAGTTTTAGTAGACCAATACTTTTTCTTTTCATCATTAGCTTCCCACTCATGATAGTTTCCTCCCTTTACTAAACGACCAATTTGTAATCCCCAAGGTTTTGATAATAATTTAGCTTTGGGGTCAAATACAGCTATATTGGGGCCAAATAAAAGCATGGCCTCTATAGAAGGATCATTCCCTAAAGCAAGTGCTAATGACCCACCATGGCTTGTTCCCAAAACAATTACTTTTTCACCTAGTTTTTTAGCAACTTCTAGGGCCTCTTTTCCTGATTTCCAAAAATCATCATTATTAAAATTCAACATCGACTCTTCTTCTTCAAGACCGTGTCCAAAAAGCCTTGGTATATATAGATTTGCTCCAAGGACATTTGAAATATTACGATGAACAGGATCTCCTTCCATTCCGGATGCCGTAAATCCATGATAATAAATGACACTATATTCTGTTTTCTGGGGAATAGAATCGTTAAAAATTATTTTAGAAGCATTGCCTGGACGAACATTCCCCTGTAGAATTTCTTTTGTATTAATCCACTTTTGAAGTTTGACCAAATTGTCAGGAACTTCAGGGACTTCATTGCTAAACTCTGGAGTCTCAACCCTTGGCCCTACTAAATAAATAGCACCCAGAATTAAAAATACTATGGCTATTACTTTTAATATTTTTAGGCTATAATCTTTAATCATAATTAGCTAAAAAGAGTTTTTATGTAGGCTTTTGGGTTAAAAACTTGAATATCATCAATCCCCTCTCCTACACCTATATACTTTACAGGAATCTGAAACTGATCAGATATTCCTAATAATACTCCACCTTTAGCAGTACCATCTAATTTTGTAATTGCCAAACTAGTTACATCAGTTGCGGCAGTAAATTGTTTTGCCTGTTCAAATGCATTTTGACCCGTTGAACCATCTAAAACCAAAAGGACTTCATGAGGAGCATCTGTAATAATCTTAGACATTACTCGCTTCACCTTAGTCAATTCATTCATAAGATTCACCTTATTGTGCAAGCGTCCTGCAGTATCAATAAATACAATATCGCAACCTTGTGCTTTTGC
Source organism: uncultured Flavobacteriaceae bacterium (assembly GCA_905480425.1). Classification (GTDB taxonomy): domain Bacteria; phylum Bacteroidota; class Bacteroidia; order Flavobacteriales; family Flavobacteriaceae; genus MS024-2A. Next base: position 39,263 of record CAJQQG010000043.1, on the reverse strand, counting down.
AGACTCTAGGGTATCAAAGGCTACAGAGGCTGGATCACTTCCCATCTCTTGACGCACCAAAGGAACCTCAACACGATCTGCCCAAATCTGTAATTGATCAATTGCACCGGCACGAAAAGTATCTGCTGCCCCTAACATTACTTTTTTACCTGCTTTTTTGTATTGATGAGCTAACTTTCCTACTGACGTTGTTTTACCAACACCATTCACTCCTACAACCATAACAACATGAGGTTGGGATTTAAGGTTGTCCTCAAAACTACTTTGAGTATTATTCTCTGAATTAACCAAAAGTGCAAGAATTTCTTCTTGCATTCTCTGAATAAGATCTCCTGTTTTTAAGTATTTATCTTTTGCTATTCTCGCCTCTAAAGCAGCAATTATTTTTAAAGTTGTCGCAACACCAACATCTGACTGGATTAAAATAGTTTCTAATTCATCTAGAACATCTTCATCAATTTTTGTTTTACCAATTACAGCCGTACCCAGTCTTGAAAAAAAAGATTTCTTAGTGTTGGAAAGCCCATGATCAAGCTTATCTTGGTCTTGTTTTGAAAAAAAATTACTAAGTTTTCCCATAACTTTATTGTATAAAAAAAGCTACCTTAAAAGTAGCTTTTATTTTAAGATTTATAAAATCTTATTTTTTGTCTAACCATTTAACGGCGTGATCAGGTGCAATAATAGTTTCAACAAAACTATATGAGTTACTACCTTCCTTTTTCACCATCTTAATGGCTTTGGTTAATCTTTTTGAACCTGTCTGTAATGATGCTACGGATTTCTTTGCCATGACTTATTTAATTTCTTTATGAACCGTCATTTTTTTCAAAATCGGGTTGAATTTTTTAATTTCCAAACGCTCAGGAGAGTTCTTCTTGTTTTTAGTTGTTATATAACGAGAGGTACCTGCACGCCCAGTTTCTTTGTGCTCTATACATTCTAAAATAACCTGTACTCTGTTTCCTTTCTTTGCCATTGTATTACCCTTTATAATTTCCTTTCTCTCTGGCTTGTTTCAAAACAGAGGAAATTCCTTTTTTGTTGATTGTTTTCAGAGTCGCTGTTGATATAGTTAGGGAAACCCACTTATCTTCTTCAGGAATATAAAAACGTTTTTTAATAATATTCGCATCAAAACGTCGTTTAGTACGATTTAAGGCTTTAGAAACATTGTTTCCAAACATTACGCGTTTTCCGGTTAATTCACAAATTTTTGACATTTTCGTCTTTTTTAACGTGGGTGCAAATTTACTGTTTTTTATAGAGTAACAAAATTGTTTGCCTAAATTTTAAAGAGTTTTTTGAATTTTAAATATAAAGGTATTTGTATGATTTAATTTTAACACATCAAAAGGCCTCGCAAGAAAAATAAATAAATATTATTATTACTTAAATGATTTGATTCATTAATAGCTCAAGGGCTTTGTTTACTGACTTACCGATTACTCGTTCACGGTGTCTTCCAAAAAGAAACTTTTCAGTAACTATTTTATCTTGAGTAGCTATAGCTATCCAAACAGTCCCAATTTCTGCATCAGAGTCCCCTTTTGATGGTCCTGCATTCCCAGTAGTTGATAAGCCAACGGTAGCATTGAATTTTTTTCTTGCATTTTGAGCCATTGCTGAAGCAACTTCTTTACTGACAACAGAGTATTTATTAATTAAAGCCTCTGAAACTCCTAACAAATCTGTTTTACTTTGTGTGTGATAAGCAACAGCACAGCCCTTAAAATACCCTGAAGCTCCTGCGACTTGAGTCAAACGAGATGCAATTTCACCTCCTGTACAACTTTCTGCCAATGCTAATGTTTTTTGTTGCTTCACAAAACCTTCTTTTATTTGAAGTTCCAAAGAAGTCTCATCTTCAAAACCAACAAAAATATCGTTTATAAGAGGTAATAACTTCTCTATTTCGCTATCAATTGCATCTTTAAGTAGCTCCTCATTTGACCCCACCGACGATAAACGAATTCTTACCCTACCTAGGTTAGGAAGGTAGGCTAGCTTAATTATTTGTGGTAAATTATTCTCCCACGCTTCAATACGCTCTGCTATGGCACTTTCACCGAGACCATAAGTCATAATTGTTTTGTGTAAAATAAAAGGACGGGTGAAATGCTTTTGAAGTTGTGGAATTACACTTTGATTCATCAAAGATTTCATTTCAAAGGGAACCCCAGGAAGCGAAATAATGATTTGGCCTTTTTTTTCAAACCACATGCCAGAAGCTGTTCCGTGATCATTTTTAAAAATACTTGCTTTTGATGGTAGGAGTGCTTGTTGACGATTATGATTATTTATAGGCGTATTTACATATTTTTTAAAAATCTCTTCTATATGAGCAAGAATTTCCTCATTTTCTATTAAAGTATCGTTAAAATATTCACACAGTGTATGCTTTGTTAAATCATCTTTAGTAGGACCCAACCCGCCCGTAAGAATTACAACTTCTGCCCTTTTAGTTGAGGCATCTAAAGCCTCAATAATATGTTCTTTTTGATCGGAAATACTCGTAATTTGGGCAATTTCTATTCCAATTTTATTTAATTCTTTGGCTAAAAAAACAGCATTTGTGTTGATAATTTGCCCAATTAAAATTTCGTCTCCAATAGTTATTAATTCTGCCTTCATATTATTTTATATTAACCGAAAAGGCTTGTTTATTTTCAATAAAACCAACCAAACGGTCTTCTATTGCAACTGGACCGACACCTGCTGGTGTTCCTGTAAAAATCACATCTCCAATTTTTAGAGTAAAATATTGTGAGCAATATGAAATAAGTTCATCAATTTTCCAAAGCATATATGCTGTTGTAGTTTCTTGAACTGTTATACCGTTTTTGTCTAGTCGAAATGACAATTCATCTAAGGATTTAAAGGTCTCTTTATCAAACCAATCTCCTATTAAGGATGAGCCGTCAAATGCTTTAGCTTTTTCCCAAGGAAGGCCCTTTTGCTTTAATTCATCTTGAACAGTTCTTGCGGTAAAATCAATTCCCAAACCAATTTGAGAATAATATTTAGAAGCAAAATGAGGAGCTATATGTTTTCCTAACTTTTCAATACGAACCAAAATCTCAACTTCATAGTGAATATCATTGCTAAAATGTGGAATAAAAAAAGGTTGGTTTTTCTGAAGTATAGTTGTATCGGGTTTTAAAAACAAGACTGGATTCTCTGGTTTTTCATTTCCTAACTCTTCTATGTGAGCTGCATAATTTCTCCCAATACAAATAATTTTCACTTACTTATTCTTTAGTATTCATTGCTTGTAATCTGATTTCTGTCAAAACCTTTTTAGTATAGCGAGGAAAATCAGCATTTAAAACCCATCCGAAATACCCTGGCTCTGAGGCAAGAATGTCTATTACCTTTTTACCCCTATGTTTTCCAAATCCAAAACAAGGTTCCCCTGTTTTATTATAAACAACGAAACCAGCAAAGTCAACCGTTTTTCTGCGGGTACTAAATTCATTTAAAAAATCAATGTTAGGCTCTAAATCTTTATAGCGGTCAAGTTGAGCAATAAGAACATCGTGTGTCGCTTTTGTATCAGCATGAGCAGAATGAGCATCTGTAAGATCTTCGTTGCAATAAAAACGAAGGGCTGCAGTGAGGGTGCGTTGTTCCATTTTATGAAATATCGTTTGAACATCAACCGTTTTAATATTCTTGAAATCGAATTTTACGTCAGCCCTGAGCAACTCTTCTACAAGCAAAGGAATATCAAAACGATCTGAATTATATCCAGCAAGATCACATCCTTTTAAAAAGCTATATATTTCATTTGAACGTTCTTTAAAAGTAGCTTCATTGGCAACCATTTCATTGGTAATTCCATGAACAGCTGTTACTTCTGGTGGAATTGATTGCTCAGGATTGATACGCCACTCTTTCTTGTCTTGAGTACCGTCTGGGTGTAATTTCAAAATAGCAATTTCTACAATTCTATCTTTTGAAATATCAGTACCTGTAGTTTCTAGATCAAAAAAACAAAGCGGTATAGAGAGTTGAAGTTTCATGTATTGTTTAGGTTTTAATAAGGAAGATTTTCTTCCCAATTTTCGAGATATTCTGCAACACGTTTTACGAAAAGGGCACCAGCTGCTCCATTTATAATTCTGTGATCAAAACTATGAGATAAAATTACTTTATGCCTAATACCAATAAAATCGCCCTCAGGAGTTTCAATAACAGCAGGCATTTTGCGTATAGCTCCAATTGCTAAAATACCAACTTGAGGTTGATTAATAATTGGTGTACCCATTATAGAACCAAAATTTCCAATATTGGTAAATGTATAAGTTCCGTCTTGAACCTCGTCGGGTCTTAAAGCATTATTCCTAGATCTTTTTGCTAAGTCGTTAACAGCTTTGGCTAAGCCAACTAAGTTAAAATGATCTGCATTTTTAATTACAGGTACAATTAAATTTCCATCAGAAAGTGCAGTTGCCATTCCAAGATTGATAGCCTGTTTAATAATAATTTTTTCTCCTTGAATACTACTATTTAATTCAGGATAATCACGAAGTGCTTTAATAATTGCTGTCATGAATAAAGGGGTAAACGTAAGTTTCTCATTTTCACGTTTTTGAAAAGCATTTTTAGCTTCTTCTCTCCAATTCCATAAATTGGTAACATCAACTTCAATAAATGATTGAACATGAGCCGCAGTTTGTAAACTTGACTTCATGTGATTTGCAATCAGTTTTTCCATTCGAGTCATTTCAAGAATCTGATCATTTCCTGTCAAACTAATATCTTTTTTACCAACAGCTGTTTCAACTTCTTTAGTTTTTGAAATAATAGTTTGGGTAGGCTTTTCATTGATTAATATTTCAGCTGAAGAACGATTTTTAATAAATGTCAAAATATCTTTTTTTGTAACCCTCTGGTCTTTACCAGTTCCCACTATAGTTTGAAGAATCTCAAGGGGAATTCTTTCTTCTTGTGCGATATTTCTAACTAAAGGAGAATAAAATTTTGAGGATTCTTTTGTGGTTATTTGAACCGTTTCTTGTGCTATTTTAATTTCATCTAAAAGAACTTCTGTAAATTCTTCCGTTATAGGAACTGATTCTTCTTTTTTTGCATTTTCCTTTATATTTGGTACTTTGTCTTCGAGTAATTCCACCGAAGGAATGTTAGAATGCTCCAATGATTGACCTTCAGTTTCAATAACTGCCAATATATCCCCGACGGCAACTATCGCATTTTCTTCAAATCGTTTTTCAAGTAATATACCAGATACTTCAGCAGAAACATCTGTATCGACTTTATCAGTTGCAATTTCAACAATAGGGTCGTCCAAAGAAATAGAATCCCCTATTTCTTTAAGCCATTTAGTGACAGTAGCTTCGGCAACGCTTTCACCCATTTTAGGTAATTTTAAAAAATATTGTGCCATGTAGTATATTATTTTGCAAAAGTATCAAATTTTGACATTGCGCGAAGCTTTTAACTAATTCTTCTATGTGTAAAAAATGAATTTAACTTTTAGAAATTGAGGCTTCAAAGGGAATTCTTGCCAAAATACTTCTCCCCAATGTAACCTCGTCTGTATATTCTAATTCATCTCCAACAGGAATTCCTCTTGCTATAGTGGATGTTTTTACTGAATATTGACTTAATAATTTATAAATATAAAAGTTAGTAGTGTCTGCTTCCATAGTTGCGCTTAATGCAAAAATAAGCTCACTAACTTCTTCATTTTTAACTTTTGCCATTAATGAGTCAATTGTTAAATCTTTTGGTCCTACTCCGTCCATTGGAGATATTATTCCTCCCAGAACATGGTATAAACCATTATACTGTCCTGTATTTTCAATGGCCATAACATCGCGAATGTCTTCTACAACGCATAATAATTTTTTATTCCGTTTCAGGCTTGCACATATTTCACACAAAGGAGCGTCAGACAAATTATGACATCTTTCACAAAAAATAACACCTTCGCGAAATGATGATATAGCTGAAGTCAGCATAAGTGTATGATCAACAGGCTGTTTAAGTAAATGAAGTGCTAATCTCAAAGCGGTACGTTTACCAATTCCTGGAAGTTGTGCAATTTCTTGCACGGCATTTTCAAGCAGTTTTGAAGAAAAATCCATAAGCGAATTTACGAAAATATGAGATGTATCTAATTTGTATCTTTAACAACTTAATACTTTTAAATGATATCACCTTTTTTTATTCTATGCCTTATCGTAGGTTATTTTTTGGTATTAGTTGGAATTGCTTATGTTACAGGAAAAGAAGATTCAAATGAAAGTTTTTTTAAAGCTAATCGAAATTCACCATGGTATTTAGTTGCTTTTGGAATGGTAGGGGCTTCCCTCTCCGGAGTCACTTTTATTTCTGTTCCAGGCTGGGTGCAAGAATCTCAGTTTACTTATTTTCAGGTAGTTATGGGTTATTTAGTGGGCTATTTTGTTGTCGCATATATTCTATTGCCCGTATATTATAAAAATAATGTCACTTCAATTTACGAATACTTAAACAGCAGGTTAGGGCAAAATAGTCATAGAGCAGGTGCTTTTTTTTTCTTTATCTCTAGAGTTTTAGGAGCTGCTTTTCGCTTGTTTTTAGTAGCAATTGTTCTTCAACAATTTATTTTTGACGCTTGGAGTATTCCTTTTGAAATCACAGTTATTTTATCCATAATTTTAATATGGGTTTACACTCAAAGAGGGGGAATTAAAACCATTGTGTTAACTGACACTCTTCAAACAATGCTAATGATAATTTCTGTTATTTTGTCGATTGCATATATTAACCAGGCATTGGACTGGTCTTTTTTAGAATTTCTTAAATCATCCGAACTCTCACAATACAATAAAGTTTTTGTCACCGACTCTCTACTGAGTAGAAATTATTTTCTTAAATCTTTTATTGGCGGTGCCTTTGTGACAATATGCATGACAGGACTCGATCAAGATATGATGCAAAAAAACTTAAGCTGTAGATCCTTAAAAGATGCACAGAAAAACATGATAGTTTTTAGTTTTGTTTTGGTAATTGTGACTGGTCTTTTTATGTTATTAGGTGCATTACTTTTTATATATGCAGAAAGCAAAGGAATACCCATTCCATCAATGGATGGAAGTCAAAAAACAGACCTTCTCTTTCCTGAAATAGCATTAAATGGTCCCTTAGGAATTGCCATTGCCGTTACCTTTATACTTGGTCTGATTGCCGCTGCTTACAGTAGTGCTGACAGTGCACTGACTTCACTTACAACCTCTTTTTGTATTGACTTTCTTAATATTAAAAAATATGATGAAAGAAAACAAAAAATTCTCAGAAAAAAGACACATTTAGGTATGAGTGTCTTACTGATTCTCGTAGTCATACTTTTTAAGCACATTCTTGACCGCAATGTAATTGACGGATTATTAACCGTAGCTGGTTATACCTATGGGCCACTACTGGGTTTATTCGCATTTGGAATATTTACTTCTTATGAGATTAATGATAAAAAAGTCTGGTGGGTGATTTTAGGTTCCTTAATGCTAATTAGTATTTTAGGAAATTTAAATGCTGCAAGTCTTGGCGGTTATGAATTAGGATATGAATTACTTCCTTTAAATGGATTTTTCACATTCTTAGGTCTTATACTGATTCGTAGAAAGTAAAACTAATGTACAGGCATTTTCCCACAAAATACCTTTTCCATTTAATAACTTAGCTAACTTAGGATTCTCAGTCCCTGGATTAAAAAGTACCCGCTTAGGATTAATTTTTAAAATAAAATCATAATAAGGTTCTTGTTTTGAAGCGCCTAGATATAATGTAATGGTATGAATGTTAACTTGAACAATAAGGGGTGATACTATTAATAAGTTCGCAACAAACCCAGGCTTTACACCCATGGGAACTACCTCAATTTCATTTTTAACAAGTAATTGAATAGCTTTGTAAGCATAGCGCTCAGGATTTATACTAGCTCCTATAACCAGAGTTTTGAATTCTACCATTGAATCATGACACTACCCCATGTAAATCCACTTCCAAAAGCTGCTAAAACGACTTTAGTACCCGGTACAATTTTACCTTCTTCCCAAGCTTCGGTTAAAGCAATTGGAATAGAGGCTGCTGTTGTGTTTCCGTAACGTTGAATGTTATTATAGACTTGGTCATCACTTAAGCCAAATTTCTTTTGAACAAATTGTGCAATCCTGAGATTTGCTTGATGCGGAATCAACATTCCAATTTCATTAGCGGACCATCCTGTTTTTTTCAATCCCTCATTAATTACCTCAGTAAAGCGAACGATAGCATTTTTAAAAACAAATTGTCCATTCATATAAGGGTAATAAGAAATATCCTCTGGGTCGTTTTCTGCAATAATCTCAGGAACCCATCTTCCAGTATTTGGACCAATTAAAGAGAGTTCTTTTGCATGTTTTCCTTCAGAGTGTAAATGTGAAGAAAGAATTCCTTCCTTATTGTTTTCGGTACGGGTCATAACTACAGCACCAGCTCCATCACCAAAAATAACAGAAACATTTCTACCCCGTGAAGTCATGTCCAAACCACCAGAATGATATTCTGAACCAATTACTAATACATTTTTATACATTCCGGTTTTTATAAATTGATCTGCAGTAGCTAATGCATATACAAAACCTGAACATTGCATGCGAATATCCATTGCAGGACAGTCAGGAATCTCTAATGCATCTTGAACCAATACTCCAGATCCAGGGAAATAATAATCTGGACTCAGAGTTGCCAAAAGAATCAAATCGATATCTTGAGCATTAATATTAGCTCGTTCTAGTGCAATTTTAGAAGCTTTTACTCCCATGGTTGCTACACCATCATTATCACCTTTTTTTATATGTCTTCGTTCTTGAATTCCAGTTCTTTCGACAATCCATTCATTTGAAGTGTCCATAGTTTTTTCTAAATCAGCATTAGAAACTACATTTTTAGGTAGGTACTTTCCAACACCAATGATCTTAGAATTAAACATATGTTTTTTTTAAAATTTATTGAAAATAATCAATTTAAGTGGCATCACCAACTTGATGTCACAAGGAAAGTTTTAAAGATATTTTTTAAATTCTTCTGTTTGAATTTCAGCCTTCAAATCATGAAGTAAATGATATAGTCCAAAAAAAGTTCTATTGATGTATATGAAGTGTTTTGAACCTCTATTTCCATTCATTTTTCTTAGTTGTGAGTCTCCAGCAAGGTCTTTTGAAAGGTTTGTGATTCCCTCCCAAAATTTAATACTTGAAAAATCAAAACTTGATTTATGAAAAGGAAGAGTGAAAAGATTCATCATACGTTGGAATAGTTCAGTGAAATAAATTATTTCATCTTCTGAGTCTGATGGAAGAAGAATTTCTAACTCACGTAATAATCGATTAAAAGAAATAATATCATCAATATTTTCCTTCTTAGATAGTTCAAAGTAGGGGTGATAAAAATCTTTCGGTATCGATTTCATGCAGCCAAAATCAATTGCGATTAAATTTCGCTCCTCATCAACCATAAAATTTCCTGGATGTGGGTCAGCTTGTACTTTTCTCAATCCATGAATTTGAAACATATAAAAATCCCAAAGGGTTTGTCCTATTTTATTTTTAACCTCTTGTGTCTCATTATCTAATGAAGTGTATTGTGCCAGATGAATACCATCCATCCAGTCCATTGTTAAAATCTTAGCAGTAGTCCATTTTGAATAGTAATTTGGGAATTTAAGATTAGAAATCTTAGCAGCTTTATCAGAAATAAATTGACTATTTCTTAACTCTTGTAAATAATCTGTTTCTTCTAAGAGTTTATCTTCTACTTCTTTGAAATATTTCTGGGTATCTTTTCCTTTAAGGTTAAACATTTTTAAAGCAATAGGTTTTACCAAAGCCAAATCAGAGCTAATACTATTTGCAACTCCAGGGTATTGAATTTTGACAGCAAGTTTTTTTCCTTCTTTTGAAGCTCGGTGAACCTGGCCGATACTGGCTGCATTTTCAGAGTAAGCTTCAAACGTATCAAAAACTGTTTCTGGATCTGCTCCCAAGTATTTACGTATGGTTTTTTTTACTAATGCAGCTGACAAGGGGGGCACAGAAAATTGAGCCAAACCAAATTGCTCAACATACGCTTTAGGTAATAAATTTTTTTCCATGCTCAACATTTGTGCGACTTTTAAAGCACTTCCTTTGAGTTGCTTTAGGCCGTCATAGATATCTTTCGCATTATTTTCATTTAGTTTAGTTTTATTGTCATCTCCACTGATAATTTTTTCTCCATAATATCGAATATAATTCCCTCCAACCTTTATTCCAGTTGAAACCAATTTAGAAGCACGTTCAATTTTATTTGTTGGAATTGAATCTAAAGTTTTCAATCAATAAATTTTAAATTTTTCATTCCAAAGAAATTTTCCGAAATCAATAACACTATCTAATGGGGTATTATCAAATAACTCAAAAACAGTTTGTACCGACTTCTCAATAGCCATATCTGTTTTTTCAAAACTAGGAGAGCTGTCTTCCATCCAAAATTTTAAAAGAAATAATAATTGTAACCAAGCGCCCTCAGAAAAAATTAATTCGGGGTGCTTTGTTTATATCGATTGTTTAGAAGTATTCCCCTGTTCGATCAAACCTGAGGCAAATTGTTTAAAAGAATTACGCAATCTTCTCAGTGAAGAAAGCTTTTGCATTTTCTCACCTGAATTTGAAAGAATGAACAAAACATAACTTCTATTTATAAGTAATACCTCAAAAAAAGTAAAATAAAAAGAAAGTAATTTCTCCTTTGGCACTTGGGCATCAAAACCTTTTTCTTTACTAATTAGCATGTAAGCATTATCAAAAAATTTACTGAAAATACTTTCTTTAATATCCTCTAATGATGCAAAGGACTTGTAAAAGTCTGTTTCTTCTATTTTATTTTTTTTACAAAACAAATAAACAGATTTTGGTTCCTTTTCATGTTCCAATACCTGGGTGCTATATGCATCGTAAATTTTCTGTTTCAAATCCATAGTTATTTACCAAATGGTTAAAGTGATCACAAATATAAAGTGTTTATCATTTCTTTCTATGACTTAAACATCTTTAATTTTAAAAAAATGCCATCTTGTCACACTTTAAAGAATGGTATTTTTTTTGCAAACATATTATAAATTAAAAAATAAAAATATGAGTACAGGAAAAATTAATGTTGCTGTTGAAAACATCTTCCCGCTAATTAAAAAATTTCTTTACAGTGATCACGAGATTTTTTTAAGAGAATTAATTTCTAATGCCACAGATGCTACTACCAAACTTCAACACCTAAGTAGTTTAGGAGAAATAAAAGGCGATTTAGGAGCACAGCACATTGAAATAATAATTGATAAAAAAGGAAAAAAGCTTCATGTTATTGATCAAGGAATTGGAATGACAGAAGAGGAAGTTCAAAAATATATTAATGAAGTTGCCTTTTCAGGTGCTGAAGAATTCTTAGAGCAGTATAAAGACAGTGCTAAAGACAGTGGAATTATTGGTCATTTTGGACTTGGTTTTTATTCTGCATTTATGGTTTCTGAAAAAGTAGAAATCATCACAAAATCACATAAAAATGGTCCTGCTTCCCGCTGGGTGTGCGATGGATCACCAGAATATACTTTAGAGTTAGCAGATAAAACTACTCGGGGAACGGAAATTATTCTTCACATAGATAAAGATTCTAAAGAGTTTTTAGAAGAACCTAGAATAAATGAATTATTAAATAAATACAATAAATTCATGCCAATTCCAATTAAGTTTGGAACACGTGAAGAAACTCTCCCTCTACCTAAAGATGCAGCTAAAGATGCAAAAGCAGAAACGATTACTGTTGATAATTTTATAAATAATCCTGATCCTGCTTGGACTAAAAAACCAGCTGATTTAAAAGAAGATGATTATAAAAGCTTTTATCGGGAATTATATCCCATGCAATTTGAAGAGCCTTTATTTAACATTCATTTAAATGTAGATTACCCATTTAACTTAACAGGTATATTATATTTTCCAAAGCTAAATAATGATCTTAATGTTCAAAAAGATAGAATTCAACTCTATCAAAATCAAGTATTTGTTACTGATAATGTTGAAGGAATTGTTCCTGAATTCTTAACACTTCTTCGAGGTGTAATTGACTCTCCTGATATTCCTCTTAATGTATCTAGAAGTTACCTTCAAGCCGATGGAGCTGTTAAAAAAATAAGTAATTATATAACTAAAAAGGTAGCTGACAAGCTAGGCAATCTATTTAAAAAAGATCGTAAAGGTTTTGAAGAAAAATGGAATGATATAAAAGTTGTTATCGAATATGGAATGCTAAGTGAAGATAAGTTTTTTGATAAGGCAGAAAGTTTTGCGCTTTTTCCAACTACCAATGGAGAATTTTTCACTTTTAAAGAATTACAAGAAACAATAAAAGATACTCAAACTGACAAGGATGATAAGCTTATCATTCTTTATGCCTCAAATGCAGAGGATCAACATAGCTATATTACTCAGGCAAAAAACAAAGGGTATAAAGTGTTATTATTAGATTCTCCCATAATTGGTCATTTAATTCAAAAATTAGAAGGAAATAAAGAAAATATTTCTTTTGTTCGTGTAGATGGCGATACTGTTGAAAATCTAATTAAAAAAGAAGAAGCCACACTTTCAAAACTTTCCGAAAAAGAACAAGAGGATCTTAAGCCAATGATTGAAGCTGTTGTAAAAGAAGGTGGATATACTGTTCAACTTGAAGCAATGGATAGTCAAGCATTACCTTTTGTTCTTACACAACCTGAGTTTATGAGACGAATGAAGGAAATGCAACAAACTGGTGGTGGTGGAATGATGATGGGTAATATGCCTGATATGTATAATTTAGTAGTGAACACTAATCATGAGCTCACTAATGAAATATTAACTACCAAAACAGAAAAGAAACGAGTTCGCTTAATTCAACAAGCATTGGATCTTGCAAAATTATCTCAAAATTTATTAAAAGGAGAAGCATTGACCCAATTTATTCAGCGAAGCGTTGATTTAATTAAATAATTAAAAAATGGGAAATTTAAATTTCCCATTTTTTTTGATCTATGAGTATTACATTGATAAAGAATCAAGTGATTGAATTATTTCTAAAAAAAAATGATGCCTTTTCACCAATAATCAAAGATGGTGAAATACTTTATATACCAAATTTTAAGAAAAAAAATGCGGCCGACCTGTTATTAAAAAAATTAGAAAATACAATTCCTTGGAGACAAGATAAGATAACAGTGTATGGGAAAACATATGACCAGCCCAGATTAACCTCACTGCATTCAATTCAACAGAAACCATATTCCTACTCTAACATCACTATGCACCCTAGGGCAATGACAAATGAACTGTTTCAAATTCTTACTGAAATTGAACATATAAAGCCAAATTCATATAATTCAGTATTACTTAATTTATATCGCAATGGAAAAGACAGCAATGGATGGCATTCAGACAATGAGTCAGCCTTAGGAATAAATCCTTCCATTGCATCACTGAGTTTAGGGGAAGAAAGATTTTTTCATTTAAAACATAAAAAATTAAAAGATCAACGAATAAAATTGAAATTAGCGCATGGAAGTCTTTTAATTATGAGTGGAGAATTTCAACATCACTGGCTTCATCAAATACCTAAAACAACTCGGACTATTTCAACGCGAATTAATTTAACGTTTCGAAAAATTATATAAGTATATAGAAATATTGCTTATTCGAAAATATCATTGAGAACTGTCGCCAAATGAATACCCCCATTTAATAATTGCTTGCGAACAATATTTATATATTCATATCGATATTTATACCCTAAATTAGTTTTTTCAGGTAAGGTGGTATAAATTATATTTGTTAAAGCGTGGATTTCTACTAACCAATCATTTAACGAATTATTTTTGAGAGATTTAATTTCAAAAGCATTTAAAACAGGCAGGTTTACTGTCATTTCCGAATAACTCATTCCGTGACTTTCAATGATTCCACTATCCCAAACTCTATGGAGATTAGAATTTTTTCCAAACCATTTAACTTTTATATCATTCCCACCCTTATCTTTTAATTGTCCTAAATGTAATGGCTGGTGTAAATCACCAATAAAATGTATTAATAATTTTAGAAAAAATTGTTTTCGCTCTTTTGACTCATTAATATTCTTTAAAATATTAATACAATTTTTAATAGCAATAATGATATCTCCTTTAGGGTTTTTGTCACTTTCAGCATAAGTTTGATCTAGATCCAAATTTGCATAATGCCATGAATAGTATTTGTTATATTTTTTGTCAGACTTTATATCATCCCCAAAGTTAGAAGCATAGGCTAAGGATTCACCATCCAATAATTCATTTAATGCTTTCGCTGTTCGTTTAGATATGTGTTGACTGGCAACTTCACCAATAACACGGTGACCTGTGGCTCCCCAGGTTTTAAAAACATTAACTTCACTTGAATAAGCTATGATTGGAAATAATGAAAGAATCATTATGAAGACTTTATTAGTATATGTTTTTAATTTCATGAATTTTTATGAAAATTTCTTTTTTTAAAATTAAACCTTATTGGAGATGAATTGTCAAAGTTAGTATACTATTTTTGCTAATCTGAAAATAAAATCAAGCAATTTGCGGAAAATACTTCTAAATTCACTTTTGATTTGTTCGACCCTTATTGCCTCTGTTGTAATAGGTCAAGAAGAAAAAGGATTATTTGTGAATTCCATAAAAGGAGCTATTGAAATTGATGGTCTTTCTAAAGAAATTCAATGGGATAAAGCAAAATGGAGTAATAGCTTCTGGATGTGGCGCCCGACAGATTCTATTCAAGCAAATAAACAGACACGATTTAAAATGCTTCGTGATGAAAAAAACCTTTATATCTTAATAGAAGCTGATATCAACGGAATAAATTTTACAACTCCCAATTTAAAACGTGATTTCAATACTTATGGAGCAGATTATATCACCTTACTTTTTGACACATTTAATGATGCTACCAATGCGTTTTCTTTTGCCACAAACCCGCTTGGATTAAAAGCAGATGGATTAATCTCTGGTGGAAATCAGAGTTATCGTTCCGATAGAAATTATTCTTGGGATACAAAATGGGAAGTAGAAACAAAAATTGAAGAAACATATTACACCGCTGAGATTAAAATACCCTTTAGTTCGTTTTTTTATGACAACACACAAACATCTTGGCGCTTTAATATTTATCGAAGAAATACCCAAGGCAATGAACATAGTATCTGGATAAGAACACCCCAAAATCAAACCATTGGAAATTTAGCATTTATGGGGGAAATGGCCTTTAAAGAGCCCCTTAAAAAAGCAAGGAATCCTTTATCATTCATTCCTTATCTGAGTGCTTCTTCACAAAAAGATTTTATTGAACCCAGCCAGAATTCGAGTTTTTCTTTAGGGGGCGATGTTAAAGTACCTATTGGTAATGCCTTAAATTTAGATTTAACCATAAATCCAGATTTTTCTCAAGTAGAAGTTGATGATCAAGTAGTAAATCTGACCCGTTTTGCAATTTCACTCCCAGAAAAAAGACAATTTTTCACTCAAAATGATGACTTATTTAAAGACTTTGGAGCTTTTGGAGATGTTACTCCCTTTTTCTCAAGACGAATTGGGGTCGCAGAAGATTTAGATGGAAACACCATTGAAAATAAAATTATAGCGGGCGCGAGACTTAGTGGAAAACTTAACTCGAATCTTCGCCTCGGTTTTTTAAATGTCTTAACTGAGGAAGATATTAAAAATGAAATTCCTTCTAATTTAAATACTGTATTCACACTACGTCAAAAAGTGTTTGATCGATCTAATGTTAGCTTTTTCTTAATTGATAGAAGGACAATGGATAATTATTCTTTTGTCACTAAAGAAGAGGAAAAAAATAGTGTAACCGGTATAGAGTATAATTTAGCTTCAAAAGACAGTAAGTGGTCAGGGCGTGCTTTTTTTCACAAATCTTTTACAGAAGGATTAGATGAGGACGATGTTATTTCTGGAATTAATTTGGAAAGAAATACGTTAAATAACAGAATGCTAATGGAAATTATTCACGGAGGAGAAGATTTTAGATCAAATCTTGGTTTTTATAGACGAACAGGATTTTTAAAACTCAGTCCCGAATATACATACCGAATTTATCCAAAAAATCCAAATGTAAATAGTTATGAGTTTAGTGAGCGCAGTTTCTTTGTACTTGATCCATCCATAGATTACAAACTAACTGACCGATGGTTTATAACTTCAATACAAAAAAGATATTTAAATAATACGAATTTGAGCTTAAGGGTTACAAATCGGCAAGAATATTTAATAAACGGATTTGATCCCACAAGAAGTGATGATGGTATAAGCTTACCTTCAAATACTACCTATGACTTTACTGACGTTCAAATATCGTATCGCTCTGATCAAAGAAAGAGATTTAATTTTAACTCTAAGTTGTCGTATGGTAGCTTTTATAATGGAACTAAATTGTCTATTGAAAATGAACTTAATTGGCGAAAGCAACCTATTTTCAATGCTAGTGTAATTGTTAATTTTAATGATATTAAACTTCCTGAACCATTCTCGTCAAAAAACATTTGGTTGATTAGTCCTAAACTTGATTTTACTTTTTCAAAAACACTTTTTTGGACAACATTTGTTCAATACAACTCTCAAAAAGAAAACCTAGGAGTTAATTCAAGATTACAATGGCGTTTTGCTCCATTATCAGATTTATTTATTGTCTATAATGATAATTATTTAAGTACTGATAATTTTTCGCCAAGATATCGTAGTTTTAACCTGAAACTTACTTATTGGTTAAATATATAATTATGATGAGAATACATATTCGTTTTTTAATATTACTATCTACTTTAATTTTAATAACGGGCTGTGAACCTAAACTTAAAAGCAATATTGACAAAATGATTGTAAAAGGTAGAATTGAAGGGCTTCGAAAAGGGAAATTGTACCTTCAAAAAATGGAAGAAACCTTGTTAGTTAATATTGATTCGACTTTAGTGAAAGGAACGCCAAACTTTAGTTTTGAAATACCTATTAAAACAGCTGAAATTTTTTATCTCTATTTAGAAAAAGAAGATGGAGATAGTCTGAATGATCGTATTTTATTTTTTGGTGAAAAAGGAACCATTCAAATTAATACCCTTCTAAAGACTTTTGACAGTAGTGCAAAAATTAAAGGATCAAAAAATCAGGAATTACTCCAAGAATACCTTTCATTCAACAAAAAATTTAATGAACAAAATTTAGAATTGATTGAAGGGTTTTATAAAGCTCAATTGAAGAGAAACTCAAAAAAAAGTGACTCATTACAACAAAAAATTGATAATTTATTAAGAAGGAGATATTTATATACTATCAATTTTGCTGCACAAAACACTGATCAAAATATAGCTCCATATCTTGCGTTAACTGAAGTATATGACGCTAACTTGTCCCTTTTAGACACTATAGCCTTTAAAATGACTCCCGAAGTGAGAAACTCAAAATATGGTATAGAATTCGTGAATTATCTTGAAAAAAGAAGGAGTACTGAAAAAAAGTGATTTAAAGCTTTTCCGTTTTCTTCATTAAATCAGTAATGGCTTTCGTTTTCTCTTCTTGAATGCTTTTAAATTGCTTTTTAATGTCGTCACCTTTAACGGAATTAACTTTTTGTATCAAACTATCAAAAGTAATGATTGCTTCATCAATTATCTTTTCACTTTTGGTTAAGTCAGCACTTGGATTAGAAAGTTCCCACAAATAAATTTCTTCAATTAAATCACCAATGTCATTATTGATGTCTTTCTTTAGTTGTTTAATACTACTTGGCATTATTTTATAAGTTTATTAATTAATATAATGTGTTTTTTTAGATCATAAAAATAAAATCTAAGCTACTATTTTTTTTAATTGAATATGGTTTAACCTGAAAAAGTTACATAGTTCCTGGGAGTTTCATATAATGTCACAGATAAATCATGTTTATTATTTAAATGTGGTATTAACTTTTGGTATATGACCACAGCCATATTTTCAGCTGTCGGAATTAAATCTAAAAACTCCGGAACTTCTTCGTTTAGGTTTTTATGGTCAAACGCATCTTCAATTTTTTCTTTAATTAAATCTTTCAAAACTTTCATATCCATAACATATCCCGTTTCTGGATCAATTTCGCCGGTAATATGAGCAATTAATTCATAATTATGACCGTGGTAGTGAGGATTTGAACATTTACCGAAAATAGAATTGTTCTGAGCGTCAGACCAATCTTTTCTGTACAAACGATGTGCTGCATTAAAATGAGCTTTTCTGCTTATAGTTACTCGCATAGTTATGCTTTTATATGATTATAGAATCGATCAAAAATGATCTTAAACCAAGCCGTATAATTATCGGGAGTGGTTTTTATTTCTTTTATAATTTCTTCAAGATTCATCCATTTCCAGTTTGTTACTTCTTCATGGTTAATAATGGGTTCAGAATCATAATACCCTAAAATGACATGATCAAATTCATGTTCGGTAAGTCCATTATCAAATGTTGCTTTATAAACAAAACTAAATAACTCTTTTAAGGGAGTTTTAAAGCCCATTTCTTCTTGTAATCTTCTAGTTCCTGCTTCTATATTGGTTTCTCCTAGTCTTTGGTGACTACAACAAGTATTAGTCCAAAGACCAGGTGAATGATATTTACTTAAAGCGCGTTGTTGTAACATTAGCTGTCCTTCTTTATTTAGAATAAAAACAGAAAAAGCCCGATGTAAAATTGCCTTTTCATGTGCTTCCATTTTTGGCATTGTACCTAGTGGAACATCATTTGTATCAACGAGAATAACTTCTTCTTTCATAAAAATCAAAATTACCCAAAATTTTTACAAAAACCTATTGAGAATCTTTTCGCTTAGGCCATTATTTATGATACTTTTACTTAAATTTTACAGATGGATTTTTTAAAAGAAATCAAACGACGTCGAACTTTTGGGATTATATCCCATCCTGATGCGGGTAAGACAACTTTAACGGAAAAATTACTTCTTTTCGGAGGGGCAATTCAAGAAGCAGGTGCTGTAAAATCTAATAAAATCAAAAAAGGCGCTACCAGTGATTTTATGGAAATTGAGCGGCAGCGGGGAATTTCTGTAGCTACATCAGTTTTAGCATTTGTTTATAAAGATAAAAAAATAAATATTCTAGATACACCAGGCCACAAAGACTTTTCAGAGGATACTTTTAGAACGCTCACAGCTGTTGACAGTGTTATTGTAGTTATTGATGTGGCTAAAGGAGTTGAAGAACAAACAGAAAAATTAGTAGAGGTTTGTCGGATGCGAAAAATTCCAATAATTGTATTTATAAATAAGTTAGATCGAGAGGGGAAAGATGCATTTGATTTGATGGATGAAGTAGAGCAAAAATTAGGTCTTCGTGTTACACCACTATCAATCCCCATTGGCATGGGGTATGATTTTAAAGGAATCTATAATATATGGGAAAAAAATATTCAACTTTTCCAGGATGAAAGTAAACAAATCATTGGAAAGAAAGAGCATTTCAAATCATTAGATGCTCCAGAATTAGAGACTAAAATTGGAGCAATAAGTCTTAATAATCTAAAGGATGAGCTGGAGTTAATTGAAGGGGTTTATCCACCCTTTAACCAACAAGAATATTTAGATGGGACCCTCCAACCAGTATTGTTTGGTTCTGCATTAAATAATTTTGGGGTTCAAGAATTACTCAATTGCTTTATTGAAATTGCTCCAGAACCGTTAGCTAAACAATCTGATACACGATTGGTAAAACCTGATGATAAAAATTTTACTGGTTTTGTTTTTAAAATTCATGCTAATATGGATCCTAAACATCGTGATCGTTTAGCCTTTATAAAAATTGTGTCTGGAACTTTTGAACGAAATAAACCCTACCATCACGTTCGTTTAAATAAGAAATTGAAATTTTCTTCACCCAATGCTTTTTTTGCAGAAAAAAAACAAATAGTAGATATTTCCTATCCAGGAGATATAGTAGGTATTCATGATACGGGAAATTTTAAAATTGGAGATACACTAACTACTGGTGATATATTACAATTTAAGGGTATTCCCAGTTTTTCCCCTGAACATTTTCGTTTCATCAACAACAATGATCCGCTTAAATCAAAGCAACTTGCTAAGGGAATTAACCAATTAATGGACGAAGGTGTTGCCCAACTATTTACTTTAGATTTAAATGGTCGAAAAGTAATTGGTACAGTGGGTGCTCTCCAGTTTGAAGTTATTCAATATCGTTTACTTAATGAATATGGTGCAAAGTGTAACTTTGAAAATTTAAATGTATATAAAGCCTGCTGGATAGAAGCAAACGATGATAGCACAGATTTTATAGAATTTCAACGAATCAAACAAAAATTTCTTGCTAAAGACAAAAGTGGAAAATTAGTATTCCTAGCTGACTCAGCTTTTTCTCTACAAATGACTCAGGAAAAATTCAAAGAAGTAAAATTTCATTACACATCAGAGTATTGAACAAAAAAAAACCGCAATTCTAATTGCGGTTTTTTTTAACTTATGCCTCTCCTGTAGGTCCAAAATTAAGGGGAATTGGAGGATTTTCATTTGTTTTGATATCACCGTTTGTAGTTTCAAAACGTTTTATATTATCGCCTAAAGCTTTAAAAAAACGCTTGGCGTGTTCAGGGGTTAGAATTACACGCGATTTAACTCTTGCCTTCGGCGATCCGGGCATTACAGTAATAAAATCAACTATAAACTCAGAAGTTGAATGATTAATGATTGCTAAATTAGAATATACACCATCAGAGGTAGCTTCATCAATAGAAATGTTAAGTTGTTGCTCCTTATGAGCTTTTTTATCACTCATTGTCTAGAAACTTATTTCTTCTTCTTTATCAATCAATAGGCTATTGTACTCTTCTTTAGATCCAACTATCACGTCGTTATATGATCTAAGTCCTGTGCCTGCTGGAATTTTATGTCCTACAATTACATTCTCTTTTAATCCTTCTAGAAAATCAACTTTACCACTAACTGCAGCTTCATTCAATACTTTAGTTGTTTCCTGAAATGATGCAGCAGAAATAAAAGATTTAGTTTGAAGTGAAGCTCTTGTTATTCCTTGTAATTCAGGAGTAGCTGTTGCTGGTGATGCATCACGAGACACAACTAACTGCTTATCTTCTCTTTTAAGTAAAGAATTTTCGTCACGTAATTGACGTGCCGAAACAATCTGACCTTGTTTCAAGTTCTCAGAAGCACCAATATCTTCAATAATTTTCATACCATATAAGTTGTCGTTTTCTGTAATAAAATCATAACGGAAAATTAATTGATTCTCTAAGAAAATTGAATCTCCTGGATCTTGGATTCTGACTTTACGCATCATTTGACGAACTACTACCTCAAAGTGCTTATCATTAATTTTCACTCCTTGTAAACGATATACTTCTTGAATTTCATTTACTAAGTACTGCTGAACAGCTGAAGGTCCTTTGATTTTTAAAATATCTGCAGGAGTTATAGCTCCGTCAGACAATGACATTCCTGCTTTTACAAAATCATTTTCCTGAACTAGAATCTGATTTGACAATTTAACCAAATACTTCTTTATATCACCAAACTTAGATTCTACAATGATTTCACGATTTCCTCTTTTAATTTTACCAAAAGAAACTACTCCATCAATTTCCGAAACAACTGCAGGGTTAGAAGGATTCCGTGCTTCAAATAATTCTGTAACACGAGGTAAACCACCTGTAATATCTCCTGATTTGGCAGATTTTCTTGGTATTTTAACTAATATTTTTCCCACATCAATTTTATCACCATCATTTACGATAAGGTGTGCTCCAACAGGAAGGTTATAAGAACGCAGTATTACACCTTTTTTATCAGCAATAGATAAGGTTGGAACTACTTTCTTATTTCTGGATTCGGAAATTACTTTTTCTTGAAAACCAGTTTGTTCATCAATCTCTACCTGATAGGTAATTCCTTGTTCAATATTCTCAAACATAATTTTACCAGCAAACTCTGATACAATCACTCCGTTAAATGGATCCCATTTACAAATTAAAGCATCTTGTTTTAGTTTTTCTCCATTTTTAATATGGATAGAAGAACCATAGGGTATATTCTTTGTACTTAAAACACTTTTAGTTTTAGCATCTAAAATTTTAATTTCTGAAGTACGTGAAATTACAATCTCAGCAGTATTACCATCAGCGTCTTTGCCTTGAACTGTTTTAAGATCTTCAATTTCTGCAATACCCTCAAACTTAGCTAAAAGTTTATTTTCTTCAGAAATATTTCCAGCAACACCACCAACATGAAAGGTTCTAAGTGTTAATTGAGTTCCAGGTTCTCCAATCGACTGAGCAGCAATAACTCCTACAGCTTCACCACGTTGAACCATTTTATTTGTAGCTAAGTTACGCCCGTAACATTTAGAACAAATACCTCGTTTCGTAGCACATGTAAGTGGTGAACGAACTTCAATAGATTCTAATGGTGTCTTTTCAACAAGACTCACATGCGCATCTTTGATTTCTTCTCCAGCTTCAACTAAAACATCGCTTGTTCTTGGATCAATAATATCATGAAGCGCTACACGCCCTAAAATACGTTCCCCAAGTGACTCAACAATTTCTTCGTTTTTCTTAAGTGGTTTTACTTCTATGCCGCGTAAAGTCTCACAGTCTTCAAGGTTTACAATCACATCTTGAGAAACATCATGTAAACGTCTAGTTAAGTAACCTGCATCAGCAGTTTTAAGAGCGGTATCTGCTAATCCTTTACGAGCACCGTGTGTTGAAATAAAATATTCTAAAATAGAAAGTCCTTCTTTAAAATTAGAAAGAATTGGGTTTTCTATAATCTCCCCACCTCCTACATTAGATTTTTTAGGTTTGGCCATCAAACCACGCATTCCTGTTAACTGACGAATCTGTTCTTTAGATCCACGAGCCCCAGAATCTAACATCATGAATACAGAATTAAATCCTTGTTGATCTTCGCTAATTCGTTTCATAGCTAATTCAGTTAACATAGCATTAGTAGAAGTCCAAATATCAATTACCTGATTATAACGTTCATTATTGGTGATTAATCCCATATTATAATTTCCAATAACTCCATCAACTTGAGAATTAGCATCTTTGATCATCTTTGTTTTCTCTGGAGGAATAATAATATCTCCTAAACTGAAGGAGAGACCACCCTTAAAGGCAAAACCATATCCCATTCCTTTAATTTTATCTAAAAATTCAGCAGTTTCTGGAACACTAGTTACTTTTAATATATCCCCAATAATTTCTCTAAGATTTTTCTTAGTCAAGACAACATTAAAAAAACCTGCCTTTTCTGGAACAACTTCGTTAAACAAAACACGCCCAACTGTGGTATCGATGATTTGATATTCTAATTCTCCTTCTTTATTGAAATTTTTAGCTCTGATTTTAATCATTGCATTAAGATCAATACGTTTTTCATTAAGTGCAATGTGAACTTCTTCTGAAGAATAGAAAATTAAACCTTCACCTTTAACTTTATTCTTAGCAGTAGACTTTCTCGCTTTGGTCATGTAATAAAGACCCAATACCATATCCTGAGAAGGAACAGTAACTGGTGAACCATTTGCAGGATTCAAAATACTGTGAGATGCCAACATTAAAAGTTGACATTCTAAAATAGCTTCTGGTCCTAAAGGTAAATGAACTGCCATTTGATCCCCATCAAAATCGGCGTTAAAAGCAGTACAAACTAAGGGATGTAATTGGATTGCTTTACCTTCAATTAATTTTGGTTGAAAAGCTTGTATACCAAGGCGGTGTAATGTTGGAGCACGGTTCAACATAACCGGGTGTCCTTTTAAAACATTTTCTAAGATATCCCAAACCACAGGTTCTTTACGATCTATAATTTTTTTGGCAGATTTAACCGTTTTTACAATTCCTCTTTCAATAATCTTTCGAATAATGAATGGTTTATATAGTTCCGCTGCCATATCTTTTGGCAATCCACATTCAAATAGTTTTAATTCTGGTCCAACGACAATTACAGAACGTGCAGAATAATCCACACGTTTACCTAATAAGTTTTGACGGAAACGTCCCTGTTTCCCTTTTAATGAATCTGAAAGTGATTTCAAAGGTCGGTTAGAGTCTGTTTTTACAGCTGATGATTTTCGCGTATTGTCAAATAAAGAATCTACTGATTCTTGTAACATTCGTTTTTCATTTCTTAGAATTACCTCAGGTGCTTTAATCTCAACCAATCTTTTAAGACGGTTGTTTCTAATAATCACACGACGATAAAGATCATTTAAATCTGAAGTAGCAAAACGACCCCCATCTAGAGGAACTAATGGGCGTAATTCTGGTGGAATTACTGGAATTACTTTCATAATCATCCATTGAGGAAGGTTTTCGCCTCGTTGATTTGCATCACGAAAAGCTTCTACAACTTGGAGTCTTTTTAAAGCTTCCGTTTTACGTTGTTTAGAGGTTTCGTTATTAGCCTTATGACGTAATTCGTATGATAATACCTCTAAATCAATACGAGAAAGTAATTCAATTAAACATTCAGCACCCATTTTGGCGATGAATTTATCTGGATCACTATCTTCTTTGTATTGATTTTCAGGTGGTACTTGTTCCATTACGTTCAGGTACTCTTCTTCTGTAAGGAAGTCTAAAACCTGAAGAGGTTCACCTTCTTCATTTTTAGCAATTCCAGGTTGAATAACCACATAACGCTCATAATAGATAATCATATCTAATTTCTTGGAAGGTAATCCTAGTAAGTATCCTATTTTGTTAGGGAGCGAACGGAAATACCAAATATGAGCTACAGGAACTACAAGATTTATGTGCCCTACTCGGTCACGACGTACTTTTTTCTCAGTTACTTCCACCCCACAACGGTCACAAACAATTCCTTTATAACGAATACGTTTGTATTTTCCACAAGCACATTCAAAATCCTTAACCGGACCAAAGATACGCTCACAGAATAGTCCGTCACGTTCTGGCTTGTGCGTCCGGTAATTGATGGTTTCAGGTTTGAGAACTTCTCCGCGCGAGTTACCAAGAATGACTTCAGGAGAAGCTAATCCGATTGCAATTTTATTGAATTTTTTTTGGGTAATTATTTCGTTATTTCTAGCCATGGCTAAATGTCGTCTTAAATTAAATTATTCTTCCAATCGAATGTCGAGTCCAAGTCCTTTTAGTTCATGCATAAGCACGTTAAAGGATTCCGGTAATCCAGGTTCTGGAAGTGAATCCCCTTTGACTATTGCTTCATATGTTTTTGCTCTTCCAACAACATCATCAGATTTAACTGTTAAAATTTCTTGTAATGTGCTTGAAGCACCATATGCTTCCAAAGCCCAAACTTCCATTTCTCCAAAACGTTGTCCTCCAAATTGCGCTTTTCCTCCAAGAGGTTGTTGCGTAATTAATGAATAAGGTCCAATAGAACGAGAGTGCATTTTGTCATCCACCATATGTCCTAATTTTAACATATAGATTACTCCTACTGTCGCAGGTTGGTCAAAACGTTCTCCGGTTCCACCGTCGTATAAATAAGTGTGTCCATATTTTGGAACATTACCTTTTTCTGTCAATGCATTAATTTGCTCAATGGTTGCTCCATCAAAAATTGGTGTTGCATACTTCTCTCCAAGGTTCTGTCCTGCCCAACCTAATACAGTTTCATAAATCTGACCAATATTCATTCGAGAGGGAACACCCAGTGGGTTTAAAACAATATCAACAGGAGTTCCATCTTCTAAGAAAGGCATTTCTTCTTCACGTACGATCCGTGCTACTATACCTTTGTTTCCATGACGTCCCGCCATTTTATCCCCTACCTTAAGTTTTCTTTTTTTAGCAATATAAATTTTAGCTAATTTTTTAATTCCTGCCGGTAACTCATCTCCAACACTTATGGTGAATTTTTCACGTCTAAGTGTTCCTTGAAGATCGTTTTCTTTGATTTTATAATTGTGTATCAAATTAGCAATCGAATCGTTGATATCTTTTGTAGTTGTCCATGAACCTTTAGTAAGGTGAGTGTAGTCTTCCACAGAAGCAAGTAGCTTAAGTGTGTACTTTTTACCTTTTGGCAAAATCTCTTCACCTAAATCATTTTGAACTCCTTGACATGTTTTACCATTAACCACAGTAAAAAGTTTTTCAACTAATACTGCTTTTAAAGCATCGGATTTATCATCAAAAGAATCTTCTAGTGTTTCTAATTCTAATTTATCATCGTTTCTTTTACGTTTATCTTTTACAGAACGTGTAAATAATTTTTTATCAATTACAACTCCGCGTAATGATGGTGGTGCTTTTAATGAAGCGTCTTTAACATCTCCCGCTTTATCTCCAAAGATAGCACGTAATAATTTTTCTTCTGGTGTAGGGTCTGACTCTCCTTTTGGAGTGATTTTTCCAATTAAAATATCACCAGGATTCACTTCAGCACCAATACGAATCATTCCGTTTTCATCTAAATCTTTGGTTGCTTCTTCGCTAACATTTGGAATATCATTTGTTAGCTCTTCAGTACCAAGTTTAGTATCGCGAACATCTAAAGAATATTCATCTATATGAATAGACGTGAAAATATCTTGGCGTACTACTTTTTCTGAAATCACGATTGCATCCTCAAAGTTGTATCCCTTCCATGGCATGAAGGCTACTTTCAAGTTCCTTCCTAAAGCTAGTTCACCAGATTCTGTTGCATACCCTTGACATAATACTTGTCCTTTTGTAACTCTATCACCTTTTTTAATAATTGGTTTTAGATTGATACATGTACCCTGATTTGTTTTTCTAAACTTAATCAAGTTGTATGATTTGGTGTCCCCATCAAAGCTGATTAAATTATCTATATCAGAAAAATCATATTTTATGGTTATTTTATTAGCATCTACATATTCTACAACTCCATCATTCTCAGCATTAATTAAAACACGCGAATCTGATGCTACTTGCTTTTCTAAACCAGTTCCAACAATAGGAGCTTCAGGGCGTAATAAAGGAACAGCCTGCCGCATCATGTTTGAACCCATTAATGCTCGATTGGCATCATCATGCTCCAAAAATGGGATTAGGGAAGCTGAAATAGAAGCTATTTGGTTGGGGGCAACATCAGTATAATTTACTTGATTTGGACCAACAACAGGGAAATCAGCTTGATCTCTTGCAATTACTTTTTCATCAAGAATTTTACCAGTCTTATCAAAATTTATATTAGCTTGAGTTATTAATTGATTTTCTTCTTCCTCTGCGCTTAAATAAATTGTTTCCTTAAGATTTATGATACCATTTTCTACTTTACGGTATGGAGTTTCAATAAACCCAAGGTTATTTACTTTAGCAAAAACACCTAATGAAGAAATTAGTCCAATATTTGGTCCTTCAGGTGTTTCAATAGGGCATAATCTTCCGTAGTGAGTGTAATGCACATCTCTAACCTCAAATCCTGCACGTTCCCTAGAAAGGCCTCCAGGTCCTAAAGCAGAAAGACGACGCTTATGAGTTATTTCTGCTAAAGGATTAGTTTGATCCATAAACTGTGATAACTGGTTAGTTCCAAAGAAACTATTAATCACAGATGACAGTGTTTTTGCATTAATCAAGTCAATGGGAGTAAATACTTCGTTGTCACGAACGTTCATGCGTTCACGAATAGTCCTTGCCATTCTTGCTAATCCTACACCAAATTGAGAAGATAATTGTTCTCCAACTGTTCGGACACGCCTGTTAGATAAGTGGTCAATATCATCAATCTCTGCTTTTGAGTTGATTAACTCAATTAAGTATTTGATTATAGTAATAATGTCAAGTTTTGTTAAAACTAGCTTATCCATTCCAATATCTAAACCTAATTTTTTATTCATTCTATAACGTCCAACCTCACCAAGGTTATAACGTTGATCTGAGAAGAATAACTTATCAATAATCCCACGTGCAGTATCCTCATCTGGTGGTTCTGCATTACGTAATTGACGATAAATATGTTCAACGGCTTCTTTTTCTGAATTTGTTGGGTCTTTTTGTAGAGTATTGTAAATAATTGCATAGTCAGACAAGTGTGCATCGACTTTATGCAGTAAGATATTCTTAACATTTGCTGCAAGAATTTCTTCAACATGTTCTTTCCCTAAAATAGTATCACGATCAATGATAATTTCATTTCTTTCAATAGAGATAACTTCACCTGTATCTTCATCTACAAAATCTTCATGCCATGTTTTTAAAACACGTGCAGCTAATTTTCTGCCTAAAACTTTTTTGAGACCTGTTTTAGAAACTTTGATTTCTTCTGCAAGATCAAATATTTCTAAAATATCACGATCAGATTCAAAACCAATGGCTCTGAAAAGTGTAGTTACAGGTAGTTTTTTCTTACGATCGATGTAAGCGTACATTACACTATTAATATCAGTGGCAAATTCTATCCAAGAACCCTTGAAAGGAATTACTCGGGCAGAATATAATTTAGTTCCATTAGCATGGAAAGATTGACCAAAGAATACCCCTGGTGAACGGTGAAGTTGAGAAACTACAATTCGTTCAGCACCATTTATCACAAAAGTACCACTTGGTGTCATATATGGTATGGTTCCTAAAAAAACATCTTGTACTATAGTTTCAAAATCCTCGTGTTCAGGATCAGTACAGTATAATTTTAAACGCGCTTTTAAAGGGACGGAATAAGTTAAACCACGTTCTATACATTCTTGAATAGAGTATCGCGGAGGATCAACAAAATAGTCAATAAATTCTAAAACAAATTGATTTCTTGTATCGGTAATTGGAAAATTTTCTTTAAACGTATTGAAAAGTCCTTCTTCATTACGTTCGTCAGATTTGGTCTCTAGTTGGAAAAAGTCCTGAAAAGATTTAATCTGAATATCCAGGAAATCCGGGTACATTGGGGTATGTTTTGCTCCGGAAAAATTTGTTCTTTGGCTCTGTTTACTGGGCATCTAACTTTTTTTTAATGATCATAACACAAAAGGGGCTTACTACAAAAGGGTATAGGTCTTTAGATAAATCTAAAGACCTATACCTTTAATGATTATGGTTGAGACTACTTAAGCTCAACCTCAGCTCCTGCTTCTTCTAGAGAATTTTTAAGCGCTTCCGCTTCATCCTTAGCAATTCCTTCTTTCAAAGGACTAGGTGCTGCGTCAACTAGTTCTTTTGCTTCTTTAAGCCCAAGACCTGTTAACTCTTTTACTAATTTTACTACAGCTAGTTTTGAACCACCTGCTGCTTTAAGGATTACGTCAAATTCTGACTTTTCCTCTGCTCCAGCGTCTCCGCCGCCTGCTGCTGGTCCTGCAACAGCTACTGCAGCTGCTGCAGGCTCTATGCCGTATTCGTCTTTTAAAATATTAGCCAACTCATTGACTTCTTTTACAGTCAAATTGACTAATTGTTCTGCGAATTTTTTTAAATCTGCCATTGTTAATAATTTTTCTAATTAAAATTTAATATCTATATATTGAATACTTACTAATTATATCGGTTTTAACGTTCTGAAAGCGTTGTAAGGATTCCAGATAATTTCCCACCTCCCGATTGAAGTGCAGAAACAACATTTTTGGTTGGAGATTGTAACAGCATAATAATATCTCCAATCAACTCTTCTTTAGATTTGATAGCAACAAGTACGTCAATTTGGTCATCTCCTAAATAAATGGCTTCTTCAATGAAGGCACCTTTTAAAATTGGTCGATCTGACTTTTTTCTAAAGTTCTTAATCACCTTTGCAGGTGCATTTCCAGTTTCCGAAAACATCAAGGACGTGTTTCCCTTAAGAATCCCCGTCAATTCACCAAAGTCATGGGTGGAAGCCTCCATAGCTTTAGCAAGAAGTGTATTTTTTACCACTTGTAATTTGATATTTTCTTTAAAACAAGCACGTCTTAACGCGTTTGTTTGCCTGGCATCTAATCCCTCAATATCTGCTAAATAAAGTGTTTTAACACTCACTAAAGCTTCTTTAAGGTTTTCTATTGCATCGTGTTTTTCTTGTCTAGTCATTGCTTAAATTTAGTGCGTTAACCCATTTTGGCGTCAATTGATATACTCGGGCTCATGGTACTTGACATGAAAACGCTTTTTACATATAATCCTTTGGTTGTAGAGGGCTTCAATTTTGAAATAGTCTTCAACAGTTCATCAGCATTCTCGTAAATTTTGTTAGCTGTAAAAGATGCTTTTCCAATGGAAGCATGAACGATTCCGGTTTTATCAACTTTAAAATCAATCTTACCGCCTTTTACATCAGTTACTGCTTTCTTAATATCCATTGTTACCGTTCCAGCTTTAGGATTAGGCATTAAACCGCGAGGGCCTAATACGCGTCCTAATGGGCCTAATTTTCCCATCACACTTGGCATAGTTACAATTACATCAACGTCTGTCCAACCATCTTTGATTTTCTGCAAATATTCATCCAATCCTATAAAATCAGCACCTGCTTCTTTAGCCTCTGCTTCTTTATCTGGGGTAACAAGTGCAAGAACGCGGACGTCTTTACCTGTTCCGTGCGGTAAGGTAACAACACCACGAACCATTTGATTGGCTTTTTTAGGATCTACTCCTAAACGAATTGCCAAGTCAATGCTCGCATCAAATTTTGTAGTGGTAATTTCTTTTACCAATTCAGAAGCTTCTTTAAGCGTGTATAGATTTTTAGGATCTAATTTAGCACGAGACTCCTTTTGTTTCTTAGTTAATTTAGCCATTGCTTTGTATTAATAAATTAAAAGGGAGCTTCTCCAGAAACTTTAAAACCCATTGAACGCGCTGTACCAGCTATCATCTTCATAGCAGACTCGATGGTAAATGCATTAAGATCAGGCATTTTATCCTCAGCAATGAGTTTAACTTGATCCCAAGTGACTGTAGCCACTTTATTTCGATTGGGTTCTCCAGAACCTTTTTTAGCTTTGGCTGCTTCCATCAGTTGAACGGCCGCTGGAGGTGTCTTAATAACAAATTCAAATGATTTGTCAACATAAACAGTAATCGCAACCGGTAATACTTTACCTGGTTTATCTTGGGTTCTTGCATTAAATTGTTTGCAAAACTCCATGATATTAACTCCTGCAGCACCCAGCGCGGGTCCAACCGGTGGCGACGGATTCGCAGCACCTCCCCGAACTTGTAGTTTTAAAACTTTACTTACTTCTTTTGCCATTATGTAGTTTAATTTCGAATTGTGTAAGGCGGAAGCAAATACACAAAATTCAATTTATTAATGTAACATTTATATTTTCTCAACTTGCATATAGCTAAGTTCTAAAGGTGTTTTTCTACCAAAAATCTTAACCATTACCTCAAGTTTACGCTTTTCTTCATTCACTTTTTCAATCACTCCATTGAATCCATTGAAAGGACCGTCAATTACTTTTACATTTTCTCCCTGTGAAAATGGAATAGAAATATGTTCTGTGGAAAGGGCAAGTTCATCTACTTTACCTAACATTCTATTTACTTCTGAAATTCTTAACGGAACAGGTTCGCCTCCTTTAGTCTCTCCTAAAAAACCAATAACATTTGTTACTGATTTAATAATGTGAGGTAACTCTCCTGTTAAATTAGCTTTAACCATAATATATCCTGGAAAATAAACCCGTTCTTTATTTATTTTTTTTCCATTACGAATTTGGATTACTTTCTCCGTAGGGACCAAAATATCTTCCACAAGATGATCATATCCATAACGAGAAACCTCAGACATAATGTAATCTTTGATTTTAGCCTCTTGACCACTGACAGCACGAACTACGTACCATTTCTTATCTGAAGTAGTTGTTGTCATGATTATCCGATCAAGTTAAAATAAAATTGAATAACTCTCGAAAGAACTGTATCTGCTCCCCAAATTGCAAGGGAAAACAAAATTGAAAAAACAAGTACAACAACAACTAAGCGCTGTAATTCAGAACGCTCGGTCCAGGAAACATTGTTTTTTAATTCTTCGAAAGAATCTTTAATGTATGATATAAAAAGTTGCATGCTTTACTTTTCTAATTATGCACGGGTTGAGAGGCTCGAACTCCCGACACCTGGTTTTGGAGACCAGTGCTCTACCAACTGAGCTAAACCCGTTTTTATTTGACACAAAAGGCATCCCGTAGAACGGGATACCTTGGAGTGTCATATTAAAAACATTTTTGGTTAGTCTAGGATTTCCGTAACCTGTCCCGCACCTACTGTTCTTCCTCCTTCACGAATTGCAAAACGCAATCCAATACTTAAGGCAATCGGCTGAATCAAATCAACGTTAATTGTTAGGTTATCTCCTGGCATAACCATTTCAACTCCATCAGGAAGCATAATGTTTCCGGTAACGTCAGTCGTTCTGACATAGAACTGAGGTCGGTAGTTGTTATGGAATGGTGTATGACGTCCGCCTTCTTCTTTTTTAAGAATATAAACTTCAGCTTTAAATTTAGCGTGTGGTGTTACAGAGCCTACTTTACACATTACCATTCCTCTTGTAATATCACTTTTCTCAATACCTCTTAAAAGAATTCCTACGTTATCTCCTGCTTCTCCTCTATCTAAAATTTTACGAAACATCTCAACCCCAGTAATTGTAGATTTCAATTTTTCGGCACCCATACCAATGATGTCTATTTCATCACCTGTATTAGCTACTCCAGTTTCAATTCTACCTGTTGCAACAGTTCCACGTCCTGTAATTGAAAAAACATCCTCAACAGGCATTAAAAAATCTTTCTCAACATCACGTTTAGGGAGTTCAATCCAAGTATCAACTTCTTCCATTAATTTCATAACTGAATCAACCCATTTTTGTTCTCCATTAAGAGCGCCAAGAGCAGATCCTAAAACTACAGGAGAATTATCTCCATCGTAGTCGTAAAAAGAAAGTAATTCACGCACTTCCATTTCAACTAATTCAATTAATTCTTCATCATCAACCATGTCTGCTTTATTCATAAAAACAACAAGACGTGGTATACCTACCTGACGGCCTAATAATATATGCTCTCTAGTTTGTGGCATAGGACCATCAGTTGCAGCAACAACAAGGATAGCACCATCCATTTGAGCAGCACCAGTAACCATGTTTTTGACATAATCTGCGTGACCTGGACAGTCAACATGAGCATAATGACGATTTGCCGTTTGGTATTCAACATGTGAAGTGTTAATTGTAATTCCACGCTCTTTTTCTTCAGGAGCATTATCTATTTGATCGAAGCTACTAGCTTCTGAAAAACCTTGATCAGCAAGTACTTTTGTAATTGCCGCAGTTAGGGTTGTTTTACCATGATCTACGTGACCAATAGTTCCAATATTTAAGTGGGGTTTCGACCTGTCAAATTTTTCTTTAGCCATAATTATTGTTGTTTCAATGTTATTTTTAGGAGCGCAAATTTATGAATTTTTTTTAATCACTTACGCTTTTTATGGAAAAAAATAACATAATTAACTACTTTTTGTTTTGAAATCATTATAAAGAGTATTCAAAACACTAAAATTTATCTTTTTATCCTAAGAATGCCTATATTTATTTATATCACAAAAACTTAACTAATAGGGTATTTAAGCCTCAAAAGAATCTCATTGAATTTTTTTTTAATTTCTTTAAAGTTTTATTATTTATATAAGTTGATTTAAATGGTTCATACCGCTATAATTATTCCATGTTATAATGAAGCATCACGTTTTCCAGTGAATCGTTATGTTTCATTTGTAAAAAAAAATTTTGCAGCATCAATTTATTTTGTGAATGATGGATCTTCTGATAATACTGATTCTGTTTTGGAAGACTTGCGAATTAAGTTTCCTAAACACATAAGTATTATAAACCAAGAGAAAAACGAAGGGAAAGCAGCTGCCATAAGACTAGGAATGATCAGTGCGCTTAAAAATAATAAACTTGAACGCTTTGCTTTTTTAGATGCTGATTTATCAACCTCAATAGAAGAATGCATTCTCCTCTCAGAAAAAGTAACAAATGAAACCTCTTTTGTTTTTGGATCGCGCATTAAAAAGTTAGATAATAACATACAACGTAAAGCGCATCGCTTTATCATTGGACGTATCATTGCTACTTTTATTTCAAAAATGTTAAGACTCCCCATTTATGATTCACAATGTGGCTGTAAAATATTTTCTAGAGAATGGGCAACATTCATATTTAATGAAGCATTTTTAACACGCTGGTTATTTGATGTGGAAATTTTCTATCGCCTAATCAACCATTTTGGAAGGACAAAAATACAAACTAAGATTTTAGAGGTGCCGCTTTCAGTATGGATTGACTCAGAAAATAGTAAGGTGTCATTATTTTATGGAATCAAAGTCTGGTTTGATTTATTAAAAATATATAAACATTACAAATGATAAGATTTCCCAAATTAGAAAGCGACAAAACTTTACGGATTATATTTTGGGTATTACTACTTATTAGAGGGTTTCTAAATACCGTTATTCCTTTAATGGATAAAACAGAAGCACGGTATGCTGAAATTGCAAGGATAATGGCCGAGACCCAAAACTGGGTTGTGCTTCAAATTGATTATGGAGTTCCATTTTGGGCAAAACCACCATTGTCAAGCTGGGCAAGTGCTCTAAGTATAACTCTTTTTGATGACAGTGCGTTTTTTGTTCGCCTTCCTTATTTATTAGTTTGTGGTTTTATTGGATGGTGGATTGGAAAATTTGGCCAAAAAAGTAGTACTTCCTCTTATTTACCTGGTATCATCCTTTTAAGTCTTCCGGAATTTTATTTACACTCCGGCGTAGTCTCTACAGATGTTTTCCTAACTCTAAGCATAACGGTCGTAATGCTCTCTTTTTGGAAAAGCATCCAAAAAGAAGCTTCTACCGCTTGGGGATATCTTTTTTTTTCAGGCCTTGGATTGGGACTTCTTGCAAAAGGACCTATTATTGGTGTCCTTACCTTACCTCCTATTTTGATTTGGTGTATAATTCAAAATAATTTAATAAGCTCCTTAAAAAAAGCACCCTGGGTGTTGGGGAGTTTTTTATTTATTTTAATTGCGTTACCCTGGTATTTTCTTGCGGAAGCTGCCTCGCCGGGATTTATAGATTACTTTATTGTAGGTGAACACTTTAACCGTTATTTTAATTCAGGATGGGTGGGCGATAAATATGGGTTTGCCAAGCAACAACCCTTTGGAATTATTTGGGGGTTTCTGTTGATCTTTTGCTTGCCTTGGTCTCTGATTTTTATTCAAACTTTATGGGGAAATTTTAAAAAATTAAAAACAGATTCTTGGGCTTTATTTTTACTTACTTGGATTGTTTGGACACCATTTTTTTTTACAACTTCTAAAAGCCTAATACATCCATATATTCTTCCTGTAACCATTCCAATGGCTTTATGGATTCATCATTATTGGTTTGAAATTAAAGATAGGATTATTTTCCTTAAAATTGGTGTAACAATTCCATTGATACTTCTGGTAATATACCTGAGCGGTTTTGCAAATCCGTTGCTTGAAAATAATACTGATAAATATTTGGTGAGCGATGCTAAAAACAAGACAATCTATACTTTAGATTCCAAAAGCTATTCAAGTCAGTTTTACACAAAAGGGAATATCAAAAAAGTAAATAGCCTTATTCTTGATAAGCTTATAATACAACCTCAAGATTTTTACATACTAATTAACCATAAACGTTGGAAACAAGTTCCACTTAATGTTAAAGAGAAATTAACACTTATAAAGTCGCACAAGAAAAGAGCTCTATACAAATACCCTAAAAAACAAAAGTCAATTAAGAATTGGAATAAAAAAAAAGATGGAAAGTAAAGATATAAAAAACCCCCTCGCTTAAAAGGGGGCATTAAAATTTAACTATCTATAATTATTGATTAGTGAAAGCTCCAAGAACTCTGAGACTATAATTTGAAGAAGAGACTGCACCTCCATTATTTTTTCTCCATTCAGCCCACTCTTTTTTGTATCCTTCATTTATTACTTTTTGTGATATTAAATCACTGAAATCTTTTGCTCCAATTGCTACCCAATGAGAATTATTGCCTCCACCTATATCATAAGTGCCAAAAGCAATAGGTCTATTTCCACGAGTTTTTGAAGTCTGTTTAACAAATTTATCATGTGCTGATTTAAAGGCACTAGAATTGTCTAATTCAAGGTTATAAATCTGAACATAAGGGAAATCTATCCAAGTTCCACCTTCTATACTTAAAAATCTACCCGCCTCTGAAGTACCCCATTCTAAAATAAAACGGTCAAGTTTAGCTCTAAATAAATCCCATTCAAACTCCTTAAGGTCTCCTTCTACTCTTCCAATTTTACCCACTTCTCCGAAGAGAATGATTCTGTGTGACCATGGGTTATTTCCATGCTCAATTCTTTCAATTTGTATTCCACCTGATTTAAAATTTGCATTCTCAAATTGCTCTGTAGCAAGTTTTGCTATGGATTCTTCCATACCATCTTTAGCATTAAAATTCCAAAGTTGAAAAGTATTTTGAGCAGATAAAGAGCTTAGTGAAAGCAAAGTAAATAATAATAATATATATTTTTTCATTTTAATTGATTTATGATTAATAATATTCCAAAGATAAAACTATTTCTAAAGAAACAGAAATACCAAAATTTACTGGAGATGATATGCCTGTGGTTTAAAAGAAAACTCCATATTAAAGATTTTGTATAGTTTTTAATTAAGATAAAAAAATTTCATGTAGCTCCCCCACTATTATCATTAGAATTTACCTTATTAAGGTCAACCCCAGTTCGCTCATAATATTCTTTTCGGAATTTTAAATTCCCATCTCTTCTTTCCTTAAAGAGGTTAAGTAAATTTTTTATCAATTTCATAATTTATGATTTAAAAGAAAATAACAACTATAACATCAATTAAAAATACAATAGGGATAAAACTAGCTGATTTTTCAAAATATCACAAAGACAATAGGTAATTTATAACAGCAAATGGATAGAAACAAACTGTTAAAAAAATTGCAATAATAACGACTCCCTTTGCTAAATCTTTATCAGTAATATTATTTATCCATACTATTGTGGGTTTAATACCTTTTATGAGTATAAAAAAACCAAAAAATGCTAAAACATAAGCGAATAACTCCATTACAGCTAATATAATAAATTCCAGAACTTACTAAAGATGACATGCCTGGAGTTTAAGAGAAAACCCTCCACTTGGGAGGGTTAAATTTAGCTGAAAATATTTTTAAAAGTCCATAACTCGAACTGACATTATAGTATTAACGACTTTTCTCACACCTGATACTTTCTTAGAAAATTCTGCAAATGCAGGATCAGAAAACATTTTTTTAGTATTTGATAAGGCCGTTTTAATGTCAGGAGATCCAATCCATACAAAATGAGTAAAGTCTGCATTTTTACCTACTATTGGATATGCTAAACCATAGGAATTATCTTCATATCCTAACTTTTTAGCCATTTTTTGGGAGAAGCTTTTAAATTCCTTTAAGTATATGCTTGGATTTGATACATCCATTTGATATAGCATAAATACATTATCTTCAGCCCAATCTTCCCCATTATACCAAATAGGTGTATTTAACGACTGAGAAACAGCAACAGAAAATTCTGCAAGTTTACCGTCAAAGAGTAATTGTGCCTCAAGTGATTGACCATAAGACATAAAAGCTAGTTCAAAAGCCTCTTCATTAGGAAAGCATATTTGAAGTGAATGTGTAGACTCAGTTGATCCATTGATAGCATATGCAAATAATGACTTTGTTCCTTGAATATTCTTACCCCATTCAGTATTCATTGCAGAAGAAAGTGCTGACACAACCATTTCGGGATTCTCTGCTTTAATGTCAAAAAACAAACAATATTGAGCATTTAATGAAATTGTACCTAATAATAAAATTGATAATAATAATTTTTTCATTTTAAATTGATTTATGATTAATAATACTCAAACATAAAAAAATAATTGAAAAATCACAAATCCAAGAACTTACTTAACAAACAAAGGCAAATCTTCACTTACTTCATTAGTAGCTTGTTTCATTCTTGGTAAAGTGTATTTTAGAACTTACTGAAGATGATATGCCTGTGGTTTAAAAGAAAACACCTCTAAAGTTAATTAGAGGCGCATTCTGAATAATTAACAAAACTTAAATGAAAAATAAAAGCTTTGTTATGTTTATATAACCTTTACAAAACTTAGAACCCTTATATATGCCTTCACAAATATTTGTTAAATAGAAAACGACCCTAAACTTAATTAGTCAAGGTAATCACATAAACAAAGGCAAGTACACAATTACTTTATTAGTAGCTTGTTTCATTCTTTGTAGAGTGTATTGTAGAGCTTACTGAAGATGATATGCCTTTAGGGTCTTAAATGCTGAGGTTAGGGGTTATGTACTGGTAATTAAATCCACCTTCTTACTTGTAAACAGTATGATTTATATTTATCTGAAAATAATTTAAGCATAGCTTTTTCTTCTGGTATAATTTGAAATTGATTCATATATATTACAAATAGAGGTGTAACTATCAAGCCGAAAAAGGAACCCAGATAAATAGAAAACCAAAATATTATGTTTAATAAAGAAAAATAAATTGGATTTCGAGAAAATCGGAAAAACCCTGATTGAACTAAGCTTGTTGCATTGTCAGGATTTGATGGACTAATAGTAGTTTTATGTTTTTTAATTATTGATAGTTTAAGGTGTAAGCAGCTGACACTAGGTGTCAATATTTTTTGTTTAACCTCTTATATTAAAAACTTTTCACAAGCTTTAAGGATAATATTTATTCCTGTCACAAACCATTTTATCATTTACCAGCTCTAATTCGGCTATTTGTATTGAGGATCTTCTATATCTATATGATTCCTCATACACTTCTTTGTTTTGAAAATAAACTCTCCCTGGATGAGTAAAATATACTATGTATGCATTATTATTTGAAATTACAATATCAGCATGACGCCCATTTATATTGTCGTCCGGACGTGCACCTGGCTCACCAAGTATAGTGTTGTTGTACTCCCAGTTTTTAGTGTCTTTTGACGAATAAACATCTAATCCTTCCCACATATCTGTAATCATCCAAAATTTTTTCTTCCATTTAAAAATTATTGGGCCTTCATGAGGATTATTTCCACCTTCATTTTTATTAGAATGAGTCCAGTTAAGCAT
>CAJQQG010000042.1 GCA_905480425.1 uncultured Flavobacteriaceae bacterium | reverse complement strand
TTGAAGCTACTCAGAAAACATTTGATGATTTTGCTGGAGGGAGTATTGATAAACAGTATTTAAAAAATATTTTAAACTTATAAAAATATCCTATGAAAAAAATATTTATTGCCTTAGTAACTATTGGAATTCTATCAAGTAGTTCCCCTGTAAAAGAAAG
Source organism: uncultured Flavobacteriaceae bacterium (assembly GCA_905480425.1). Taxonomy (GTDB): domain Bacteria; phylum Bacteroidota; class Bacteroidia; order Flavobacteriales; family Flavobacteriaceae; genus MS024-2A. The sequence goes on along the minus strand of CAJQQG010000042.1, from coordinate 11,480 downwards.
AGAAACTGAGTCAAACAGCGATAAATGGGAATCTCTTTTTGATGGAGAAACTTTAAATGGTTGGCATCGTTTCAACAGAAAAGGGGTTGCACCTGTTTGGACTGCTAAAGACGGAGTTCTTACTTTTGACCCTGCATTACGTCCAAAAGGAGATTATATTCATGATATTGTATCAGATAAGATATACAAAAGCTTCCAGTTGTCAATTGAATGGAATATATCTGAAGGAGGGAATAGTGGAATCTTCTGGGCAGTTCAAGAAGGTGAAAGTCATAATAAACCTTATTCAACTGGTCCTGAAATTCAGGTATTAGATAATGAAAGGCATCCAGATGCTAAGGCAAATCCTAAATACCACCAAGCTGGAGCTTTATATGATTTAGTTCAGCCTACTAAAGATGTCTGCAAACCTGCAGGAGAATGGAATCATGTAATTTTAACCATAGACCACAATAAAAATGAAGGAAGCGTTAAATTAAACGGTACTAAAATCGTTAAATTTCCTCTTAGTGGACCTGAATGGGATACAATGGTTTCTAAGTCGAAGTTTAATGATGATTGCAATTTTAAACGCTTTGGGAAAATGAAAGCTGGAAAAATTGGTCTTCAAGACCATGGAAATAAAGTGTCTTTTAGGAATATTAAAATTCGTAAACTTTAAGATATGATAATGTCCATGACGGGTTTTGGGAAGACAAAAGCCCAATGGGAAGACAAAAGTCTTAACATTGAAATTCGATCATTAAACAGTAAAAATGCTGATATTAATTTACGTACGCCATCTTATTTGAGAGAAATTGATACAGAAATTCGAAAACGGATTGCACAAAAGCTTCACCGTGGTAAAATTGATCTAAATATATTTATCGAGTTTAATGGCAAAAATGCGCCTACAGCAATTAATGCATCTGTGGTAAAAGAATATATGGCTCAACTAAAACAGATTGAAGAAAACAATGAAATAGATCACTTAGCCATTGCAATGCGACTACCAGACACACTTTCATCTGAACGCAATACCCTACAAGAAGATGAAAAAAAAGCTATTTTTAATTTGTTAGATGATGCCATTAAGAATATTGAAACCTACCGGTTAGACGAAGGAAAAGTACTTGAAAAAGACTTTTTACTCCGCCTTGATTTAATTGAAACCTACCTAGAAGATGCCATTAAGACTGATCCTGAGAGGAGTAAAAAAATTGAAGTAAAACTTCGTGCATCCTTAGAGGAATTAAAAATTGAAATAGATTCGAATCGTTTTGAACAAGAGCTGATTTTTTATCTTGAGAAATTCGATATTACTGAAGAAAAAGTGAGACTTCAAAATCATTTAGATTATTTTAAAAAAGTCCTTGAAAATGACTTTCCAAATGGAAAAAAGTTAGGGTTTGTAGCACAAGAAATTGGTCGTGAAATAAATACTATAGGTTCGAAAGCTAATCATTCTGAACTTCAAAAAATAGTGGTTCAAATGAAAGATGAGCTTGAAAAAATAAAAGAACAACTTTTAAACGTACTCTGATTTGAATTCTGAAAAACTTATTGTCTTTTCAGCTCCCTCTGGAAGCGGTAAAACTACATTGGTGAATCACCTTTTAGAACAAAGCCTTCCTCTGGGGTTTTCCATATCAGCAACGTCTAGAGCACCTCGTGGTAAGGAAAAAGACGGTGTAGAATATCACTTTTTAAGCCCAGAGGGTTTTAAAGAAAAAATTCGTGAAAATGCTTTTGTTGAATATGAAGAAGTATATGAAAACACCTTTTATGGAACACTCACTTCAGAATTAAAGCGCCTTTGGAAAGAAGGAAAGCAGGTTTTGTTTGATATTGATGTGAAAGGAGGGCTTACAATTAAAAAAAAATATCCCAAACAAACCTTATCTATTTTTGTTCAACCACCCTCAATAGAAGAACTAGAAAATAGATTACGCCATCGTGCTACTGATAGTGAAGAAAAGATTAACGAACGTATTGGAAAAGCAAAAGGTGAATTAACCTTTTCAGAACGGTTTGATTATTGTTTAATAAATGATGATTTAGAAACTGCAAAAAAAGAAATCGTTCAAGTGATTTCAAACTTCCTTAATTCCTAGGGTTTACTATCTTTGACTTGTGAAAAAAATAGGTTTATATTTTGGTACATTTAATCCCATTCATAAAGGACATCTTACCCTAGGAAATTATTTTTCTAACAATACGGATCTTGACGAAGTTTGGTTTGTAGTTTCCCCTCAAAATCCTTTTAAAGCTAATGATACACTTCTCAAAGACAGTCATAGACTTGAGATGGTTCGTCTTGCGGTAGAAGATCAAATAAACTTAGAAGTAAGTGATATTGAATTTTCTCTTCCAAAGCCTAGTTATACTATTGATACTTTAGAGTATTTAGTTAACCTGCATCCAACTTTACAATTTTCCTTACTAATGGGAGAAGATAATTTAATTCATTTTGACAAATGGAAGCGGCATCAAGATATTTTAAATCTTGTTCAATTATGCGTCTATCCCAGAAAACATAAAGTTGTAATTCCAGAAATAATTCTTAAACATGAAAAAATACAAGTTGTAAATGCTCCTAAATTAGGTTTTGCTTCAGAAAATATAAGAAAAATTTTAAGCGAAGGTGGTGGGTCCGTAAAGTCTTTGATGCCAATTGCCAGTTGGGCATACTTGAATAGCAAGAATTTTTACAAAAAAACCATTAATAAGCAATTGTAAACTAAAAATTTTAACCTGTTAGTTCAGCTTTTAATACTTCATTTATCAAACGTTTTGTTAGGGCTTTCCTGCTCCAATTATCAAGGTCTAAAAATTGATTTTGTTTTGTTTCTTTAGTATTTATAATTTCCTTTAAAAAAGCTAAAATTTCACTTGAATTAGTTGCCTCAATCATTTTAGAGGCACTCCCCTTTTTAATAAATTTTCCTGCATCGGAATTTGGACTCCCAATTGAGAGAATAGGAATCGATGTAGCCATATATTCTAATATTTTTCCTGAAATCATTTGTGATTGTGCTCCTATGAAAATAAAATTTAATAGAAGATGTGCAGTTTTCATAAGCTTTATAGATTCTTTGTGAGATACATATCCACAGAAAACCAGTTCAATTTTATTATATTTTGAAAGTATATGGTCAATTATTTCTTCGCTAATAGATCCTGCTAAAGACAAACGTACAGGGATATCGTTTGCTATATTATTCAAGGGTTCTAATACCGAGTCATAGGATTGATTTTGTGTTAATAAGCCCGTATAAACAACGTGAAAAATCTTCTTAGGTTTTCTAACATGAATCTTTTTAATTAATTCAGCATCGTAACCATTTGGTATTGAAACAAAACGTTGTTTTGGTGCTTTGGCTTTAAGTTGGTTGTGAAGTTTTCCTCCCACTGTGGTCAAAACGCCATTGGCCGTTTTGAGTATCGATTGTTCTAAAGCTAAATCTTTTTGAATGGTTTTGGGAGTTCGATACAAATCGGTGTTATAAAATAATTCCACCCATGGGTCTCGAAAATCTACCCACCAGTTTATGTTAAACTCAGCTTTCAATTGAAGCCCTACTAGATGGGTAGAATGTGGTGGCCCTGTTGTAATCAAATGGGAAATGGATTCTTCTTTCAATACTTTTTGAACAGCTTTTACCGCAAAGGGTACCCAACCTTTTCTGGCATCAGGCAAAAAATAATTTCCTCTAATATAGGCAGCTAGTTTTTGCAAAAGGCTTTTTCGTTTTACCTCCCCTTGAGGGATTCCTTTTTGGGGACTTCCCGTAGTCAAAAAAGAGTACCATTTTAAGGGTTCACTAGTAAAAGTTCTAATTACTCGTATATGGGATACCTCTTCCATCAAGCTTTTATCCAAAACAGCATAGGAAGCTTGCTGCTCCTCAACAGTAATAACGATAGGTTCCCAGCCTAGTTCTTTTAAATACTTTGCAAAGTACATCCAGCGCTGAACACCAGAACCTCCTGCAGGTGGCCAGTAATAACTTACTATCAATACTTTTTGTGCGGGTGTAATCACCTTATTTTTTTACCTTCCATAAAGGTACGGAAGAACAAGCTTCCCCATAAAATAAACTTTTGGCAACACTTTGTAAGCGTTGTACTAAAAGAATATATGCATCTTGCGGAATGGTTGCGTCTGAACAACCTTTAATCATAATAGGCTTACCTTCAAAAGGAGTCAAATCAAGTTCTGTAATCATCTCTCGAAAGATTTGTCGTTCTAACTCCACTAAAGAACCTAAAACTATAATTTTAGCAACTGGCTGTAAATAAGAAGTTACTAAAAGCGATGCCCAAGCCGGAAGAATAGCTCCTGTACTGCTACCTAGTGCAATATGATGCCTTGAATACTTTTTCCAGTCGTGAGTTATTAAAGCTTCTCTAAAGGGTTTTTCTCTTAATAAAAATCCCTGCTCAAGCCATTGGGATATATCAATAAAGGTTCGAGATCCTTTGGGAATGTATGACTCTAGGTCAAAATTGACCAAAACACTATTCGCAACTTTATTAAGAATTGTTTCAGACATAGTTATAACATTCCCAACTCTAACTTAGCTTCTTCACTCATCAAATCTTGAGTCCAAGGAGGGTCAAAAGTAATTTCTACCTCCGCTGTCTTTACCTCGTCTAATGACTTTACCTTTTCTTCAACTTCCATGGGAAGTGATTCTGCAACTGGACAGTTTGGTGTTGTAAGTGTCATTAGTATTTTGACATCTAAATCTTCATTGACAAATACATCGTAAATCAATCCTAATTCATAAATATCTACTGGTATTTCAGGATCAAAAATTGTTTTTAAGACATTAACGACTTTTTCGCCTAGAGCATTAGTATCGATTTTTTCTGACATAAGATTTAATTCAATTGTGTTTGAAAAGCTACTGCGTACATTTTAATTTGTTTGATCATAGAGACTAAACCGTTAGCGCGCGTTGGTGATAAATGTTCTTTTAATCCGATTCTATCAATAAAATCAGTGTTTGCTGTTAAAATATCTTTTGGATGTTGATTTGAAAACACTCGAATTAAAATAGCAATAATTCCTTTTGTAATAATAGCTTCACTATCTGCTGTAAAGTTAAGTTGATCTTCTTTTAACTCTGCATGGACCCATACTTTACTTTGACATCCTTTAATTATATAGGTGTCTGTTTTGTATTGATTATTAATCAAGGGAAGCGATTTTCCAAGATCTATCATGTATTCGTAACGTTGCATCCAATCCTCAAATAATGAAAATTCTTCTACAATTTCTTCTTGAATGGTCTCTATTGTTTTCACACTTAAAATTATAAAATTATTGCAACATTCGAATTGCCTTCCTAATTCCTTTATCCAAAACATCAATTTCTTCAAACGTATTATAAAAAGAAAAAGAAGCTCTTACGGTTCCCGGAATATTATAAAAATCCATAATAGGCTGTGCACAGTGATGCCCTGTTCTAACGGCAATCCCCATTTGATCTAAAATACTTCCAATATCATAGGGATGAATCGTCCCAACATTAAATGAGATTACTGCCGTTTTTTCTGAGGCCTCTCCATAAATCCTTAACCCATCTATTTTTTTTAAAGCATCCGTTGCATAGATCAATAATTCTTTCTCATATGAAGCAATAGCTTCAAAACCTATTTTATTCATGTAATCTAAAGCAGCGCCAAAAGCAATACCCCCAGATATGTTTGGGGTTCCTGCTTCAAATTTATGTGGTAAATCAGCATAAGTAGTTTTTTCAAAAGTAACACTTGCGATCATCTCACCTCCGCCTTGATAAGGTGGAAGTTCCTTTAACAAGGTTTCTTTTCCATACAACATTCCCACACCGGTTGGACCGCATAATTTATGTGCAGATGTAACATAATAATCTATATTTAATGCCTGAACATCTGTTTTTATATGAGGGGAGGCTTGTGCTCCATCAATTAATACTTTTGCTCCCTTTTGATGAGACTTGTCTATAATTTCTTTAATTGGATTAATGGTTCCTAATGCATTTGAAACGTGGTTTACAAACACTAATTTAGTGTTGGGATTTAATAAATTCTCAAATGCTTCCATGTCAAGGGTCCCTAATTTTGTCATAGGTATAACCTTTAAAGTTGCGCCTGTTTTTTCACATAACATTTGCCAGGGTACTATATTAGAGTGGTGCTCTAGGGCTGAAATTAATAATTCATCCTCTTTTCTGAGAATTGAAGCATAACCCGCTGCAATAACATTAATACTTTCCGTTGTTCCAGAAGTAAAAATAATTTCATGTGGATGGGTAGCATTAAAATGTGTTTGAATGGTAGTGCGTGCTTTTTCATAAGCATCTGTTGCCTCTTGACTAAGTTTGTGAACTCCTCGGTGGATATTGGCATTATAACGATAATAATAATCTGATATTACCTCTACCACCTGTTTTGGAGTTTGAGAAGTGGCCGCATTATCAAGATATACAAGAGGTTGCCCATTTACCGAACGAGATAAAATAGGAAAATCTTTACGAACTTCTTTTACATCAAACATCTATAATTCGAAGCCCAGACTAACGCCAAGCTTATTAGCAATTTGTTTATTAATGCGCTTTTTCAGCGAGGGCAACTTTACACTTTCCAAAACATTATTTGCAAAAGCATAGGTCATCAAAGCTTTCGCTTCTTTCTTAGGAATTCCCCTAGAACGTAAATAAAATAATGCTTCCTCATCTAATTGACCAATGGTACATCCGTGAGAACATTTTACATCATCAGCATATATTTCAAGCTGTGGTTTTGTATTTACTGAGGCTTTATCATCTAAAAGAATATTGTTGTTCTGTTGAAAAGCATTTGTCTTTTGAGCAATTTTATCTACTAATATCTGGCCATTAAAAACTCCTTCTGAGCGCTCTGAAAAAATCCCTTTATAGTCTTGATGGCTTTCACAATTTGGCTGTGCATGGTGAACCAACGTACAGTGGTCTACATGTTGTTTTCCTTTTAAAATAGTAACTCCTTTCAAGGTAGAAAGAATGTGTTCTCCTTTATGAAAGAAATTTAAATTGTTACGAATTAGCTTCCCTCCCAAAGAAAAAGTATGGACACTAGCATGACTGTTCTTTTCTTGAACGATAAAGGTATTATCAATTAATGATGCTGTTTCAAGGTCATTCTGTAATTTATAATAATCCATAAATGCATCTTGGTGCACATAAATTTCAGTAACACTATTAGTTACCACCGGATGATCTTTTAAACTTTGGTGGCGTTCAATAATCTGAACTTGTGCGTTCTGATCAACCACAATTAAATTTCGAGGTTGCAGCCAAATAGCTTTTTCTTTTCCAGAAGAAAAATGGATAATTTCAATCGGCTTTTCGGTATCGATACTTTTAGGAATATAGATAAAAGCACCTTCTTTAGCATAAGAAGTATTTAAAGCAGTCATGCTGTCTTCTTGTGGTGCAATCTTATTAAAATAAGTTTCTATCAATTTTTTATACTTGGGCTTAGTGAGAGCTGCAGACAATAAACAAACATCTATACCATCATGGGTTGTATTTGATAAAAATGGACTGTATACTCCATCTATAAAAATAACCTTGTAGGTGTCTGTGTCATAAAGGAAATACTTTTTTACCTCTTTAAGCTCAATGTTGGTTACGTCTCTAGGAAAAAGTGAATAGTCTTGATTAACTAAATTTAACAAAGAAGTATATTTCCAAGCTTCATCTTTTTTTGTAGGAAAACCTTTTTTCTCAAAAACTTTAAGCGCAGAAATTCTTGATTGATGAAGGTTTTCTGGTAAATCGGCAACATCTTCAAAGGCTAGGTGAGAAGAAATTAGTTTTTCTTTAAATTCCATATTATGCCAATTCTTTAATCCAATCATACCCTTTAGCTTCCAATTCATGTGCTAACTCTTTGGTGCCTGATTTTACAATTTTACCATCAAAAAGAACATGGACAAAATCGGGAACTATATAGTCTAAAAGCCGCTGGTAATGGGTAATTATAATTACAGCATTATCTTTACTTTTAAGTTTGTTTACTCCATTGGCAACAATTTTTAAGGCATCAATATCCAAGCCAGAATCTGTTTCATCTAAAATTGCCAAAGAAGGCTCTAACATAGCCATTTGAAAAACTTCATTCCTCTTTTTTTCTCCTCCAGAAAATCCTTCGTTTAATGAACGAGAGAGAAATTTAGAATCTATATCTAGCATCTGGGCTTTTTCTCTAATTTTTTTTAACAACTCACTTGCAGGCATATCTTTAAGGCCTTTGGCTTTTCTGTTTGCGTTTATTGCCGTTTTTATAAAGTTTGTTACACTCACTCCAGGAATTTCAATTGGATATTGGAATGAAAGAAAAACACCTGCGTGAGCACGCTCTTCTGCATCCAATTCTGAAAGATCGTTTCCTCTTAATAGCATTTTACCTGCAGTCATTTGATAACTTTCATTTCCTGCAATTACTGAAGAAAGGGTACTTTTTCCCGAACCATTAGGACCCATAATAGCATGTACTTCTCCTGCTTTGACGTCTAAGTCAACTCCTTTTAGAATATCTTTTCCCTCTATTTGGGCGTGTAAATTTTCAATCGTTAACATACTTGATTTTTTATCCCACTGATCCTTCAAGGGAGATTTCTAATAATTTTTGTGCTTCTACGGCGAACTCCATTGGAAGTTTATTTAACACCTCTTTACTAAAACCATTTACAATAAGCGCAATGGCTTTTTCAGTATCAATTCCTCTTTGATTACAATAAAAAATTTGATCTTCTCCTATTTTGCTAGTAGTGGCTTCGTGTTCAATTTGTGCTGAATTACTTTTAGCTTCGATATAAGGAAAGGTGTGTGCCCCGCATTCATTTCCCATTAAAAGAGAATCACATTGTGAAAAATTCCGCGCATTTTCAGCACGAGCTCCTACTTGAACTAATCCCCGGTAGCTATTTTGGGATTTTCCTGCAGAAATTCCTTTAGAAATAATAGTACTACGTGTATTTTTTCCCAAGTGTACCATTTTTGTACCAGTATCTGCTTGTTGATAATTATTGGTTACTGCAATCGAGTAAAATTCACCTATTGAATGATCTCCTTTTAATATACAAGAAGGATACTTCCAAGTTACCGCAGAGCCTGTCTCAACTTGAGTCCACGATATTTTAGAGCGGTTATGGCAAATTCCTCGTTTGGTAACAAAGTTAAATACGCCTCCTTTTCCTTTCTTATCTCCTGGATACCAGTTTTGAACCGTTGAATATTTTATTTCAGCATCATCTAATGCAATAAGCTCTACTACTGCAGCATGAAGTTGATTTTCGTCTCGTGAAGGAGCCGTACATCCCTCTAAATAACTCACATAACTACGTTGATCTGCTATTACTAAAGTACGCTCAAACTGACCTGTTCCTGCTTGATTAATTCTAAAATAAGTTGATAATTCCATTGGACAACGAACCCCTTTAGGAATATAACAGAAAGAGCCATCTGTGAAAACAGCACTATTAAGGCCTGCATAAAAGTTATCTTTTGGCGGAATAACACTTCCAATGTATTTTTTTACTAATTCAGGATGTTCCTTAATTGCTTCTGAAATTGAACAAAAAATTATGCCTTTTTCAGCTAAGGTTTTCTTAAACGTAGTAGCAACAGAAACAGAATCTATTACAATATCTACAGCAACTCCAGAGAGTTTTTTTTGTTCGTCAGTAGAGATCCCTAGTTTATTGAACGTTTCTAATAGCTCAGGGTCAACCTGATCCAAGCTTTCGTATTTAGCCTGTTTTTTGGGTGCTGAATAATATGAAATTGATTGTAAGTCTGGTTTTTTGTACGTGACATTGGCCCAGTCAGGCTCTATCATCTCTAACCATGATCTGTAAGCATTTAAACGCCACTGGGTCATCCACTCAGGCTCCTCTTTCTTCTCGGAAATTTTACGCACGATCTCTTCACTCAATCCAACAGGAAAAGTATCAGATTCTATGTCCGTATAAAAACCATATTCATATTCTTTGGTTTCTAATTCTTTCTTTAATTCTTCTTCAGTATATGCCATTTTCTTGTTTTTAAAGTGAAAAACTCTCCCCACAACCGCAAGTACGTTGTGCATTAGGATTGTTAAACACAAAACCTTTCCCATTTAACCCTCCAGAGTACTCTAAAGTAGTTCCAATGAGATATAAAAGACTTTTTTTATCTACTAAAATTTTTACTTGGTTGTCTTCAAACAATTTATCTTCCGTGTCCAAAGTTTTATCAAAGTTTAAGTCATATGAGAGTCCTGAACATCCGCCACTTTTAACCCCAACCCGAACATAATCTTGTATGGGATCAAAGCCCTCTTCCCGCATTAGCGAAGAGACTTTTACTTTAGCTGTTTCTGAAACCTTAATCATTCTAATAAAGAATTAATCTAAATAATGCGTAAAGATAACCTATTTCTGTTGATTTTTAGATTGTTGCTATTGATTTAACCTATACCATAATCAAGTGATTTAATGCAAAATAGCAATGAAAAAGTCTGTCCCTCCCTTTGTGGGGGGATAATCCCCTAAAGTGCTTTTTGTACTTCCCACAACAATGGTTTTACCTTCTTCTAATTGGGCAATATCATAGCCTAAATCTAGATTGTTTCCAATTAGCTTATATTGATTAATAACACTCCCATTGGGTAAAGTGTGTGCTATAAATACATTGTTAGAAAGTAAATTTTCACCAGCAGCAAGAATATCAGGAGCGGTATGGCCTACAAAAATTAAGGTTCCATCTGGACGCTCAATTAGTGCATTTGCCGTATCAAATCCCTGATTTCCAATATTTTTATTACTTTTTAACTCCCCAGATGGCGAAAGAGTAGACAAAAATACATCTGAAGATCCAAGTGGTTTGTCAATGTCACCGTCCTGACTAAAAGATTGTCCTAAAACAACATAATCGCCTTTTCTGTTTTCAATAACTGCGTTGGCAATATCATATGCTGAACCTCCAATGGAACGCTCCCATAAGAAATCTCCCGTACTATTTATTTTTACAATCCAAGCATCATAACTTCCTCTTGGATTAGACACATCGACATCTTGACTTTCTGAAGATCCTACAAGCACAAAATCTCCTTCAAATGTTTCAATAGCATCATAGGAGCGATCATTACTTGTACCTCCAAAATACCTACGCCACTGCAAAATACCATTAGCATCAAGTTTATGACACCAAAATTCTCCTGCTCCGTGTTTTTGTCCCTTATTTGACTTTTTTCCGTCCATTCCAGAACCATCAGAAGCTGTAATATCCAAAAATCCATTAAAAAAAAGTCCTCCATCTTGAGTGCTAATAATATTATAGGCATGGTCATGTCCTAAAAAACCGAAGCTTTTTTCCCACAAAAGATTCCCTCCAGTATCTATTCGTAAAAGCCAGTTATCGTGTTGACCTTTATTTAATGTCGCGTCGCCATCAAAACTTTTGCTATACCCAATAATAGCATACCCATTT
>CAJQQG010000041.1 GCA_905480425.1 uncultured Flavobacteriaceae bacterium | reverse complement strand
AAAGAGGATCTTGATATGGATGTAATTTCTCTTTATTTAAAAGATCTAGAAAAAAAGATCTAACTACAGTAGAATCATATATTTTTTGAAGAATCGATTTTTTTGGAATTAAATCATTAGGAATACATTTTTTTGATGTACTCATAATTCTATTTCGTGGACTATTCTTTGAAAAAGAATGATCATATTCAGCGATATAAACATTGTACTCTGAAGAACTTTTATAAGAATATTCTTTAAGCTCTTTTGCTTCATTTTGAAGAGCCTTTAATCCATCTGTTCCAATAAATGAGTTAAAGATTAGTATGCCTTCCTTATTTAAAGTTTCTCTATACTTAGCGCCATTAGAAAAAAAGTCATCTGAATAAGAATCACCAAAAACAAATTTTAAATCAGAGTCTAGCATACAGTTAATTAATATAAAAATTGATGTATTTAAATAAGAGGATAGTCCAAGCAATAATTAAAAAAATTCCTCCGATCGGGGTTACAGGGCCCAGCCATTTTAAGTTAAAATTTATAATAGATTGTAATGAAAGAAAGAAAATACTAAAAGAAAAAAGAAAAGTTCCAAGTATAAAAAACCCCTCAATCCATTGTGTATCTTCTAATGATAAAAGAGGTAATATTAATAATATAAGTCCGTGGTACATTAAATATCTAATTCCTACTTCAAAAGATTGTAATGCTGATTCTGAAAGAATTTTTTTCAGCAAGTGCGCTCCAAAAGCACCTAAAATGACAGACAGCAAGGAAAAAGTTATTCCAAAAATTTCAGAGATGTACAGCATAATTAATAAAATTACAAAAAAAACATGTCAATGGAGTTTCTTCTTAAACTATCATCTTTTTAAGTTCAAGGATTTATTATATTTGAGTATTGTATATCATAAATTAAGTAAAATAAACACTATGTTGAACCGAAGACAGTTTATTCAGACCACTTCTCTTGCTGGAATTAGTCCTTTTTTAATGAATACTGTTACAATTGTAGATCCACTAAAATCATTTAGATCATCCTTGAATCCAGGAGCTATTGGACTTCAGTGTAATGCCCAAGAACTTCTCGATTATGCGATCATGTTCAATTTTTCTTCGATCAGCCCTCTTTTAAATGAACTTGTTGCATTTAGTCCCGATGAAAAAAAAGTTTATCTCGAAAAAATGACAAGCCATGGAATAAAATTTGATGGGGGGGGACTTCCTATTGAATTTCGTTCTTCTGAGAAGATATTTCAGCAAGGGCTTAAATTTCTCCAAAAAAATATTAAAACAATCGCTTCTTTTAATATCCCCAGTTTTGTTACATGGATTATGCCTACAAATAAAAGTTTAACCTATCTCCAAAATTTTAATCAGCATCAAAAAAGATTAAAGCAAGTTGCATCTGTTTTGGAAGAAGAAGGTCTAAAATTTGGATTAGAATTTGTGGGGCCAAAGACATTAATGTCAAGAGATAAGTATTCTTTTTTACACAGTATCAATGAATTAAGAGAACTTATTGATGCTATTGACAAGAAGAATGTGGGTTACTTACTAGATAGTTTTCATACCTACTGTGCTGGGGATAAAATAGAAAATATGGATTTTTTGGAAGCTAAAGATATTGTATCTGTGCAAATTAACGATGCTGTAATTGGTCGTAGTGCAGATATGCAAATTGACCAAGAACGAGAATTACCTGGTGATTCTGGAATAATTGACCTAAAAAAATTCTTAGATTTTATTAATTCTAAGGGTTACAATGGAGCGGTAAGTGTTGAGCCTTTTAACAAAGAGATAAATTTAATGGAAACTAATAAAAAACTTAAAAGAGTCCGAGCTTCGATTTTAAAGCATGGTTTTTAAAATCATATCTGCTGCTTTTTCTGCAATCATAAATACTGGAGCATTAGTGTTTCCTGAAACAATTTTAGGCATGATAGACGCGTCAACAATACGAAGGTTTTTAATCCCATGAACTTTTAAAGTAGGATCAACAACTGCCATTTCATCATTTCCCATTTTACATGTACCCACAGGATGGTAGACAGTTTCTAAAGTTTTCTTTATATGTTCGATAAGCAGATCTTCAGAAGTTCGATTATATGGTAGGCCATTTACTTTCGTGTAATTTTTCAATGCTTGTTCTTCCATTATTTTAAATACCAATTTACCTCCTTTAACTAGCTGATCTAGATCTTCTTTTTCTTTTAAAAAATTTGGTTGAATTATTGGGGCTTCTTTTGGATTAGAAGAAGAGAGGCCAACTGTACCTCTACTTTTAGGATGTAACAGTGTTGGTAATATAGTAAAACCGTCTACTCTTGGATAGTCATAAAGATCATAAGCATCATAACCATATTCATTTCCAATCGATATTGGTGAAAAATGTAATTGAAAATTTACTTTTCCACCTTTTTGATCAAGATCAAAAAAGGCCATTCCCTCAAGCGGGCTTGTACAAAAAACCCCTTTTTTGTGAACAAAATAATTCCATGCAGCCTTGAGTTGTTTTAAAGGTGAGATATAATGATTAATCCCTTCTTGAGTTTTTGATTGAGCACATATTGGATAAAATAAATGATCCTGTAAGTTTTTACCAACCCCTTTTGATTCATGAATGCAATCAATTCCATGCTTCTTTAATTCGGAAGCTTCTCCAATTCCAGAAAGCATTAATAATTGAGGTGATTGATAGGCTCCAGCTGAAAGAATAATTTCTTTTTGTGCTTTTACTTGAATCGTTTTTACTCCCTTTTTGTATTGAACTCCTACCGCTTTTTTTCCATCGAAAATGATTTTTTCAACAAAAGCGTTTGAAATAGCGGTTAGATTATTTCGATCTAGAACAGGTTTTAAAAAAGCAGTTGCGCCACTTTCACGTTTTCCATTTTTGATTGTGCTCTGAACTAAACTAGCACCTTCTTGAATTGCACCGTTATAATCTAAGTTGGCCGGAATACCTATTGCATCACACGCATCAATAAAACCCTCCACGTAAGGAGTTTGAAACCTAATGGGAAGAGTAACCCCTAACTCTCCAGAACTAGAATGATAGCCAGAATCCATCGCGTCAAATTGTTCGTGATTTTCTGAACGCTTAAAATAAGGCAGTAAGTCTTTATAACTCCAACCTGAATTTCCTAGTTCAGCCCAACCATCATAATCAGCAGCGTTACCTCTTACATAAGCCATTGCATTTGTGGAGCTGCTACCTCCAAGAGTTTTTCCTCTAGGCAAATAGATTTTTCGATTTAAAACGTTGACTTGTCTTTCAGTCCAAAATCCCCAGTCATTCTTACTTTTATGAATCTTTAAATATGCACCAGGAATATGAATATTCATATTATTATCCGGTCCACCAGCTTCTAATAATAAAACAGAGTTTTTTGGGTTTTTTGATAAACGGTTAGCTAAGACACATCCTGCTGATCCTGCACCAATAATAATATAATCGTATAATTGGCTCATTTATTAAATCTAATAAGTATTATTATATAAATCATCCTGCATTCTTAGTTAAACTAAATATAGTGAAAACACTATAAATCAATTTAAGGGGTTTATTAAGTTTAAATTTTTCGTCAATATCTATGATTATAAGATCAATGTTTTTTTAATTAAGAGTTTTTAATACAGGTTAGTGAAAATAATAGAAGACATAATTTAATGGATCTAAATTTAGATTTTAACGTTAAAACATAAAAATCTGACACTAAAACTCCTTCTAATATTTAAAAATAAAATTACTTTTCTTTTTAGTTTGAAGCATCAAAATTGTCCAATGTCCAAAAAAATCTAAGTCTTTGTAATTTAGTATATTGAAAATAAAAAATATTTAACATTATGAAAAATCAATCAATTATTTTTTTCAGTTCACTTTTTTGTTCTTTAATATTCTCAATTTCTTTACATGGACAAGAAGATATTTATGATAATCTAAAAAAGATAGCTATTGTAGATCAAAAAGTAATGATGCCAATGCGAGATGGAGTAAGACTTGCTAGCGACATATATAGACCCAAAGGAAATGATAAATATCCAATTATATTTTCTAGAACTCCCTATAATTTCAACTCTTGGGTCGATGGCGAACAAAAATTAAGGACTGCAGAGCGCGCCTACGAATACGTTAAAAAAGGATATGCATATGTAGTTCAAAATGAACGAGGACGTTATTATTCAGAAGGAGAATGGGATATTTTAGGAGTACCTCTTACAGACGCTTACGATGCTTTTGAATGGATGAAGAGTCAGTCCTGGTCTAATGGAAAAATTGGAACCCTTGGATGTTCTTCAACCGCTGAATGGCAAATGGCTGTTTCTGCTTTAGATCATCCGTCTCATGCTGCAATGGTTCCTCAAGGATTTGGGGCAGGTATTGGACGCGTAGGCAATATTAATGAACAAGGAAATTGGTATCGCGGAGGCGCAGAACAGATGTTGTTTTTTTCATGGCTCTATGGAGTGGAGCACGACAAGTTTAAACCAAGAATTCCGAAAGGAGCAACACAAGAGGATTTAATTAGAATATCACGGTTTTATGATTTAGCCCCTGAGAATCCAAAAGTAGATATGGCTAAAGCTTTAAATCATTTACCCATTCAAGATATTTTAAAAAATATAAATGGTAAGCATGAAATTTTTGATAAAATGATTCTTCGAAAACCAAATGATCCTGATTGGTTTAACGGTGGAATTTATCATGATGATAAAGATATTGGTACGCCTAGTTTTTGGTTTGCTTCATGGTATGATGTTTCTATTACACCAAATATTGCATTATTTAATCACGCTAGAAATAATTCAAAAGATGCGTTTATAAGAGATAACCAATATCTAGTAATAGCTCCAACCCTTCACTGTGCTTTCACAAGAGCTACTGAAAATACAATTGTAGGTGAACGTAGTGTTGGAGACGCACGATTAAATTATGATGAACAAATAACAAAATGGTTTGATTTTTGGTTAAAAGGAGCTTCAAATGATTTTAAAGAAACTACTCCAAGAATTCAATACTACACAATGGGTAGTAATAAATGGCAATCTGCTGAAACATGGCCTCCAGAAAATACTAAAATGATTACTTATTACTTAAATAGTAACGGAAATGCGAATAGCCGTTTTGGAAATGGCACATTATCAACTAGTAGAGCTATAAGAGATAATCCAGACCAATTTACATATGATCCCATGGCACCAGTACCTTCATATGGAGGTAATGTTTGTTGTACTGGTAATGCAGTAAAAGGCGGAGCTTGGGACCAAAAAGATATGGAAGCTAGAAATGATATTTTAGTGTATACAACAGAAGTCTTAGATCAGGATACAGAAGTTAGTGGATTTATTAATTCTAAATTATATGTGTCATCTGATGTAAAGGATACGGACTTTACTATTAAATTAATAGATCTTCATCCAAACGGTTCAGCTTATAATTTAGATGAAACTATACAACGTGTTCGTTATCGCCAGGGATATGAAAAGGAAGTTTTTATGGAAAAAGGGAAAGTTTATGAAGTCAATTTAACTCCAATGTCAACAAGTAATATGTTCAAAAAAGGTCACCGTATAAGAATTGAAATTTCAAGTAGTAACTTTCCAAGATTTGCCAGAAACTTAAATACTGGGGGTAATAATTACGATGAGAAAATAGGGGTTATAGCTCATAATAAAATTCATCACTCTAAAAAGTATCCCTCTCAAATACAAATACCTATCACTAAAAACTAAATACATTAACTAGCTGATTATCTATTTATAATCATGTTAATTATGGATTGTCATATATATAATATTCATAAAATCTGTAACTTTTAATTAAAGTCAATAAAATGAAAAAAAGAGAATTCATTAAAAATTTAGGTTTGATGGGTATTAGCCCACTAATTCCAAGAGAAACGTCACTAAATAATTCCTCAAATGAAATAATTTTATTTTCAAAAACAGATAGCGATGATGATTTCTGGACCAAAGTAAGAAGTCATTATGACTTACATCCTGATTTTATTAATTTAGAAAGTGGATATTATAATATCATACCAAAACCCACACTAGAAAATCATATTAAACATATAAAGCGTGTGAATTTGGAGGGATCATTTTATATGCGTTCTAATCGTTTTAAGGATAAAAATGAGATTACATCTAAACTTTCTGAAATTGTTGGATGTAATAGTGAAAATCTAGTTATCACTAGAAATACCACGGAGTCTTTAGACCTTGTTATTAGTGGGTTCAATTGGGAAAAAGGTGACCAGGCTGTTTATGCACTTCAAGATTATGGGGCTATGCAAGACATGTTTGAGCAAATTTCTGAACGTCATGGTGTTATTTTGCAAAAGGTATCTGTACCTAATCATCCTAAAAACGACAAAGAAATAGTTTCCTTATACGAGTCTAAAATTAATTCATCGACGAAACTTATTTTAGTTAGTCATATGATTAATATAACCGGCCAAATCTTACCCATTAAAAAAATATGTCAAATGGCACATAAACATGGAGTAAAAGTCCTTGTAGATGGCGCGCATTGCATAGGACACTTTCAGTTCAAGATTGATGATCTAGGTTGTGATTATTACGGTTCTAGTTTACATAAATGGCTAGCTACTCCCTTGGGAGCAGGTCTTTTATATGTTGCTAATGAAAGTATATCACAACTATGGCCTTTAATGGCTGACCATGAAAAAAATCCAAATAAAATCAAACGTTTGAGTCATACTGGGACCCATCCAGTGCATACGGACCTTGCTATTGTTGACGCTATTGAATATCTGAAGTGGATGAATCTTGAAAGAAAAGAAAAGAGGTTGCGTTTTCTGAAAAATTATTGGCAAGATGCTCTAAAAAAAGTTCCAAATGTTGTAATTAATACACCTTTTGATAGTAAAAGAAGCTGTGGAATTGGAAATGTAGGTATTTCTAAAATGAAGCCAGAATTACTTGCTCAAAAACTATTTAAGGAATTTAAAATTTTTACTGTAGCAATTGATTATGCAAATGTTCAAGGATGTAGGATAACTCCTAATGTTTTTACAACAATCGCCGAACTGGATTATTTTATTAAGGCAATTAAAACATTGTCTAATGCCTAACAAATAATAATCAAACCATTTTAAATAATTTCTTTTTTATATTTTTAAAATTCAAGAATAAAATCATCAAGTTCCTTTTATGCTTAAAAAAATAATTTTTACAATATTCAATATATTATTTTTCATAAATTCTTCAGCTCAAATAAAAAAAGATAAAAAATTTGATTTAGGTCCAATTTTAGCTAATAATGATTCAGAAACATTATTGATGGTCAATATGCTTCAAGAGTTAAATGATTCTGGAGACCCAATAAATAATTACCATTGGAATAAAAAACTCGCAGACTTATATTATTCTCAAATTGAATTAGTTCCTAGAGATGAAACAGTAAAATATTGGTTTAAATACTGCACACAATTGTTGCTGGCGGGTGAAAATAAAAATTGTATCAACCAGATTGAGGCTTTATTGCAAAAACAAAACTTAGTATATGAAAACCTAATTAATAAAAGCGACCTTCCACTAATTGAACTTTTAGCCCTTGCTTATCTTAGGCTTGGAGAATATAATAATTGTCAAAATAATCACAATGAGTATTCTTGTATTCTACCATTAGAAAATGATGCTTATCATATAGATAAACAAGGGTCTAAAAAATCCATAGAGATATACTCGAAGATTTATAATAAATTTCCTCTTGATAAATATAAATGGCTACTAAACCTAGCACATATGACAATTGGAGAACATCCTTTTAATGTTCCAGATAGTTATTATATTAAATTTCCAAATTGGAAAAAAGAAAGAAAAGACTTTCCAAAATTTAGAGAAATTGCCCAAAACATTGGTGTAGCAGAAAATGGTTTATCTGGAGGAGTCAGTCTAGAAGATTTTAATAATGATGGTCTTATTGATGTTTTTACAACATCTTATGGAATGAAAGATCAGTCTAAATTATTTATTAATACTGGATTTGGATTTAAAGATTCCACAGAGGAGGCCGGTTTGGGCGGTTTGGTAGGGGGTTTAAACACTGTTCATGCAGACTATAATAATGATGGTTTTACGGATATATTTATTTTAAGGGGTGCATGGTTGGGTAAAGGTGGAAACCATCCAAATTCACTTCTCAAGAATAATGGTGATGGAACATTTAGTGATGTAACAAAGTCATCGGGGTTATTATCTTTCCATCCGACTCAGACTGCAGCATGGGCTGATGTAAATAATGATGGTCATCTAGATCTTTTTATCGGAAATGAATCAAGATCCAATGAATCACATTCATGTGAATTATATATAAACCAAAAAAACGGAAAGTTTCTAGAGAAATCTTCAGAACACAATCTTTCATCTATTAAAGGCTTTGTTAAAGCTGTTGTATTTGGAGATATTAATAACGATCAATTACCCGATTTATACGTTTCTATAATGGGAGCTCAAAATTTATTATTTAAAAATGATAATGGGATTTTTAAAAATATTTCTAAAAGCGCAGGAGTGGAAGAACCAAAATATAGTTTTACAAGTTGGTTTTGGGATGTCAATAATGATGGTTTCAATGATATTTTTATCAGTGCTTACGATGAATCCAATTTAAAAAATCTTTCTGGAGATTTTGTTAAAGAGCTGCAAGGAGATCAGGTTATATCTGAAAAGTCAAAATTATTTATAAACAATGGGGATGAAACATTTAGAGAAGAATCAAAATCATATGGTATGGATATTAGCATGTATGCTATGGGAGCTAATTTCGGTGATTTAGATAATGACGGTTGGCTTGATTTTTATATTGGCACTGGTTCTCCTGAATTTAGTTCTGTAATTCCAAATAGAATGTTTAGAAGTATTGAAGGAAATCAATTTGAAGAAGTCACATCGGCAGGTGGATTTGGTCATATCCAAAAAGGTCATGGGGTCGGATTTGCAGATTTAGACAATGATGGTGATCAAGATATCTATGCGGTACTAGGTGGAGCATATGAGGGAGATGAATATCTAAATATTTGCTTCGAAAATCCAATATCATTTAATAATTGGATAGTGCTAGACTTAAAAGGTGTTGACTCTAACAGGAGTGCAATCGGATCACTTTTAAAAATTGAGTTAGATAATGGAAGAACAATTTATAATTCAATTAATACGGGTGGAAGTTTTGGAGCAAATAGTTTACAGGCTGAAATAGGATTAGGATCATGTAAATCAATAAAAAAATTAACCATCAATTGGCCAAACTCTAAACCACAAATTTTTTATAATATCAACGTTAACAAAAAGTATGAAATAGTAGAAGGCCAAGATGAACTATCAGAAAAAAAATATCTAAAATTAAGAATGAGGGATAATAAAAAAATAAGTCATCATAATTAGGAATATTTATTATTAAAAATTTATATGAAAAATTTAGTGGAGATCAAAACTCTTTTTTTCAGGGGTTTTTGTCAAATTGCTGAACTTTTATTAATTACAATTAAATTAAAAGTGTAGTACCGTTGTCGTATTGAATTAGCAAATATTTATATCTGTTTTTGATACATTTAACTACATATAGTATAATTGAGGTTCTACTAAAACAAAAAAAAATATTTTGAAAAAATTATTTATTATTATTTTATTTCTTAATTCATGTGAAACGGAAATCCAAGATTTTGATACCTTAACTGACCAAAATAATAGTGCTAATCAATCACAAATTGATGTTGATGGAGACGGAATTTTAAATGATTTTGATCTAGACAACACTACAAGACAAGGTGCAGAAGTTGATGCTAATGGAGTGATGATAAATCCAATTTATCTAGACGACAATAAGATTACAATTAAAGCTAAAGAATGGTCAATATCAGGTGATATTGGTTTGATTAATGAAATTGAATATGAAGTTATAAGTGAAGATGAGTTAAGAAAAAGAATACTTAATAACGAAGACATTACAAGGGTGTGTACAAGTAAAATAACATTAATGACACAACTGTTCGATAATAATAAAACATTTAATCAAGATATTAGTACTTGGGACACTTCTAATGTTAACGGTATGAATTTTATGTTTAATACGGCAGAGGCATTTAATCAAAATATTAGTAGCTGGAACACTACCAATGTGCAAGACATGAATTACATGTTTAGAAACGCTTCATCATTTAATCAAAATATCAGGTTTTGGGATACCTCAAATGTATCTATAATGAAAGATATGTTTAGTGGGGCAGTTTCTTTTAATCAAGATTTAAGTTCTTGGAATGTTTTGAAAGTTTACGATTGTCAGTCAATTTTTTTCAACACCCCTAGTTGGACTCTCCAAAAACCAAACTTCACTTTTTGTAGTCCTTAGAAATTTAGAATTAGATTATAAACATACTATTTAAATTAATTGAGATTAAATGTTTGTAAAACATCATTGTTATTTGCAACTAAAATAAATTTTCCGTCATGTGTTTTAATCTCAATCATTTTTTTAGCATCTCCTGGTGTAAAAAAACCACTTTTTGTTAACGGAGTAAATTCGAATTCTCCATTTTTAGTTCCTAATAAAAGAGCACCAATTCCAGCATCATTTCTGGGTGTTTCAATCTCTACCTGATACATATTTCCAATCAAAAGAATATCTATAATCCCATCGTTATTAAAATCGCTAGTTAAAACATCATTAACTGATGATAACTGAGCACGATATGGTAATTCTTTGGCAGTATAGAAACCACTCCCATTATTGATAAATATTAAACTTGAAAAATCAGTAGCTTTTAAGTTTAGTACATCATTTAATTTTTCACCAAAAACACTTTTTAGATCTAAACTTGCGAACATATCATATTTTTCAAACTTATCTTGTAATTCAGGAATTTGTTGGGATGAACATGAAAATCCACGTAGTGGGTATTGTTTACCATAATTATAATACGAGAGAACAACATCATTATTGCCATTTGAATCGAAATCACCATAATGCACTTCAAAAGGGAATTCTTTTGAGGCTTTATATTTAAAGTTCTCTCCTAAATTCCCAGCTATTAAATCCATATCACCGTCATTATCAATATCCGCTTCATTAATTGAAAACCACCATCCTTTATACTTATCTAATTCAGGAGTTTCTTTTTTGTAAAATACCCCATTTTCATTTATGTATACAGTTGGAGATGTCCACTCTCCTAAAATAATTAAGTCTTCATCTAAATCATTATCTATGTCTGACCATACAGCATCATTAATCATACCCCAATTTTTAAAAAGAGAGCTATTGATAGAATCTATTGTAAAAATTCCATTCTTGTTTTCAAGCAAATAACTTGAAGAAGGTTCAGGATAATGCCATGGTTTTAATTTAGTTCCAATAAAAAGGTCAATATCTCCATCTTCATCATAATCTGATGAAATAACAACAGATCCACTTTCAAAAATTTCTGGTAAAAGCTCTTTTTTAAATATAAAATTTCCAAAACCATCATTGATATAAAGACGATCGAAATATATCTGATTTTGGGGTTCAAATTCATTTCCTCCACTCATCACATATAAATCTAAATCTCCATCAGAATCACTATCAATAAAAGTAGCATCAATATCTTCTGAGTATTTATGTTTTTTCCATGGTGCTGAAATACTTTCTTTAAAAGTATTTTCACTTGTTTGAATAAATAAAGCTCCAGCTTTAGAAGAAGCTCCACCGATAAAAAAATCTTCTAAACCATCTCCATTAACATCTCCTTTTGTTAAAGCAGGTCCAGTTTGAGAAAACTTATGTGGTAGTAATATTTGTTTATTGTAATCGTCATAAAAATTTTCTTTGTGAGAATATTTTGGAGCATTATCATTTATTGAGATATCTTTAAAAATAGTTTTATCAATGTGATTTTTATGAATATCTCTATTTGGCTCATATTTGATTGTGTGTAATTTATTCTCTTTTAGAGAATAAAGAACTTGTTTTTTTTGATCAGGCCAATAAATTTCGATACTATCAATTTTTTTTTCTTTTCCAATTCCAAAATGTATCTCAGATTCACTCGAAGAATACATCCCACGAATACTTGATGTTTCAGAATATTGAACATTTCCTGGTGTGTAAAGCACACATTTTGCACCAAAACTGTTTCTATTTTTTTTATTTATTAATTTAAATCGTACATAATTATTATTTGTATTTTCAACACTAAGATTTTTATATAAAAATGGTTTTGAATTAACATTGTTGATTACAATTTCAAGATCTCCATCATTATCTAAATCAGCATATGCAGATCCATTTGAAAAAGAGGGCTTATCCAATCCCCATAATGATGTCGTATTTTCAAAATCAAAACCTCCTTTATTGTTGAACATATAATTCGGAAGTTTAACACTTGGTAAAATTGATAAAACCTCATTTAAAGGTAAAATATCCCAAATATCAATGTCTCCTTGACTTGGGTTATTTTTGATATACTCCTTAATATAATTTTTAACAAATTGATCTACTTCTTTATCCGCGTCAGTATTTCTGATATCACGAAGTAATCCATTTGTTATGTGTACATCACGTAATCCGTCATTATTAAAGTCTGCAATAAGGTTAGACCAACTCCAATCTGTTGAAGACATGTTCGAAAAATGAGCAATTTCACTAAAACTCCCATTCCCATTATTCAATTGCAGGGCGTTAAACATATATTGATAATGCCCCCCTTTTGATACTACATTCCAGAAATCTTGGGGGTTCATGCCACTCATATTAGACTTTATTCTAAAATTATCTTCAGCTACCATATCTAAAGTCATAAAGTCGGTGTATCCATCGTTATTTATGTCAGCTGCATCTATCCCCATGCTATAAAACGATGTGTGTCGTAAGGCTTTTTCAGTTTGATAACTAAATGTCCCATTTCCATTATTGATGTATAAAAATTCTGGAACATCAAAATCATTTGTTACATACAGATCTGGCCATCCATCATTATTTAAATCTGAAGCGATAGCACTACTTGGATATCCCGTTCTCAAAAGATTAGCTTCAACAGTTACATCTTCAAAAAATTCATTATTAATATTTCTATATAGCCTAGAGCTATACTTTGGTTGAATTAGATCTTGACCAGAAAATGGCGAATAACTTCCACGATTAGGTGGGTGATTCATTACAAAAAGATCTACAAAACCATCCCTATTATAATCAAAAAAAACAGATTGTCTCGAGCGCTGGTCATCTGCTATACCCCATTTTTCTGCAGCTTCAATGAATTTAAAATCTCCTTGGTTTAAATAGAGTTTATTTTTACGCCTTTCGGGTTCAAAATCATAAAGTTCTTTACTAACATAAATATCTAAAAGGCCGTCTCCATTAACATCAGCTATTGCTACCCCCGAAGACCAATTACCGTCATCTATAATCCCTGACATAGGGGTCATTTTTTCAAAAACTAAGTTTCCCTTGTTTTTATAAATTTCATCACCTACTAAATTACCAGTTAAATAGATATCAGTTAACCCATCATTGTTAAAATCAGCTAACCCAACGCCGCCTCCGCCATAAAAATTAGCATAAAGTAGAATATTTTGTTCTTTAGAATCCTTGATAATATTATTAAAATCAAGTCCTGATTTATCAGAATCTACAAGATTAAATAAACTTTTCTGTGAAAGTAATGAAGCTGTTCCAGCAATAAAGCATATTAAAATTAGTAATCTCATTTTTGATTTCCAAGATTTATTTGTTGTTAAATAAAGGTAAAGTTTTTAGCTTTAAATACTTAAATCAAATTCTAGATTTTAATTGATTTTTAATTTTTAAAAAAAAGAAAGATGAAACAATTGTTTCATCTTTCTATATGGATATAAAATCATAAACTAACTAACTAACTAACTTAAATCATAACTTTAATTTCCATTTAATTATCCCACCAAACCTTTGTTGTTCGAGTATTTGGCCCCTGAGATGAAATCACTGCATCGAAGTTCTCCTTATTAATATTAGCTTCAGCTGGATTATAAATCATCCTTCTAGGGATTGTCCCGTTAGTTAAATTTTCTGGATGAGCTGGATTACCACCAAAAGGTTTAAGAGCGGGGAAACCAGTTCTTCTAAAGTTAGCGAAAGCCTCAAAAAAGTCAAAGAAAGATGCTACCCAAAATTGATCACCAATAAGCTCGTCATAATTTGCTGAATCATATGGATTGGCTGTTAGATATGCATTAATACCAGCACTGCTTAAAGCAAAGCTTGGATCCCATAAAACCCATTGATTCATTGCGGATGTAACACCAGCATTATAATTAGTTTCTGCTAAAGCATGGTTACCAGTTGCTCCATAATGCTCTGCTAATACAAAAGCAGTTTGAGCATACGTCAGAAGCATTCTAGGTTGATCAGGCCTTGAAATTGCTGGGTTTACGTTAGTATATGGAAGATCTCCAACATTAATACCTTGACCAGATAAGTCATCATCATTAAAACCATAAGGATTTCCTCCATATGTATTACTTGGATCAGCAATGATATTTAATCGTGGATCACTTTTAGCTTGAAGCCAGTCGTAAATAGTTTTACCTAATCTAGTCCTAGGATAACGTACATAATGAATTCCCCAAGCATTTTTATTGAGTTCTGTTGGACCATTGGTATGAACCATCATAGCAGTATCAGCACTTGAACTCATAACTCCACCTGCAATAGCTTTTGCTACCCATGCACTTGAACTTGCGGCATCAACATTTTTTATTCGCATAGCAAGTCTTAACATCAGTGAATTACCAAACTTTTTCCATTTAGCAGTATCTCCACTAAAGACGATATCTGCACTTCCAAGAGTACTAGTTCCACCAATTTGTGCAACTCCTTCCTCAAGTTCTCTAAGCATATCCATATAAATCAATTGAGCATCGTCATAAACAGGTCTAAAGTTTGAATCCAGATAACCTTTTCCCGCATCGAAGTATGGTGTGTCACCGTAAGCATCAACAATTTTATGGAAAATATAAGCTTTCATAATTCTTGCTATACCCATCTCAGTTCCTGTATTCCCAGCTTTTTCTAATTGATCAATAATATCAACTACTGTCTTAATTGTTGATACGTATGCTACATCCCATGAAGCGGTCAGTAAAT
>CAJQQG010000040.1 GCA_905480425.1 uncultured Flavobacteriaceae bacterium | reverse complement strand
TAGATTGTGATGGAGATGGGGTTATAAGCTCGAAAGAGTCTACTGACAATACAAATACTTTAAACAGCTGCTCCTTTAATATAGATAGTATAACTCTAGCAGTAACTTCAAGAGAGGACTGTGATGGTGATGGTGTTATAAACTCAAAAGAGGCTACCGACAATACGGATCCGCTTAATGGATGTAGCTTTATTCCAAGCAGCGTAAGCTCAGGGACCAGTCTAGCCTGGCAAGCTTTAGATTGTGATGGAGACGGGGTCCTAAATGGGAAGGAAATATATGATGGGACTAATGTTAATGATAGGTGTGATTACAACTATTCTAGTATAACTATTTTTCCAGATAGGGGATTTGATTGTGACGGAGACGGCATAAGTAATTGGCAAGAAGTTGTAAATAGTAAAACGAACCCCAAAGACCCTTGTGATTTTGATCTAGAATTTATTGATTCCCCTCTTAGCGATCAATGGGGAAAATTAGATTGCGATGGAGATAATTATATCAATTCAGTTGATAAATTTCCACTCAACAGACTCGAGTGGATTGATACTGACAACGATAGTATTGGAAATAATCAAGATTTAGATGATGATAATGATGGGATCGAAGACACTAAAGAAGGTCTCGGCGATATAGATAATGATGGAATTCCAAATAGTCAAGACAAGGATAGTGATGGAGATGGGTGCTTTGATGCAAGTGAAGCTGGTTACTTTGATCTTGATTTAGATGGAATATTAGGTAGCGGAACCCCCGTAATTGATTCTAATGGGAAGGTTTCTTCAAGTGAAGGATACTTAGAAATAGCAGATAATGATAGCAATGGAATATTAGACTTCTTGGATGCAGGCTCAGACACTTTTGAAATAATTAAAGAACCTAATAATACGACTAGGATCATTAGAGAATCAGAAATTGAAATTTCAATTTTAGTCAATTCAGTAGATAATGTTGCTTATAAATGGCAGGTAAATAAAAGCTTAGGTTCTCCTTCGTCTAATACAGGCGAATGGATCGAAATTACTGATGACAATCTGTATGGTGGAACAAGAACTAATAAATTAACCATTTCTAATCCTTTATTTAGTATGGAGGGATGGAGCTATAGGGTTATAACTAACTCTCCAAGTTATCTTTGTCAAGAAGAAATTATTTCCAAGCCAAGCGAATTAATAATCACCTATTTAATTATTCCAAACGCATTTTCTCCCGATGGAGATGGAATAAATGATACGTGGACCATCAGAGGAGATTTAAGTGAAAATTATCCAAATAACCAAATTCGAATTTTCAATAGATGGGGAGTAAGTGTATATGAAACCAAAGGATATCAAAACGATTGGAATGGAAGTAATTATAATTCAAGTGGAAGTACCTCTTCAAATCTTCCAGTGGGTACCTACTTTTATCTTTTGGACTTAAATGGAGATGGATCAAATATAAAAAAAGGATATGTCTATCTAACACGCATGAATAATGAATAATTATAACTTCAGAATAGTTGTATTTTTTATATTCTCTAATATATTTTTGATTCGAGGACAGCAAGAGCTCAGCTTCAATCACTACATGTTTAATAGCCAGTTGTTTAATCCTGCTTTTGTTGGGTTGGATGAAAATTTATCAATAAGCTCGATTCACAGTATACAAATGGTAGGCTTTGATGGGAATCCAGTAACAAATTCAATTCTTTTAGACACCCCTTTTAAAAATAGCTTGGGAGCTGGTTTAGAAATAATTAGTGATAAAATCGGACCGGTAAATAATAATTTTATTGCAATTAATGCCGCTTATCATCTTCAACTAAATTCAAATAACCACAGACTTTCACTAGGTCTCAAACTAAGTGGAAACGACTATAACATTAATTATAATAGTTTAGACTTTGATGACTTATCTGATCCAAATGCTGGAAAAATAGACAGTTATTTTGTTGAGAATATCGGATTTGGATTATATTTTCAAACCGATAAATTATATCTAGGCTTTTCTATTCCATATTTTTTTGAATCTAAAAAAATAAACAAAAAAAGACATTACTATTTATCAGGTGGTTTTACAAAAGTACTAAGTGATAAATTAACAATTAAACCCAACTTTTTATTAAAAAAGACTGCGGACACTCCTACAAGTATTGATGTCTCCTCTATTATTTTTTATGAAGATTTATTTTGGCTTGGTGTAAATTATGGAGGGAGTCAAAGAGGGTTTTTTACAAATAAATTTGGTGAAAGTATAAGTGTTATTTCAGGAGTTAAAATAAATTCTTCTTTTTCTATAGGGTATTCAATTGCAAGACATTTAGGAGGTTGGACGGCATCCACTAATAGTCCATCTCATGAAATATACATGAAATTTAGTGCATCTAAAAAAAGATCAAAATCAACCACTGAAAATTCAACAGAAGTGATTGAATAGATTAAACTAAGTAGTAATTTCACTATTTTACCAACTGCAAAATCAACTAAACCCTTCTATTAATTCCTATTTATTTTTACATCTAAATAATCAACAGGTTTATTTATTTGCATTTTGACTATCAGAAAACATTTGCCGAACTAAACTTATATAGATTTCAGGGAAAATATAAAGAATAATCTCTGCTTTATTTTAAAGTTGATGTAGTGATTTATCTCGGAAAGAAAAGGAGTAGGATCTGATGATGATTTGATTACAATAAAACAATCAATGTATTCAATACAACAAAAGCGATACCGGTAACTCTCATTGCGTACTTATTCTGCTCTAAAAAACCAAAATTTATTTTATTGTTTTTTTGGACTATGACTATTAAAATATTTAAAATAAGTAATAATAAAATTAGATTATTTATCATATCGGCTTTAGTTAAAAACTGAACAGGAGGTATTGTAGAATCAACAAAATATCTGTTACCAATTGCACCAAAAATACCACCAACAGTTAAACTAATTCTGGAATCAAATTCTTCCTTAGGTATTAAAAAAACGATCCATGAGATTATAAAAGACAATATAGAGCCTAAAAATAATTTAATGAATAGCCAAGAACCCTCTCTTGAAACAATTATGTTAAAAACACCTAGTGGATAAATTATATTTCTTACAAGTGTGGGCGATAAACTCAATTCTTCCCAACCATTTGTGTAATCAGTATTGAAAGTAATCTCTTTTATTTTATAGCCATCCTTAAGACCAATCATTTTTTTATTAAATGTAGCAGGAAATTTTTTAGATTCATTGAATTTAAATATGGTAGAATCAAGAGATGACTTAAATCTAACTTGGATATTTTGTTCATCAAAAGGATAGTCTCTTAAATTCCAATTATGGTAAAAACTACTTTCAAGTGATCCTTCGTAACTATATCCAAAAGTGTTTTTAATGGAGTCATAAACTAGTTCACTAGCTTTCGTTTGATCAGAATTGATGTAATCAACTTTTACTATCTCCCTTATATCTGTTATACTATTTAGGTTTTCGTTTTGATTATTTATATAATCTGCTGGATATGGAGAGTATATTATATATTTGAATCTTAAAAAGAATCGATCGTTTTTAGTGTCAAAATTAAAAATGTCCTCTATAAATAGCTCTATATCAGTTTGTATAGGAAATTTTAATTGCTCGTCTTGTAAAAGAACATAGGGATAATGATCACCCTTAGTGTTATATTTTATAGCATCATCTGAAGAATCAAGTTTTTCAGCTATAAGATATTGAACTTTTGCCTCTTTAAATTTTTCGCTTTTTTCTAAAGCATCACCTAAATTTTTATAGTAAAGTGGTTCTAAAGAATCAATAGTTATTGAAGCTTTAAAATCAGCTATAGCTCCTTTATAATCAAGTGAAGAATATTTTGCATAACCTCTTTCGTAATAATATTCTGCATAATCTGGCTTAAGTTTTATCGCTTTATTAAAGTCAATTATAGCTTTATCATATTCACGTAAAAAATACCTTGATTTACCTCTTGAGTTATAGTATTCAGAATTGTCTGGCTCAAATTCTATAGCTTTGGTATAGTCTGCTATTGATCCTTCAAAGTCATCTGAAAAATATCTTGATTTACCTCTTGCGCTATAGTATTCAGTATTATCTGGCTCAAGTTCTATTGCTTTAGTAAATTCTGCAATCGATCCTTTGTAGTCATTTAGACTATCTTTTACTATACCACTATTAAAAAAATCTAGAGAGGTCTGCCCAAAACAAATTAAAGGAGTTACTAATAAAAAAAGAAGTAGTTTTTTCATTTAAATCTAACTGTTATAGAAAGTGAAAAGGAGACGCTAACTGGTCTTCCATCATCTATTTTTATAGCCAGCAGGCTAATGTCATTTCTCTATATATTAATCAGTTACTCTAATAATATATTTTTGTAACCGCATCTAAGCTATAACTTACCTTCTTCTATTTTTTTCTTAATATCAATTATTTCTTCTTTTGTATATCTTTTGTTATTCCAATACATAGTAGTCATTTGTTCAATAACAATTAATTCCTTAAAAAAATTTTTGTCAAGAAAATCCATAATAAAAAATATTCCATTAAAAGTATAAGTTGCTATTTGAAAATTGGAATTTTATTTATCGCTTATTAAGTAACTTATTAAAAAGTGACTGAACATATTGAAGAATTATAAAAAAGGACAGAAAATGTAATCTTTCTTCAATATTGTAGATATACTACTTTTAATAAATGATTGGCAAGATTAACTCTATTAAATAAAAAACCCTTGAAAATCAATTGATTAACAAGGGTTTTTGTAC
>CAJQQG010000039.1 GCA_905480425.1 uncultured Flavobacteriaceae bacterium | reverse complement strand
AGCATCTGACTGTTAATCAGAGGGTCCAAGGTTCGAGTCCTTGAGGGGGAGCTAGCGTAACCGCTACGCCACACAATACTTAACAGACAATCAAAGCCCTTCACTTTTGTGAGGGGTTTTTTCTTACAATAGAAATCCATTTCAAATAGATTACTTTTATATCTTTTAATTATGAATAAACAATTCCCCTTGCAAAGAGAACAACCAAACAATCCTTTACATGGAATTAACTTAAAAACAATTCTCATAGAGCTAATAGCTGAATATGGATGGGGGAAATTAGCACTTAAAATTAATGTTAATTGTTTTAAAAGTGATCCTTCCATTAATTCAAGCTTAACTTTTCTTAGAAAAACACCCTGGGCAAAAGAAAAAGTAATTAAATTATACCTTGACACACGAGACAAAAAAAAATAAGAACCTTATTGTAAACCAAGATTATATTGTGTAAATATAATTTTAGAAGTACTTGCATAATGAACGAAGAAGACAAAAAAAAAATTAAAGCCTACAGTAAAAAAACTCCTTTATATTTAAGCAGACGAAAGTTTGATGTTCAAGGGACTCTTACAGAAGTCAAATGTAGTAACTGTAAAGTGTTTAAACCTTTGAGTGAATATCACAAAAACAAAGTGGAAATCGACGGTATTGATAACAAGTGTAAGATTTGTAAAACTAAAAAATAGCAACTTACCTATGACTTTTTATTTTATTAAAAAGAAACCTTTACATAAAGGATTTATTTAATAACAAAACTTCCCTTAGAATATGTGATTGCTTTCCCACTAATAAGAACACGCTCACCAAGATTTCTACAATATAATGTTCCGCCTCTTAAAGATAACTGTTTTGCTAGCATCTTTTGTTTCTTTAGTCGCTCAGCCCAAAATGGAATAAGAGAACAATGAGCAGAACCTGTAACTGGATCTTCTAATATAGAAGCTTTAGGTGTGAAAAATCTTGAAACAAAATCACAAGAATCTCCTTCCGATGTAACAATAACACCACCTGCACGCAAACTTAACTGGTCAAAAGGGACTCGGTTAATGGTTATGTTTTTTATATCATATTCTGATTCATAAATCAGAACATAATCTCTTGCTTTGAAAACATATACTGGGGGAATATTTATTGACTCTTGAAGTAAAGAAGGAAGTTTAAACTTTTTTGGCATTCGAGAAGGAAAATTAAGATGGTATAAACCATCCTTAAATTCAACAACTAAAATCCCGCTTAAGGTTTCAAATTTAAAAATATTTTCTGAAAACTGTAAAATGGTTTTAAGACAATGAGCTGTTGCCAGAGTAGCATGACCACAGAGGTCCATTTCGACTTCTGGTGTGAACCATCTCAAAAAGATTTTTTGATCTTTAATTAAAAAAAAGGCGGTTTCTGCAACAGCATTTTCCTGTGCAATTTTCAATAAAAGAGCATCAGGTAGCATTTTAGTTAAAGGAACTACACATGCAGGATTACCTGAAAAAAGATGATCTGTAAAGGCATCAATTTGATACAGTGAAAGTTCCATGTTTATTTGAATTATTCTTTATAAATGTATTTATAATAACTTAGATGAATGAATTCTTCTACAAAAAAGCTAATTGAAGCAGAAAAAAAAGCAATCTTTCTTTTTCAGGAAATTGAAAAAAGAGGGCTAATAATCCCTGGTAAAACTGAAAAAAACATAAATACTGAAATTTACAATCTAGCCTTTGAATTATTCGGCATAAAACTTTATTGGCATAAAAGAATTGTTAGAGCAGGGAAAAACACCTTAAAACCTTATAATGAAAATCCGGAGAATCTTACTCTCCAAAAAGATGACATTTTATTTATTGATTTTGGTCCTGTATTCGAAGAATGGGAGGCTGATTTTGGTCGAACCTATGTCATAGGGAATGATCCTCTGAAAACTAAACTTAGCCAAGATATTGAGAAAGCATGGTGGGAGGGAAAAGAATACTTTGATTCTAAAAAACAAATTACAGGAGCTGAACTTTACGCTTATACTCATGAATTAGCTAAAAAATATGAATGGGAATTTGGAGGAGAAATAGCTGGTCATCTCATAGGACATTTTCCCCACGAAAGTTTAGAAAAAGAACTTAAAACAAATTATATACATCCAGAAAATCATGTTGATATGAGAGCACTTAATCAAAAGGGGGATTCTAGAAGCTGGATATTAGAAATCCATTTTGTTGACAGTGAAAAAAAAATCGGTGGTTTTTTTGAGCAACTCTTGACCTTTTAAATTCTTCTTTAACTAACTTGGAAGGGTACTTAATTATGAACTATTCATAGAAGAATATATTTAAAAAAAGTAATTAATTACTATAAAATATTTATTTAAAAAAATAACCTTATGGATACTAAAGAGAAAATAGTAAAAGATTGGCTAAGTCGCTATACAGGGAAATCTCTGGACTCATTTGGAGATTATATATTGCTTACAAATTTTCAGAAATACGTTATACAATTTTCTGAAATTATGAATTCTGCCATTGAAGGAGAAAGTAGTATGATGGGGTCTTCAACTGCTGAAAATATTACCATTATAAATTTTGGTATTGGAAGTCCTAATGCAGCACTGATAATGGACTTATTGATTGCAATTAATCCTGAAGCAGTCTTATTTCTTGGAAAATGTGGAGGCCTAAAAAAGAGAAATGAAATTGGAGATTTAATTTTGCCGATTGGTGCCATTAGAGGGGATGGTACTTCAGATGATTATTTTGCTCCAGAAGTTCCTGCAATGCCCTCTTTCGCGCTTCAAAAGGTAATTTCAAGGACACTTAGAGAAAATGAATTGAATTACTGGACTGGTACTGTTTATACAACAAACAGAAGGGTGTGGGAACACGATGCCGAATTTAAAGATTACCTACAAGCCATTAGGGCTTATGCCATTGACATGGAAACTGCAACCTTATTTACTGTAGGATTTTTTAATCAAATTCCTACAGGAGCCTTGCTTTTAGTTAGTGATCAACCCATGGTTCCTGAAGGAGTGAAGTCTAAAGAAAAAGATGAGGTAAATTCTACATTATTTGACAAAAGACATATTGAAATTGGAATTAGTGCCTTAAAACAACTCATCAATAATAGTGAAACCATTAGACACTTAAAGTTTTAATTCATAAAACTTTATTTTACTTAATATTAAACTAAATGATGAAAAAAATGTCAAAAGGTTGGAATTAAAATAATTATAATTGGAAGAATACTCTTTAAAGTATGTTAGTTTTTATGAATTAAAACGCTTAAAGTTTTTTCTTACCTTTTTCCTTGTTTTGTCATTAATGGTTGTTAATGCTCAAAACACAAAGCGGTCTCTACTAGTAAAAAAAGTTGAAGAAAAAATAATACTAGACGGAAAGCTTAGCGAAGACATATGGTTAAAGGCTAATAGTGCAGAAAATTTTTGGCAATTATTCCCAACAGATTCTCTAAAATCAATCAATAAAACATCCGTTAAAATTCTTTTTAATGATACACACTTATTAATTGGAATTGAAGCACTTGCCATCGACAAAAATTTTATTGTTAGTTCCTTAAAAAGAGATTTTAGTGCCCTTACAAACGACAATGTTACCATTTTGTTTGACACCTTTAGAGATGGACAAAACGCCTTTTTATTTGGGGTAAGTGCCTTTGGTGTGCAACGTGAAGGATTAATTTCTGAAAGAGGATCAGATATAAATGGTTTTAGTCTTACATGGGATATAAAATGGCAGTCAGAAAGCGTACGTGAAAAAGATAAATTTACCATTGAAATGGCTATTCCTTTTAGTTCTATTAAATATCCTGAGGGAAGTCAAAAATGGGGCTTTCAAACATACCGATTTGACCTTCAGACTAATGAAAGGAGTATCTGGACAAAAGTACCTCAAAATCAATTTCCGATAAATATTGGATACTATGGAGAGCTCCTTTTTGAAGAACCCTTACCCTCTAGTAATACTCCGCTTTATTTAATTCCTTATACAAACGGATTGGTTTCAAAGGATTATAGTGAAACTACTTCACAAAAAAAAATATTATTTGGAGGAGATATGAAAATTCCTGTTGGAAACGGGCTTAATCTAGATATAACTTTAAATCCAGATTTTTCAAATGTGGAAGTTGACAATATTATCACTAACCTTACTCGGTTTGAAATATCACTACCAGAAAAAAGACAGTTTTTTATAGACAATCGAGATCTGTTTGAAAGCTTTGGAAGTAGAAGAGACGCAATACCTTTCTTTTCTAGACGTATTGGAATTGCAAAAGATTCAACTGGGACTAGTAGTAGAAATGATATTCTTGGAGGCATTAGACTTAGTGGCAAATTAAATCAAAACTGGCGTATTGGGGTCCTTAATATTCAAAATCAAGAAGATATTTATAAAGGAATCGCATCAAATAATAATTCGATGTTAGCCGTTCAAAGAAAAGTGTTTGGACAATCACAAATTGGTCTATTTATGGTTAATCGACAAACATTTAAAGATTATAGTTTTACAAAAGAAGAGAATCGATATAATAGAGTAGTTGGAATGGATTATAATTTAAACTCAACTAATAACAAGTGGATTGGTAAATTTTTTACCCATAAATCATTTCAACCAAATGACACTAAAGGAAACCTTTCAAGCCAAGCAAACTTAATTTACAATACTCGGATTTGGAGATTCAGTTCAGACTGGGTATACGTTGATGATGATTTTACCTCAGATTTAGGCTTTATTCCACGTACTGGTATATTTAAATCAGGTACTAGCGCTAGTAGGACTTTTTACCCAAATAATAAAAAAATTAACTCTCATAGCTTTAGGTTATTAAACCTTATGTGGTTTCAAAAAAACTTAGACTATAAAAAGACAGATCATTTTTTTTCATTTGAATACGAATTGGAATTTAAAAAACAATCACAATTAGGAATAGAATTTAAAAAACAGTTTGTGTATTTATCAAGTCCTTTTGATCCTAGCAGGAGTGAAAATGGAGAGCCCTTACCTGGACAAACAGGATATGATTTTGGTAACTGGAGCATAAGTTATCAATCACCTCTAGCTAATGCTTTTAATTTTACTTCAACTTTTTCTTATGGAACTTTCTTTAATGGAACACGTTTTTCGTACCAAGGAACAACCCAGTTTAGGTTTCAACCTAAAGTAATCTTAAGTCTATTATGGGACTACAATAAAATTATACTACCAAACCCCTATCCCACAGCTAAATTATTATTAATTAGCCCAAAAATACAAGTTACTTTAAATCGAAATTTATTTTGGTCTACTCTCATACAATATAGTAATCAAATTGATGATTTCGGAATAAACTCTAGATTACAATGGAGGTTTGCCCCGCTATCAGACCTTTATTTCGTCTATAATGATAGTTATGCTGCTGATCAGTTTAGCCCTGTATTTCGCTCTATAAATCTCAAACTTACCTACTGGATTAATCTTTAAAAATAGGCGCCCTAATATTAGGCTGCGTTTTCTTTTTTGATCAAATTCAGGGCAGAACCTTCTTTAAACCACTGAATTTGTTGTCTATTATATGTGTGATTTGCTAGAATAGTATCTTTTGAACCATTAGCATGGATTACTTCAACATTAAGTTGTTTACCAGGGGAAAAGACGTTAAGATCAGTAAAGTTAAACGTATCGTCTTCTTGGATTAAATCAAAATCGGCTTCTGATGCAAATGTAATACCTAACATTCCTTGTTTCTTCAGGTTTGTTTCATGAATACGAGCAAACGATTTTACCAATACTACTTTTACACCAAGGTGACGTGGCTCCATGGCTGCGTGCTCACGAGAAGAACCTTCGCCATAATTGTGATCCCCGACCACTAAAGTTTCAATACCAGCAGCTTTATATTGACGTTGCACATCAGGCACCCCACCGTATTCACCTGAGAGTTGATTTTTGACAAAGTTTGTCTTTTCATTAAATGCATTAACCGCTCCAATTAAACAGTTATTTGAAATGTTATCTAAATGACCTCTGAAACGAAGCCAAGGACCTGCCATAGAGATATGGTCAGTAGTACATTTCCCTTTTGCTTTTATCAATAATTTAGCACCCATTAAATTTTCATTATCCCAAGGTTGGAATGGAGACAATAGTTGTAGACGTTCTGAATTTTCTTTTACAACTACACTTACAGAAGAACCATTTTCTTGAGGTGCCAGATATCCATTTTCTTTAACATCAAATCCTAAAGGAGGCAATTCAACTCCTGTTGGCGGATCTAATCGAACCTCTTCACCGTCTTGATTAATTAACGAATCTGTCATAGGGTTGAAATCCAAACGTCCAGAAATAGCAACTGCAGCGACCATTTCTGGGGAAGCTACAAAGGCATGAGTATTTGGATTTCCATCAGCACGTTTAGAAAAGTTACGATTAAAAGAGTGAATGATAGAGTTGCGCTCTTGTTTATCTGCACCTTCACGAGCCCATTGTCCAATACATGGACCACAAGCATTGGTGAAAATTTTAGCATCTAAATCTTCAAAAATTGATAAAAGTCCATCTCTCTCTGCAGTAAAACGTACCTGTTCAGAACCAGGATTAATTCCAAATTCTGCTTTGGTAACTAATTTTTTCTCAACGGCTTGTTTCGCAATGGAAGCAGCTCGAGCTAAATCTTCATATGAAGAGTTAGTGCATGAACCAATTAATCCCCACTCAACCTTTAAAGGCCATCCATTTTCTTTAGCTACTGTTCTCATTTCTAAAACAGGTGTTGCTAGATCTGGAGTAAAAGGGCCATTAATATGGGGTGTTAAAGTATCTAAATCAATTAAAATTATTTCATCAAAATAATTTTCTGGATTTTTATATACTTCTGGATCTGCAGTTAAATGTTCTTTAACTTCATTGGCAGCGTCTGCAACATCATCTCTTCCAGTTGCCCTGAGATAACGCTCCATAGAATCATCATATCCGAAAGTGGAGGTGGTTGCGCCAACCTCAGCACCCATATTACAAATTGTCCCTTTTCCGGTACAAGACATAGACTCAGCACCTTCTCCAAAATATTCGATTATAGCTCCCGTTCCTCCCTTAACAGTTAGAATTCCCGCCACTTTTAAAATTACATCTTTAGGTGCGGTCCAGCCGTTTAGTTTTCCAGTTAATTTGACACCAATTAATTTAGGAAATTTTAATTCCCAAGCCATATCAGCCATTACATCTACTGCGTCTGCACCACCTACTCCAATGGCAACCATTCCAAGTCCACCAGCATTTACGGTATGAGAATCAGTTCCAATCATCATTCCTCCAGGAAAGGCATAATTTTCTAATACAACTTGGTGAATAATTCCAGCACCTGGCTTCCAAAAACCAATTCCATATTTATCAGAAACCGATTCTAAAAAATTAAAAACCTCTGCAGAAGTTGAGTTTGCAGATTTTAAATCTAAGGCAGCACCTTCTTTTGCTTGAATTAAGTGATCGCAATGAACGGTTGTAGGAACCGCAACTTTAGACTTTCCAGATTGCATAAACTGCAATAGAGCCATTTGTGCAGTTGCATCTTGACAGGCAATTCTATCGGGAGCAAAATCCACATAATCTGCTCCACGTGAAAAAGGTCTTTTTTCTTCAGATTCCCAAAGGTGAGAATATA
Source organism: uncultured Flavobacteriaceae bacterium (assembly GCA_905480425.1). GTDB lineage: Bacteria > Bacteroidota > Bacteroidia > Flavobacteriales > Flavobacteriaceae > MS024-2A. The sequence continues at coordinate 8,999 of CAJQQG010000039.1, read as the reverse complement.
GAATTTTTTCAGTTGCCGTTAAAGAACGTCCTGTAAGTTTTCTTGCTTCTGCTACACGCTCAGAAAGACGGCTGTAGACTAGCTTAATCATGTCAATATCAAATGCCATAATACCTTATTTAAATTTTTACAAAACTATAAAATAAATAGATGGATTAGAATAGTTTCTAGAGGTTTTACCAAGAAATTATTCGTTTTCGATATTAATTGACTCAAAATAAAGAATACCCTGTTAAGAATATTATTTAATTAAAAAATATTCGGCCTATTTATAATGAAATATTTAAGAGTTGCCCGCATAACTGTAGGACACTTAACTCTGCTAATTTTGCCTCATATTTTGATAAGGTCCACTGATTTTTAGCATTCCGCAAATTAACTTGTGCTTGGCGAAATTCTATTGAAGTAATAGACCCTAATTTATATTGTGCTTCTGAACGTTCAAAATTATAGGTTCCTGTTTCCACTTGTTTTTCTTGAATGGTATAAATTTTTAAAGCATTTTTATAGGTTTGCAACGCATTTGACAGATCACGTTCAAACCTAAGTTTTGTTTCTTCTAAGCGTATTTTTTGGCTATCTAAGGTGATTTTTGAATTTTTAACACGCGTTAAAGCACGCCCGTCAAATAAATTCCAACTAAGATTAGCGCCCAAACTCATAGAATAGGAATTGTTGTTTGTGCCCGGGAAAAATGCCGAAGCAGGGCTTTGATTTAAATTCCAGCCATATGACCCTACAAGCCCTATAACAGGTAAATATCCAGATTGGCTCACTTTAATATCATAGGCATTGATTTGTGAATTTTGCCTTTCTTGTAATAAGTTTACATTGAATTGTGTAGCTGTTTGAATAGCTTTATCAATTTGAATTTCAGGTATGAAATTTACAATAGTTTCAACCTGAAATTGTTGATCCATTGGTTCATTCAAAAGTAAGTTTAAATCGCGCCTGGCATTATCTAATTGTTGGTTGATTTGAAGTAAACTTATACTATCATTGGTTACATCAACTTGAGCATTCAGAACAGCAAGTTTATTTGACTGGCCATAACTGAAAGCACTTTCTGCTCTTCGTTGACGCTCTATTGAAACAGCCAGAGCTTGTTTGAAAATTTCAGTAGATTCCTTTAATTGAGCTACATTAAAATAAACACTGTAAAGTTGTAGTATAGTAGTTTCAATTGTTTCGCGTAATTGTAATTCACTTAATGCAAACTGTTCTTTTAATATTTTGTAAGTAAATCTTCTCCCTAAACCGTCAAAAAGTGTGTAATTCAAATTTACACCTGCATTATAACGCTGACTTTCCTGATCATTTAAATTTAAATTAGTTCTTGGGGAACCGTCTTCTAAAACTTGTCCTGGAAAAGCAATTTCAGAATCTGAATCTATAAAATTTGACCCTCCTGAAATCGAAATGGAAGGAAGATAACCTGAATTTAAAAGGCTTGAATTATTTTTTATAATTTCTACATTATTTTTAGAAATCTGAATTCCAAAATTCTTTTCTAAAGCGATAGCCAAAGCATCTTCTTTTGATAAGGTTTTTTGTCCATAGAGAGGTGAAATAAGTATACTTAAAATAATGAAAACTCCTGCTAATAATGATCTCATGACTATATTGATTTTAGAGTTTCTTCTTCTCCTTCTGTAATTTTCTTTTCTTCTATAATTTCTTTTATGGAACTCTCAACCGATTCTCTTGAAGGATATTCACCTGAAATCAACCATTTAACGGTAACCTTTAACTGATTATTTAATGAAAGAAAAATAGGCAAGACTATAAGTGTTAATATGGTTGCAAAAGCAATCCCATAAGAAACACTGATGGCCATAGGTTTTAAAAATTGTGCCTGTCTACTTTTTTCTAAAATCAACGGTGTTAGACCCGCTACTGTTGTGGCAGAGGTTAAAAATATTGCTCTAAATCGAGAGTTTCCAGCATTAAGAAGACCTTCTTGAAAAGAAAAGCCGTTTCTTAAATTATTATTAAACTTTCCAATAAGAACCAGACCATCATTAACCATAATTCCTATAAGTGCAATAATACCTAATAAGGATAGTATATTCACGGGGAAATCGTGAATCCAGTGACCCCAAGCTACTCCAATAAGGCTAATTGGAATTAATAAGAACAGTAAAATAGGCTGAGAAAAACTCCTAAAGGTAAATGCAATGGTCATATAGATTAAAATCAAGATAGGTATTCCCGCACCTGCTAATGAATTCAAAAGCTTGGTAGCTTCTCTATTTTGTCCTTCATAGGAAGCGCTTACAGAAGGATATTTTTCTTGTATTTTAGCCATAATATTAGATCGGATGTCAGCCATTATGTCTGTTGCAGAAGATTCTTTTGAGTTTTTAAGATTTGCTGATACTTGTATTTCTCTTCTTCCATCAAGGTGATTGATCAAAACATCACCTCTTCTAATAGTGTAGGTTGCAATTTCTTTAAGGGCAATAAACTGACCATTTGGAAGATCAATTTTCATGTCTTCTAATTGGGTAATAGAGGATCTGTCTTCTTTTTTGTATCGAACCCAAACCCTAATTTCATCCTGTCCTCTCTGAAAACGTTGAGCTTGTACTCCGAAAAATCCAGCTCTCACTCTACTCATTATATATTGTAAATCTAGACCTAAAGAATATGCATTATCTTTTAATTGAATTGTAATCTCTTTAATTCCTGCAGGGTCATTGTCTTCAATATCTTTTAATAGTGCGTTAGATTCTAATACCTTTTTAAGTTCATTTTTAGCCTGTTTTAATTCGTCAATATTATTCGATAATAAAGAAACTGAAATAGGTTTTCCTCCAAAATTAGAACCAGAACCATATATAACGCTTTCTACACCTATTAAAGGGCCTACTAATTCTGATAACCTTGAGGAGATCATATCTGCTCGAATCACATCCGGACGTTGCTCACCTGGCAAAAGGTTAATCGTTAGATTAGCTCTTGAAGCACCATTTCCAAGTGTTTTAATAGTATTTACAAAAAGTGTATTTTCAGTTCCTTTTAAATACATTTCAGAAAATTCCTTATCTACAATTTTTGCTTTAGTTTGAATTAAGCTAATAATAGAATCTGTTATCCTCTCATTCGTTCCATTGGGCATTACCAAACTTATTGATATACGATCACTTGCGATAGATGGAAAAAAAGAAGTCCTAATAATACCCCCTCCAAAAGAGCCAATCGTTATACTAAAAAATGCAACAAAAACCGTAAGCACCAAAAATCTATTATTCAGTGAAAATTTTAAAGTGGGTTGGTAGATGTTATCCCTTAAAGATTGCATCAATGAATCTCCTAGTTTGTTAATCTTTCTTAACTTCGAAAAACCTTTTGCTATGAGTGTTTTGGGTTCACTTTTCTTCTTAATTAAGGCCTTGGAATTTGCTAAATGTGCAGGTAATATTATTAGTGCTTCTATTAATGAAATCAACAAAGTCAGAATAACTACTACAGAAACCTCACTAAAAAATTCTCCAATTCTTCCGTCTAAAAATAAAAATAACGAAAAAGCTAATATGGTTGTTATAATTGCAGAGACTACAGGGGGAAGAACCTCTAAAACACCATCTACAGCTGCACGATAAGGACTTTTTCCTCTTTCATAATGCTGGTAAATATTCTCTGCAATTACAATTCCATCATCTACTAGGATTCCTATAACGATTATCATTCCAAAGGTTGACAGAACATTTATAGTCACTCCAAACATAGGAGCAAAAATAAACATACCTAAAAATGAAACTGGAAGTCCGAACGCTACCCAAAAAGCAAGCCTTGAATTTAAGAAAATAGAGAGAAATAATAAAACTAAAAGCATTCCTTGAAAAATGTTTTCAATCAGTAATTTATTCCGTTCTGTAAGAGTAACCGATTGATCATTCAGTACCGTTAGTGTAAAGTTATCATTGATTTCATTATACTCTTCAATATAATCTCTAACAGAGGCAGCGGCAGTAATCACATCTTCTGAATTGGTGGAGTTTACACTAATATTTACTGAAATATCATTACCTACATATATTCTATTTGGTGTTTCAGAAAATCGATCACTTACCTGAGCAACATCTTTTAATAAAACCCTAGTTCCATCAGGTTTTGAAAGTACTTCAATATTAGCAAGTTCATCGGCATAATAAAATTTGTTGTTTGCACGAATCAAAAATTCCTCAGCAATGGTTTTAACCTGTCCACCCGTTACAATAATATTAGATTTAGCAATAGATAGTGCAATGGATGAAAAGCTCAAGCCATAAGCTAAAAGTTGACTCTCATTAACTGCAATTTCAATTTCTTCTTGTGGATATCCTGAAACGCTAATTTGAGATATTCCATTTATTGCACGCAAATCGTTTTCGATTTGACGGCCAATTTCTTTAAGTTCAATAAGAGAGATATTATCTCCTGTTAAAGAAAAGTTTATGGTTGATCTAATTTGTTCTTGCTTTGAAACTACCAGGGGCTCCATTCCAATTGGGTAACTAGGCACTCTATCTACGGCATTTTTAACTTCCAATAACATGAAATTAATGTCCCGTTCTTTTTCAACCTCCACCGTTATAGAACCTGAATTTTCTCTTGATATTGAGGTAACACGTTCAACGCCTATTAACCCTTTTAAGTTATCTTCTATTTTTAGAATTACACCTTCTTCAATTTCAAATGGAGATGCGCCAGGATAAGTTACCGCTATTTGAACCGTATGTGATTCTGCAAGTGGGAAATAAGATGACTTTAATGACGTAACCCCTAAAAGTCCAAATAATAAAAAGGCTAAAATGACAATATTAACTGCCACATGGTACTTTATGAAATAATCAATTATTTTCCTCATGTTAGCTTATTTTGATGGAGTAATAACCGAAGGAAGTACTTCCATTCCAACAAAAGCTCCAATCAAGGGCTGAGCAACTATTTCATCTGAATTTTCTAATCCACTTACAATGGCTAATGTTTCTGTAAAATGAAGGGGAACTACTCTTTTGAGTTCAAGTTTATTAGCCACAACAACATAAAGTTGTTGGTCTCCATTAAGTAATCCTCTATTGATTGCAAAAACATTATCAAATTCTTTAGCTTCTATTTGAGCCTCTAAAAACATTCCTTCTTTTAATTTTGAATTTTTAACTTGGATATATACCGCAACAGACTGTGTTTGTATATTTACTTGCGCATTTATACGTTTAATGACTCCCTGATAGTTCTGATCAGCATCAACAGATTTCAAAGAAACTTTTGCACCCACTTCTACATTATCTACATATGATTTTGGGAGAGCTACCATTAACTCGTAATTACCGGGAGCTATAAATTCACCTAATTCTTGTCCAGGTCTAAGTAAAGAGCCCTCAGTTATCTTTGCAGCTACCAAAACGCCATCAAAAGGAGCCTTGATTGAATAAAATTTTAAGTTTTGCTCTAAGTTCTGAAGCGAATAATAAGAAGATATAATTCCGCGCCCTGAGACAAAGAGTCTTACATTTTCTTCCATTAAAGGAAGTGCTGGAACTGGCTTTTTTAATTCAAAGTTTTGAAGAAATATTCTCCAATTTGAATGTGCAACTGGAAAATCTAATTGTAAATCTGGAAGTACAGAGGTGATTAAATTATATAAAGAAGCACGCTGAGCAATAACATTTGCATTAAAATCTGAAGCATCAATTTGAACTAACGTTTGACCTTTCTTATAATTCTGACCTACTTTAAATAATGGTTTAATAGTTTGCATTACTCCTTGAACTCTTGAAGTTAAACTTACACGCTTGTATGCATTAAGAACTCCGTTAGAAGGTATTTGAACTTGATAAGAACCATTGGTGACTTTACGTGTATACACCTCTTTAGTAACAACTTTAAATTCCCTGTTTTTTGAAGGCCTACTATTTGCAATGGTTTGAGATATTTTATAAGACCCATAAAGGATAACAAACCCAAGGACTATCAAAATCCATTTCCTACTATTTTTTAATGTGCTTTTTTCTGACATTCTTTATTAATTAAAATGATTTTGATTTTTGAAAATGGCAAACAATTGTTTGTTGTGTAATTTTTTGCAAAAATACACAAATTCTTTCTTGAAATTAAAGATAAACTATCGTATTAATTTGATTGTAATAAATATGTAGACTCTTTTGATTGGGAAAGGTTTAATTAAATCTTTATCTTTTTAAAATATTTAATAAAAATGGGGTTTTTAGAAAGTTTTTGGAACGAAATTGTTGGATTTTTTGGGGTTAATCAATTTTTAACAATTCTTCAAAATAATGAAATTGAAAAGTTTTTAACTTATGAAGGAATTGTTGCTCTAATTATTCCCATCATCCCCTTACTTTTATTTTTAGAATTAAGTTTAGGTTTTATTTATAAAAAGCCTCAAACTAAAGTCTATAAAGTAATTTTCTTAATTTATCTTTTCAATAGAGTTATAGGACGTTTTATTGCTATTGGAATGGTAACTCTTTGTATTGGTCTTTTCCAACCTTTTGCTCTAGTTGAGACCTCTAGTACCTGGTATTGGTTTATTTATGGCTATATAATTTGGGAATTTGCTCATTTTATATATCATTTTTTAGCACATAAAGTTCGTTTATTATGGTGCTTACACGCTACACACCATTCTCCTGAAGAAATGAATTTAAGTGTTACTCATGCGCATTTTTTCTTAGAAGCTCCTTATGCTGATTTTATTCGCACTTCCATTTGTATGATTTTAGGCGTAAACCCAGTTATGCTCTTTGCGATTATGTTTATAGATGGTACTTATGGAGCCTTTATTCATGTTGGCGAAAACTTAATAAAAGATGCACGTTTTGGATTTTTAAATAAATTTATTCTTACCCCTTCACATCACCGGGTACATCATGCTAAAAATCCCCTATACATTGATACCAATTACTCTAATTTATTAAACATTTGGGATCGTATTTTTGGGACCTACCAAGAAGAAGACCTTGATATGAAAATTGAATATGGTGTGACTCGCTCGATAAAATCAGGAAGTTTTGTTGATGTATATTTTGGTGAAATAATTAATTTAAGCAAAGATGTTTATAGAGCTCCTGGACTTTTAAATAAATTAAAATATATTTTCTACCCGCCTGGGTGGAACCATAATGGTGAGCATCAAACTGCTAAAATAATTAAAGCCGAATACCTTAAGACAAATTAATGATTCAGTCAACTTTACTGCTTAAGTTTTAGTTTTAAAACTATTTTTTGTTTTTTTGCCTAAATTAAATTCGACTTCACTCTCTAACACCAAAAAATGGCACTTAATAATCGAGAAATAAGTAATAAAGTAAGAGTCTACCACCGCTATTTAGGGTTCTTTTTAACGGGTATTATGTTTATGTATGCATTAAGTGGAATAACTCTTACGTTTAGAGATAAAGAGTATTTTAAAAAAGAGGTTTTTATTGAAAAAGTCATTGAAAAAAATTTAAAAGAATTGCCTCCACCGGGGCGTGGTGTGAAAAATGTAGAATACAATAAAACTACAGGAAAACTTAAGTACATTCAAATGCAACCTCCAAAAATATTGGGTATGATTGAAAAAATGCATAAAGCGACTTCGTCAACACCTCTTTATTTTTTAAATGTATTTTTTGGTATTGCGTTACTTTTTTTTGTGTTTTCTTCGTATTGGATGTTTCTACCGCAAACAGATATTTTTAGAAAAGCGATTTACTTTACCCTTGGTGGAATTGCACTTTCTTTACTAATGATATTGATATAATTAAGTAAATTTTTTAAGTTAAAACGCTAATTAATAGATTTTTAAACTAAATTTATAGTGTAATTAATTTTATGTAAATGTTTAGATTTTCTTTTCTTTTTATCGCAGCCTCTTTTTTTATAAGTTCTTCATTTACAAGTCCTTTATCAAGTGAAGAAACCAATGAAGACTTTGTTTATCTATGTAATAAACCTGGGCAAAAATGTTATTATGTAATACCATGTCAAGAACTCAGAGAAACTTGTAATAAAGTGAATGGAAAATCATTTAAAGTTCCTTTAAGCAGAGCCCTTCAGATGAAGCGAAAAAAATGTTCTTGTGATAGTGAAGTAAATAACTAGTCCTGTTACTCTTCAGGAGTTGATACTTCAGCCTGGGCTGCACTTCCGGAATTTTCTAATCTAAACCTAAGGGTTAATTCATGTGTTTTCACACCTAAATTTGACATAGCAGATCCTACTGATGTTTCATAGGCATACCCAACATCTAAGAAGTCTTTAATTTTAATAAAACTTATAATCCCCATAGCATTATTGGTTCTATAGGAAATCCCTATATCTAAAAATTGTTTAAATCCTACCATTCCTAAAAACTCTGAAGTTGCTTTTAGATCTTCAACTGAACGAATAAGTATACTTGGTTTAATACTTAAAAAATCATTTAACTTAAAAATTGCACCAGTGGCAATATAAGAGTGCACTTTATCAGTTGAGGTTGCAGAAAAATCTATTTCATTTGAAACTGAAAAAAGACGTGGTATCGATAGTGATAACCAAAAGGATTCCGACTGAAGCAAGGCACCTACTCCGAGGTTGGGGTTTACTCGTGAAAACAAGCCTTGTGCAGGATCAATTCCCGAACCTGAACTATTGAGTCCTAATAAGTCTGCTTTATAAAAGGTAGCGCCCCCTTTTAGTCCTAAAAATAGGTTAGTGTTTTGCGTTATACTTAAGCGATATGAAAAGTCAATATAGGTAGATGTATTTCTCTCAACAAAAAATTTACTAGAGCCTATTGATACTCCTAATCCTACATTATTTTTTCTTTGAGAAGAAAAGGTAATAATTTGATTTTTTGGAGAATTTTCAACAGCATTCCACTGATTCCTTGAACTAATGGCAACCATGTTTTGTGATTCAGCTCCTGCATAGGCCGGGTTTATTAAGTTCATTTGATACCTGAAACTGGTCAAAAAGGGTTCTTGTTGTGCCGTTACAAATAGTGGGAAAAATAATAGAAATAAGAC
>CAJQQG010000038.1 GCA_905480425.1 uncultured Flavobacteriaceae bacterium | reverse complement strand
GTATTTGTCGCTCCTTTAAATCCTGATAGTATAGCGCAAGGGTAGTATTGTGCCAAGGAATAACAGCAAAAACGCCCACAATAAGACACAATAAACCTAAAAGATACCATGGGATAAAACGCAAGTTTAGTTCCAATAATTCAATTTTATTGCCATCGGTTAGCTTCCAGCTTTTTTCTAAAGCGTATTGAAAAGAAATGTCTGGATCATCAACAATTATATAATAGGTCATAGAAAAACCTAAAGCTACCATGATCCCGGGAATAATTAGCAAAACCATTCCAACAAGCGTAAGTAAGGTGATAATAGTATAGGATAACAATACGGTGCCTAAAGGTTTAAATCCTTCAAATAAAAGTTCAAAACGTATTTCTTCACCTTTAACCAAATTCAAAAAGAAAAAACACAAGCCTAATTGAAGGGGCCCTGCCAGTAAAAAACTTACCATCTCACCGTAGCTATTGAGTTCGGAAGGAAGGGCTACTACCAAAGCATAGAACAAACAAACTCCTATGGCCAAAACCCAATGGGGCTCCAACAAGATTCTTGCCTTTCGCATTAATTGAAGTAAATCCATAATTAAATTTGATTTTAAGAATGTATTCTTTTTAATTCTTTATGAATTGATAATCTTTTCTTGTTGATTAATTGACTCTTGGTGAATCGCTTTAAACACTCTTAAAATAAATTCTTCAGAAAGATTACGTTCCTGTCCCTCTAAAATCATTTTACCCAGAATCTCATTCCAGCGTTTATTTTGAAGAACTGCAACATTGTTATCTCTTTTAAGAGTACCTATTTCTACAGCAGTTTTCATTCGTTTTCCCAAGGTATCTAAAAGTGTTTGATCTACAACATCAATCTGAGCTCTTAAATTATTTAAAGAATGAAGATATGCTTCTTCTTCGTTTGTTTTCTTCCGAACTTTTAAATCCTTCATTATTTCGACCAAGCGCTTGGGAGTTACTTGTTGCGCCGCGTCACTCCAAGCATTGTCTGGATCACAGTGAGATTCAATCATCAAGCCATCAAAATTTAAGTCTAATGCAGTTTGAGAAATATCTAAAATCAAATCTCGTTTCCCTCCAATATGAGAAGGGTCACAAATCATCGGTAAATCAGGAAATTTATTTTTTACTTCAATCGCAATTTGCCATTCAGGGATATTACGGTATTTTGTTTTTTCATAGGTTGAAAATCCACGGTGAATTAAACCTAACTTTTTGATGTTTGCTGTATATAAACGCTCAACACCTCCAAGCCATAAAGCCAAATCAGGGTTTACTGGATTTTTTACCAAAACAATTTTATCTGTTCCTTCCAATGCATCTGCAATTTCTTGCATTATGAACGGACTAACCGTGGAACGAGCACCTATCCACAAAATATCGACATCATTATCTAGAGCTAATTTTACATGGTCTTTATTTGCCACCTCAGTAGCCGTCAATAAGCCAGTTTGTTCTTTTACTTTTTTTAACCATCCTAAACCAATAGCACCCACTCCTTCAAACATTCCGGGGCGTGTTCTCGGCTTCCAGATTCCAGCGCGATAAACCGTTACATCGGTTTCTTTCAATTCGTGAGCAATTTTCAATACTTGCTCTTCGGTTTCTGCACTACAAGGTCCGCCGATCACTAAGGGATGGTCTAAGCCAAAATCGGTTAACCATTGACGCATTTCTTTTTTGTTTTCCATGATTTAAATTATTGTTTGGTTATGTTTTTTTCGTTGATTCCTGCCAAAATAGTTTTAATTGTATTGGTGTTTTTTAGTTGTTTGAAAAGTTGATCATAATCATCAGACTCTAAAAGAAGTTCAAAATGTTCCAAATTGGAGATGTATTCTTTTAAAACCTCTAGTATATTTTCTTTATTCTGTTTGAAAATAGGGGTCCACATATCAGGTGAACTTTTTGCCAGTCGAACAGTAGAGGCAAATCCACTCCCCGCCATTTTAAAAATAGCACGTTCATCTTTTTCTTTTTCAATTACAGTCTTTCCTAACATAAATGAGGAAATATGGGATAGATGAGAGACATAAGCAATATGCTTGTCATGTGCTTCGGCGTCCATCTCATGTATTTCCATATTCATATTCCTAAACCACTGAACCGCCCATTCCAGAAGATCAGGGCGCGTTTTATAGGTTTCACACAAAATCTGAGCTTGTTCCATAAATAATTCTGCAAAAGCAGCAGAAGGACCAGAAAATTCTGTTCCTGCAATTGGATGTGTTGCTAAAAATTGATTGCGTTTGGGGTGTAATTCTATATGCTTACATATAGCGGATTTCGTTGACCCGACATCTATTAATAAAGCATTATCATTAATCTGATCCAAAAGGGAAAGTGCCAAAGTAAGACATGCATCTACGGGAATCGCCATTAAAATAACGTCCATAGAGGCATAATTATCAACCTCAAGAGGATGGTCTATAATTCTTAAATTCAATGCTTCCTCCATGTGTTTTGGATTATTATCTTGTCCATAAAGACTTGCCCCAACATTGAATTTTTTTGCTGCTAAAGCAAAAGAACCGCCAATTAGACCCAAACCGATTACACCTATTTTCATGATTCAAAACGTTTTATTGCTTCTTCAATTGTGGCTTCTGGAACGCACAATGAAAATCGAATATATCCCTCCCCTTGACTTCCAAAAATAGTTCCTGGTGTGATAAAAACATTTTGCTTCTGTAAAATTTTATCGATAAACGTTTCAGAATCTACCACTCCTTTTGGCAACTTTGCCCAAACGAAAAGACCAACACTTTTCGTGTCAAATTTAGCTCCTAATTTTGTGGCTAATTTCTCAACCAACTTTCGGCGTTTCCTGTAAATAGTATTCAGACTTTCAAACCATGAAACGTCTACATTCAAAGCAGCGATTGCACCTTGTTGAATTCCAAAAAACATTCCAGAATCCATATTGCTTTTTACTTTTAAAACGGCTTGTATTATTTCTGCTTTCCCACATAACATACCCACACGCCAGCCTGCCATGTTAAATGATTTACTTAATGAATTTAACTCTACAGCAACTTCCGTCGCTCCGGGGCGAGATAAAATACTTTGTGGTTTTTGAGTCAAAACAAAACTGTAAGGATTGTCATTTACTAATAAAATATTACGTGCTTTCGCCCAAGCGATTAATCGGTCAAAGGTTTCTGCTTGAGCTTCTGAGCCCGTTGGCATGTGGGGATAATTAATCCACATGATTTTTACTCGAGAAGTGTCCAGCGCTTCCAGGGCCTCAAAATCAGGTTGCCAATGGTTAGCAGCTGTTAAATTATACAATACAGGCTCTGCTTCCACAAGTTTAGTAACCGCAGCATAGGTGGGATATCCAGGATTAGGAAACAATACCTGATCCCCTTTATTTAAAAAAGTCATCGAAATATGCATGATCCCCTCTTTTGAGCCCATCAAAGGAAGTACCTCTGCATTAGGATCTAAAGTAACCTGGTAATGGTTTTGGTAAAAATCAGCAATCGCTGAGCGTAATTCTGGAAGCCCTTGATAGCTTTGATACATGTTCGCTCTGGGATGTTCCATTGCTATGGACAAGGCATTGACTACTTCCGGATGGGGTTCCAAATCGGGACTTCCAATACCCATATTGATTACAGGATGTCCTTGTTGAATCATCTGGGATACTTCTCGCAACTTACGGGAAAAATAGTATTCCTGAACACTTTCTAAACGCTTTGCAGTTGCTATCATCTTATGTGTTGGGCGTATTCGCCTAAAATTTTAAATTGTGATGCCATAATGGTAATTAACTTTCGTGCCTTATCGTAAAATTCGAATTCATCAAAAGTTACATCTACGAAAAAAGCATATTTCCCAGGGGTTTCAATCACAGGTAAAGATTGAATTTTGGTGAGATTGAGCTGACAATCGCTCATAACATTTAAGACTGCAGCCAAACTTCCACGTTGATGATCTAAGGTGAATTTTATAGCCGCTTTATTGATGTTTTTTTGAGAAACTAAACCTCCTTTTTTCTGAATAATCACAAAACGAGTTACATTATTTTTAATGGTTTGAATGGAAGGAGCTAATACTTCTAGGGCATATAAGCTTGCTGCTTCTTTGCTAGCAATTGCCGCTATTCCAGAAATCTTATGCTCTGATATACGTCGGGCTTCATCGGCCGTATCTTCTGCTTCTACCAGGCGAATGTGCGGATAGTCTTTGAAAAAACCTTTACACTGCAACAAAGCCATAGGATGTGAGTGCACTTCCTTAAGATCAGTAAAAGTTTGTCTCGGGAGGGCCATCAAATTATGATGGATACTAAGTGAATACTCGCCCACGATCTGAAGATCGTTTTGATCAATCAATGCGTAATTAGGGATAATAGATCCTGCAATAGAGTTTTCTATTGCCATCACAGCCTGATCAGCAGAATTGTCCATCAGCAAATCAACGGTCGCATCAAAAGTTTCGCATTCCATCAAAGACAAATTCTTCCCATAGTAACTATTTGCAACCGCATGGTGGAAAGATCCTTTGACTCCTTGAATCGCTACGTTTGTGTTTTCTTTCATTTTTTCCAAAAAAAAAGTCCTGATTTATCAGGACTTTTTTTTTATATTATATTCTAAATACTATAAAGTCCTGTCTGCTTCCAAATAGAAGTAGTAAAAATTGTTGTAGTAAAAGAAAGTTGTATTCATAATAATTTAAATCACAACAAAAGTAACATTGCTTTTGTCAAAAACAAATTTTTAGGATTTTTTTTATTTAAACTATTTTAAATTTAATGCCTTTAAGGTTAATGTTATAAAAAATATTTTTATTAATCCCCGATAAAGCCAAACAAAAAAATAAGATGTGACCATTGAAATTCAATAGATTGAAATATTTAATAATGAAAAATACCTTTTCTCTCTCATTTCGATTAACAAGAATCCTATTTTTTTATATCGGGTTATTTATGGATTTTAGTACTTTGAAACCAACTTTTAAGAATGAAAAATCTTCATCTTTATAACATTCTTATTCTCAATTTAGGGATGTTATGCATTAGCACATCTGGACCCCTGGGTCGTTTTATCCCTCTTCCGCCTCCATTGATTATTTGGTCTAGAGCCATTGTTGCCTTCCTTGTTTTAGGGGCGTATTGTTATATGAAAAAAGAGAAGATTAGAATAGGATTTGCAAAAAACAGATACACTATAATTTATAGCGGGACCTTACTCACCCTTCATTGGGTCACTTATTTTTTTGCTTTACAGTGGAGTGGTGTCGCCGTTGGGATGTTATCCATGTTTACTTTTCCTATTATCACCGTTTTTCTTGAACCACTGTTCTTTAAAACAAAACTCCACCCCATTCATTTACTTTTTGGATTCCTCA
>CAJQQG010000037.1 GCA_905480425.1 uncultured Flavobacteriaceae bacterium | reverse complement strand
GAAAGTTTAAAGCAGGCTTCCGATTTATTGGAACCTCATGGAATCGTGATGGTACTAGAGCCTTTAAATTTTAGAAATCACCCAGGACTTTTTTTATCTGAGAGTCCACAGGCTTATGAAATTTGTAAAACTGTAGATTCTCCCTCCTGTAAAATTTTATTTGACATTTATCACCAACAAATTCAAGAAGGGAATTTAATTCCAAATATAGAAAAGTGCTGGGATGAGATTGGTTATTTCCAAATTGGAGATAATCCAGGAAGAAATGAGCCCACTACCGGGGAAATCAATTACACTAATATTTTTAAATACATTCACTCTAGAGATTTTGATGGAATTTTAGGCATGGAACATGGCAACAGCCGCTCTGATATATTGGGCGAACAAGCAGTCATTGACGCCTACCTAAAAGTAGATCAGTTCCTATAAACGATTCTAAGAGTCTGTTTTTTATGCCTCTACTTTTTCCTTAAAGTTGAGGAGTACCTGATTGTGTATTAAATCTTTTAAGGTTTCTCTTTTTCTGATAATATGGGCGTTATCATTATACCATAAGATTTCGGCGGGTCTAAATCGCGAATTGTAATTACTAGTCATCGAAAAACAATAAGCGCCAGCATTCTTAAAAGCTAGAATATCTCCTTCTGAAATTTCAGCTATTTTACGGTTGCTTCCAAAGGTATCCGTTTCACAGATGTACCCAACAACATTATAAAAGCGCTCTTTTCCTTCGGGATTAGAAATATTTATTATTTCATGGTGAGAGCCATAAAGCATGGGCCTGATTAAGTGATTAAAGCCAGAGTCTACTTGAGCAAATACGTTTGATGTAGTTTGTTTTATTGCATTTACTTTTACTAAAAAGTATCCCGCCTGGCTAACTAGAAATTTTCCTGGCTCAAATGCTAATTTTATTTCACTTCCATAGGTTTTGCAAAATTGGTGAAATCGTTCTGTGAGTTTATCACCGAGTTCTTCAATATTGGTTTCAACATCTCCTTCTTTATAGGGTACTTTAAATCCACTACCAAAATCTAGAAATTCTAGATTTTTAAACTTTAAAGCAGTTTGAAATAAAATTTCTGAGGCATATAAAAACACTTCAATATCTAATATATCACTTCCAGTATGCATATGCACTCCATTTATGTGCATGTTTGTATTTTCAACAATCCTGAGAACATGTGGAATTTGATGAATAGAAATCCCAAATTTAGAATCGATATGGCCCACAGAAATATTGCTATTTCCTCCCGCCATAACATGAGGATTGATTCTAATACAAACTGGCACGGAAGGGTGTTTAGTTCCAAATTGCTCAAGAATTGAAAGGCTATCAATATTAATTTGTACACCCATATCAGCAGCTTTTTCAATTTCCTTGAGGGAAACACCATTTGGGGTATATATAATGTCACTAGGTGCAAACCCGGCTTCAATTCCTAGTTTTACTTCTTGAATAGATACTGTATCAAGACCAGCTCCCATTTCTTTCATGAACGCTAAAATAGAAATATTAGAAAGTGCTTTACAAGCATAATTAACTTGAAGTTTTTCTACGCCCTTAAATGCATTTTGCAGGCGGTTATATTGTTGTTGAATCTTTTCGGCATCATAAACATAAACTGGATTTTCTTGTTTTTCTGCAATAGATCGTAATATAGAATCGTTCATTTTATTTTATAATATCCTCAAAAATACTACGGAATTTAAAATGGACAAAAGAAAACATTAAACAATATATTATTCCAACAGAATGTTATAAGTATAACAAAATATTTTTGTGAGGAAGTACCAATAACGTTTGGGTTTATCTATTTTTGCAACTGAATTTAGAAATGACATATGAATTTACACGAATATCAAGGAAAAGAAGTTTTAGCTGGTTTTGGCGTAACAATTCAACGCGGAATAGTAGCTAAAACCCCAGCAGAAGCAGTTGAAGCTGGAAAGAAATTAACAGAAACTACGGGTTCCCCTTGGCATGTAGTAAAAGCTCAAATTCATGCTGGAGGTAGAGGAAAGGGTGGAGGTGTTAAATTAGCAAAAAATCTTGCTGAATTAGAGACCATCGCTGGAGATATTATAGGGATGCAATTGATAACTCCTCAAACCCCGCCAGAGGGAAAAAAAGTCAGTCAAGTATTGGTTACTGAAGATGTATACTATCCAGGTGCTTCTGAGCCCAGTGAGTTTTATATGTCAGTTTTATTAAACCGTGCAAGTGGAAGAAATATGATCATGTACTCTACTGAAGGAGGAATGGATATTGAAGCTGTTGCCGAATCTACTCCTCATTTGATTTTTACGGAAGAAATTGATCCTGCTCTAGGGTTGCTTCCTTTTCAAGCGCGAAAGGTTGCCTTTAATTTAGGTCTTTCTGGGGCTGCCTTTAAGGACATGACTAAATTTGTAACTGCACTTTATAGAGCCTATGAAGGTTCTGATGCTTCTTTGTTTGAGATTAATCCTGTGTTGAAAACTTCTGACGATCGAATCATCGCGGTAGATGCAAAAGTGACCCTAGATGATAATAGTTTGTTTCGTCATAAAGATTTTGAGGCAATGCGTGATTTAAGTGAAGAAAACCCAATAGAAGTTGAGGCGCGCGAAGTGGGCTTAAATTATGTTGATCTTGAAGGGAATGTTGGTTGCATGGTAAATGGTGCTGGCCTGGCTATGGCAACAATGGATTTAATTAAACAAGCAGGAGGTGACCCTGCAAACTTCCTTGATGTTGGAGGTACTGCTGATGCCGCAAGAGTTGAAATTGCTTTTCGGTTGATATTGAAAGATCCCGCAGTTAAAGCAATTTTAATTAATATTTTTGGCGGTATTGTTCGCTGTGACAGAGTTGCACAAGGAATCGTAGATGCCTACAAAAACTTGGGAGATGCCATTAATGTTCCGATCATCGTACGTTTACAAGGAACCAATGCTGACATCGCCAAAAAGCTTATTGATTCTTCAGGTTTGAACGTTCTCTCTGCCACTGCTTTTCAAGAAGCAGCAGATAAAGTTCAGGAAGCTATTAGTTAAATGACATAGTGGCAGTTAAATTTAATAATAAACTGCCACTATGTCAAAATTATTAAATGGTCTTAATTTTGCATTAGGAGTAACAGATAAAATTGTTAACCTAAATAAATAAATTATGAATTTAATCAGAAAACAAAACCCATTTTTCCCATCGCTAGTAGATGAACTTTTTAATCAAGACAGGAGAGTTAGAACTTCGTCAATTTCATCAACCACCCCTGCGGTAAATATTATTGAACAGGATACCCAATTCTTGATTGAGTTGGCTGCTCCAGGAAACAAAAAAGAAGACTTTGAAATTGAAATAGAAGATGGGATACTTTCCATTTCTTCTTCTTCTAATAAAGAAGATAATACTTCAGAAAAAGAAACATTTACACGTCACGAATTCAGTTATAATAGTTTTAGAAGATCTTTTACGATTCCGGAAAGTGTAGACGTTTCTTCTATTGAAGCTACTTACAATGAAGGCGTATTACTTATTAAGTTACTTAAACTTGAAGAAGCGCTTCCACAACCAAAAAAGCTAATTAAAATTAGTTAATAGGAATTGTTATTTATTTTTGTTTGGAATCGGCCTTTTTTTAGGTCGATTCTTTTTTTATATTCCTATAGTTTTATATAAACCTTCTTTTTAAAAAGATAATAAGTAGGTATCCATATTATAAACACATAACCTAACGCATAGATTAATGAGCCTAATTTAAGTGGAAGACCAATTGATTCCCAAAGACTCATAAATTCTTCATTTAAAGCAAATCCAAACCATTTTGAACTATAGAAAATAACGGTAAGAAGACTGGACATCGTGTATGCAAATATTGAATTTACACCAAAGACTTGTGCAAATTTAAACGTATAACGGCTTTGTTTTACATCAAAATAATAACTAAAAGCAGCAAGTGAAATCATTCCTATTCCTCCCATAAATAGGGTAAAAGAAGAACTCCATAGATTTTTATTAAGCGGGAGAAACCATTGCATAACATCTCCTGCGATTAGTAATAAAAATCCAATAAAAAATAGTTGATTTAAACGATTTTCTAAGATGTCTTTTTTCAATAAAACATATCCCGCACACATTCCAATGAGACCACTTCCAATTGCAGGAAGTGTACTTAAAAGACCTTCTGGATCCCAAGTATATTTCCAAAGTCTTCCCGGCAATAGCATTCTATCTAGATAATGCGCCCAATTCTTCTCTGGAACTGAAAGATCAGGAAATCCAATTCCAGGAACAGGTATATATGCCATTATAATCCAATATCCCAAAATAATCGAAGCACCAATATAAAGTTGAATTTTACGTGAAGTATATAGATATAGTAAACTACAAGCTAAAAACACAAATGCAATTCTAGGCAAAACACCTACCCATCGAATTCCCTCAAAATTAAAACTAGGCCATAACCATAAAAATATTCCTACTAGGTATATTTTAATTGATCTAAGGACTATTTTTTTAGTTAATTCTAAACGACTTTTTCCTTTTTCAGTCTGTTTATTTAATGATAGAACAATTGAAACTCCAACGATAAAAAGAAAGGTAGGAAAGACATAATCCGTTGGGGTAATTCCGTTCCATTCAACGTGAAGTAAGGGAGCATATACGTGACTCCAAGAACCAGGGTCATTTACAATAATCATTAAAATGATGGTTAATCCTCGTAATATGTCAAGTGACAGTAAGCGCTTTGTACTTGTTTCCATT
>CAJQQG010000036.1 GCA_905480425.1 uncultured Flavobacteriaceae bacterium | reverse complement strand
AAGGTATTTCAGATCAAGTTTTAATTGAAGAAATTAAAGGTACTGTTAGAAAAATTATTGGACCTATTGCAAAACCAGATGAAGTTCAAATTGTAAACGGATTACCCAAAACTAGGTCAGGTAAAATAATGCGAAGAATTTTAAGGAAAGTTGCTAGTAAAGATATTTCTAACCTTGGAGATACTTCTACATTATTGAACCCTGAAGTGGTTGCAGAAATCATTGACGGTGTAACGTCAGATTAGTATTTATATTTCAGAACAATATTCATCTCCTATTTTAAATGAATTATAAATTTCTTCTGAAACTGACCCCTGTCTTATACCATCATCTGGAATTCCCGGTGAGTTTTCATCATAATAATTATTATTAGAATCATTATCAGTTTGAATAATAAAATAATAAATGGAGTTGTTAATAGCTTTTTGAATAATTTGCCCGCATTTTTCATCGTTGTTCTGGCAGCTATATAAAATTAGACTTATTCCAAACAAAATTAATTTTCGCATATTTTTTTTCTATAAGCTAGATTCTAGATAAGGTATGATGTCTTCAAGCCTAATCGATCTTGATCCTTTAATTAGAATTTTATCAAATTTTAACGGATTTGATTCAATAAATTTCAAAAAAGTTTTGAGGTCATTATGTTTTGTGATTGTTGAATCTAGACTAGTCGTATTTAAAAAATGTGGACCAATTAAATGTATGTTTTGTGTTTTATTATCAAGACATTGAACGATAATTGCTTCGTGTTCTTTTTTAGATGTGTTACCCAATTCTAGCATATCCCCTAAAATAATACAACTATTAGAGGTTGCAATAGTTTTAAATGCCTCTAATGCAAGTCCCATGCTAGAAGGATTTGCATTGTACGCATCCAATATAACAAGTGAATCTTTTATTTTAATTTGTTGTGAACGAAAGTTTGTAGATTGATAGGTATTAATTGCTTTTTTGATTTCTTCAAGCGATACTTCAAATAAATAACCAAATGAAATGGCAGCCGCAATATTGTTTAAGTTATAAGTTCCGTAAAGTGGACTTATAAAAGCAGTTTCTTTAAAATTTAGCTGTAGGGTTTTATTCTTATTTTCTTGGGGAAGAATTTGAAAATTATTTTTACCTCCAATTCCAAAGCTGGTGGTAGGGTAGTTGTTTGTTTGGATAATCTGCTTGTGATCATCCCCATTAATAAGAATCTTTTGTTTTCGATCAATTAAATGCTCATAGAGCTCTGATTTTCCTTTTACAACCCCTTGAATACTGCCAAAGCCTTCAAGGTGTGCTTTCCCAAAGTTTGTAATATAACCCCAGTTAGGCTGAGTAATATTACAAAGTAATTCAATCTCTTTTAAATGATTTGCACCCATTTCTATAATGGCAAGTTCGTGGTGTTCTTTTAATTTCAGTAAAGTCAATGGAACTCCAATGTGGTTATTTAAATTACCCTCTGTTGCCAGAACAGAATACTTTTGAGATAATACTTCTCTTACAAGTTCCTTTGTTGATGTTTTTCCATTACTTCCTGTTATTGCAATAATGGGTGTTTTAAGTTTGGTTCTGTGGAAATTGGCTAGTTTCTGAAGTGTTTTGAGGGTATTTTTAACAACAATTACTTTTGTTCCTAGTAATGCTATGTTTTGATCATCAACAATTACTTTAATAGCTCCTATAGAAATTGCTTTTTCCGCAAATTTATTGCCATTAAATTTTTCACCATGAAGAGCAAAAAAGAGTTCTCCTTTTTTTAGTGATCGAGTATCAGTTGATATTCCAGATGAACTTAAGTAGTTTTGGTAGATATTTTGTAGCTGCATAAAACAAAAAAGCATCTTATGAAATAAGATGCTGTTTTTTAATTATTATCCCTGCCTTTTGTGTTTGGCACTCTTTTTTTGAGAGCTTTTGGAGCCCACGCGTGACATTGCACATCTGAATCCAATGTGATCAGTAGCTATGTATTGAGGTAGATATCTTCTTTGAGCAGGATCAAGCCAATATGCTCTATCTTTCCAGGACCCTCCCTTAAAAACTCTCACTTCATCCGTAATGAGGGTAGTTCTGTTTGACTTACTGTCAACTGTTCTTGAAATATTTCCATCTTCATCAGTAGAAACTTTTGCATTAATCGGAGCGTTATACATTAAGTTAGTTTCAGGTCTGGAACCATCGTCTTCTGATTTTCCGTTTGAAAAACTTCTAGATGATTCTACGTCACCATCTCTATAATTTCTATTATCACTTTCTGAAAAATTTTGGCGTAAAAATGTTTCTTCTTCATCAATTGGCATTTGGTCCAACTGACCCGGAAGTCTTTTTAAAAGTACTCTTCCATTTGGAAGAGTGTCAAACACTAATTCATCTGGTGAAATTGTAGATGCTTTTCCATCATCACCAATTACATTTTTTAAATAGACATTTCCACGATAATAGTTAAAATCACTAGCCTCATCATCTACTATTGGACGATAAACATCAGCTACCCATTCAGAAACATTCCCTGCCATGTCATAAATACCGAAATCATTTGGAGGGTATTGTTTTACTTGAATTGTGATATCAGCCCCATCATCAGACCATCCTGAAATTCCACCATAATCACCTTTACCAAGTTTAAAGTTCGCCAACTGATCTCCTTCTGTTCTTCTGTCTTCGGAACGCGTGTATTCACCAGACCAGGGATATTTTTTCTTCCCCCTGTAAGTATTGTATTCTCTGTCTCCCACAAGAGCTAATGCAGCATATTCCCATTCTGTTTCAGTAGGAAGTCTATAAGAAGGTAACATTATTCCTTTTTCAACACCTGCATAAACTTTAATGGTGTCACTTTGTTTTGAATTTGCACTTTTACCAGCTAAACTGTCCATTTTGCCGCCGTAAACGGTTTCTGGACGCTTAAGATAAGCTGCAGTTGTAAAGGTACTATTAGCGTTAATGTCATTATAGCGTACATCTTTTTGGACGTATGCTTCACGCTCTAAAATACGTTCATTTACTCGATCTGTTCTCCATTCAGCATATTGAACAGCTTGTAACCAGTTTACACCTACAACTGGATATTCAGCATACGCAGGGTGGCGTAAATAATTAGTTGTTAATTCTTCAACATAACCTAATCTTTCTCTCCATACAAGTGTATCGGGTAAAGCTCCTTCATAGATTTGTCTATATTGCTCTTCTTGAGTTGGAAACACAATCTCTAACCAGTCTAAGTATTCCAAATACATTACATTGGTTACTTCTGTTTCATCAATATAGAAAGACATAACATGTTGCTTATTGGGAGTGTTATTCCAATCATGCATTACATCATCTTGAACTTGTCCTTTAGTAAAAGTTCCTCCTTCAATAAAAACGAGACCTGGCCCAGTTTCTTGTTCGTCGAACTCGGTATTATATTGAAATCCTCCTTTTTTTGAATTAATGTCCCATCCGGTTCCACGAGAAGCATTATTCCCACCACAGCTAATGATTAAGAGCACTGTGAAAAATGCGGCTAAGAGTTGTTTTAAATTACTCACTTTCATATAGTTCAATATTGTTTTTATAACCTACTGCAATATACAAATAATCAATTGCAGATTTTTGAATGATTTAATAAAAAATTTCAACACCTTCGAAATCTATTTATTTAACGCATTAAAGTGCTATTTATTGTATGTTAATTAAAGAATTTATTTTTTTCTATCCTTACAATAACATTTTCAAGGTTTCATCGTTTTAATTGTGTGGTAAATTTAAAAAAAAATATTGCTCAAATTGTGATGATCTTTTTCGTAGGTCACTTTATTTGCTTGGGGCAAGATTTGAGTCGTGTCATTACGACAGGTGTACCTTTCTTGTTAATTGCACCAGATGCAAGGGCTGCTGGAATGGGAGATTTAGGAGTAGCAACTCCTGCAGATGCTTACTCGCAACAATGGAATCCAGCTAAATACGCCTTTATTTCTTCTGAAAAAGCACTTGGTTTTAGTTATACTCCTTATTTAAGTAAACTAGTAGATGATATTTTTCTTGGAAACATTACTTATTTCACCCGTTTAAATGAAAGAAGTTCTTGGGCTACTAGTCTTAAGTATTTTAGTTTAGGTGATATTCAATTTAATGAATTTATTGGTGGCTCAATTATAGATCAGGGTTTAGAACGCCCCACAGAATTAACATTAGATTTATCATACGCACTTAAACTCAGTAAAACTTTTTCAATGGCAGTAGCAGG
Organism: uncultured Flavobacteriaceae bacterium; assembly: GCA_905480425.1. Taxonomy (GTDB): domain Bacteria; phylum Bacteroidota; class Bacteroidia; order Flavobacteriales; family Flavobacteriaceae; genus MS024-2A. Next base: position 294 of record CAJQQG010000036.1, on the reverse strand, counting down.
GCGATATATTCGTTCAGATCTAAAAATTGTAACCGATGCAGACACCTCTTCGGCAAACTCTTTAGGAGTTGATATTACTGGATTTTATCAAAGTAATGTATTTGAATTGGGTACTAATAATGCCATTTTTAGGTCAGGTTTTAATATTTCTAATATTGGTCCAAGGCTTGTATATGATATAGGCGATCAAAAAAACTTTATTCCTACTAATTTTAAAACAGGACTCGGTTTAGATTTACTTTTTGATTCTAATAATACTTTAGGAATTTATACTGAATTCAATAAACTTTTGGT
>CAJQQG010000035.1 GCA_905480425.1 uncultured Flavobacteriaceae bacterium | reverse complement strand
AGATAATTTATCTACGACCCTAAACCATTTAATAGTCCTTTCTATAAGAATCAAGAGCACTATTATCACTAAAAGTCCTAGTAAGGGATTCTTTAATCCAAAGAAAACTAATGACCAAAGACCATTAAATATAAGTTGTGCACCAAAATGATAGAGTGCAGTTTTGTCCCAGAGATGCCTTCTTCCAAAATATCAAACACGTCCAGATGCCCAGCCCATTAAAACATATAATAGTGTCCATACTGGGGCAAATAACCAGTTTGGTGGAGAGAAAAAAGGTTTTGTTAGTCCAGCGTACCAAGAAGCAATTACCGGTTGGGTAACTTTACTCGATAGAAATCCTACTGCAACCGATAGTATAATTCCTAAAATAATGGCGAGTATAAGTTGTGACTTTTGACGTCTCATGACATTGTAATGCTACACAAAAAAACCATTTCCAATAATTCTCATTAACGATTAGGATTAAGACTGTATCTTTGTACGATATGGATATAACATCATTTATTTCTAAAAAAACTTCTCCAATTTTACATACAACATCTTGGAAGGCACCAAGTAATATTGCACTGGTTAAGTATTGGGGTAAGTACGGAGAACAATTACCTAAAAACCCTTCTTTAAGTTTTACTCTTTCAAATAGTTTTACAAATACTAATGTTGTTTTTACGCCTCATTCAAAATCAATCCCTGATTTTGACTTTTATTTTCATAACGTTCAAAAAGAAGATTTTAAACCAAAAATCGTTATTTTTTTAGAAAGAATACATTCTTATATTCCATGGATTGGGAACTATCATTTATCAATTAAAAGCGAAAATTCTTTTCCTCACAGTAGTGGAATAGCATCTTCGGCTTCATCAATGGCTGCTTTATCTCTATGCTTGATGGATTTGGAGCAACAACTTTTCCCCGAGATGACAAGCCTTTATTTTTATCAAAAGGCTTCTTTTTTATCTCGTTTGGGATCAGGGAGTGCTTCTAGAAGTATTCAAGGACCCGTAACACTTTGGGGAACAAATGAGATACAAAACACAAGCTCTGATTTATATGCTACACCTTTTGGTGAATCATTACATCCGGTATTTAAAACCTATCAGGATACTATATTATTAATAGATAAAGACACCAAACAAGTTTCAAGTACTACAGGTCATGATTTAATGCATGCAAATCCATTTGCAGAAAATCGATTTCTACAAGCAACAAATCATTTGTCTTCTCTACTTTCTATAATGAAGTCAGGAGAATTAGATGATTTTATTCGTATTGTAGAATTAGAAGCACTGTCCTTACATGCTATGATGATGACTTCATCACCTTATTTTATTTTGATGCAACCCAATACGTTGGCAGTTATACAAAAAGTATGGACATATAGAGAAAGTACTTCTATCCCATTGTGTTTTACTTTAGATGCTGGAGCCAATATACATTTACTCTACCCAAAAGAATATAAAGATGTAATTCTTGAGTTCATATATAAGGAGCTTGCTTTTTTTTGTGAAAATGGACAATACCTTAATGATGAAGTTGGGTTAGGGGCTAAAAAAATGTAACTTTGAAATTCATGAAAGGGCCTTTATTTTTTGCTAAAATCTTACTTTTTGGAGAATATGGAATTATCAAAGATTCTAAAGGTCTTTCTATACCTTATAATTTTTATAGAGGTGCTTTAAAAATTCCCTCTAAAAGTACGTTGGAAAATAAATCTTCTCATTATAAGTTACTTGCTTTCTCGGAATATTTAAAAACCTTAGATGATGCTTTAGTTTGCTTTAATTGGGTACAATTAGATCATGATTTGGCCAAAAAAATGTATTTTGATAGCAGTATTCCACAGGGATATGGCGTAGGCAGTAGTGGTGCTCTTGTGGCTGCTATTTACGATCAGTATGGCATTAATAAAATAACAGTATTAGAGAATCTGACCAAAGATAAATTACAACATCTAAAGACCATTTTTGCTAAAATGGAATCCTTTTTTCATGGACAATCTTCTGGTCTGGATCCTTTAAATAGTTATTTAAGTTTGCCTATTTTGATTAAATCAAAAGAACATGTTGAAACTACTGGAATTCCCTCGCAACATATTAATGGAAGAGGAGCTGTTTTTTTATTAGATAGTGGAATGACTGGAGAAACAGCACCCATGGTCTCTATTTTTAAAGAGAACATGAAGCAAGAGGCATTTAGTACCATGATGCGTGAAAAGTTTATTAAATATTCTGATGAATGTGTAGAAGATTTTCTAAAAGGGAATATGGTATCATTATTTAAAAATATAAAGTCATTATCGACTTTGGTTTTACAAAATTTCCAACCTATGATTCCTGATTCTTTTCATGATGTATGGTTACAAGGTATAGAATCTAATGAATATTATCTCAAGCTTTGCGGTTCAGGGGGAGGTGGTTTTATGTTAGGCTTTGCACGTGACTTTGAAAAAGCTAAAAAAGCGTTAAAGGCATATCCTCTTGAAGTGGTATATCACTTTTAAGAAATGGGCTTGCTATTTACACATAAACAGCAACGTTCCCTTTTAAAATTAATAAGCTTGTTTAGTCTTGTGAGGGGATACAATATTATTGTATTAATTATTGCACAATACTTAACAGCTCGCTTTATTTTAGCACCACAACTTTCTTGGTGGACCTTACTTTTTGATATAAAATTCTTCAGTATTGTTTTAGCATCCTCACTCACAACAGCTGCAGGGTATATCATTAATAATTTTTATGATGCCCCCAAGGATAAAATTAATCGTCCAAAAAAATATATTCTAGAGCATTTAGTATCACAACAAATTCAATTGGCACTATTTTTAATACTAAATATGACGGCTTTTATATTTGCTAGTATAGTCTCTTTTCGTGCTGTATTATTTTTTCTGTTATATATGTTTGCAATTTGGATATATAGTTTTCGCGTTAAACGTCTTTTTTGGCTAAGTAATTTATATTCTGCTTTATTGATGATTTTACCATTTTGGGCAATTACTCTGTATTTTAAAAATTTTGATATTTTAGTTTTTTATCATGCAGGCTATTTATTTTTTTTAATTCTTGCGCGAGACATTATTAAAGATTTAGAAAACTTAAAAGGCGATTGGGTTCATCGCTATAAAACACTCCCTATAGTCTTTGACAATAAATTAACAAAATGGATTACTACTTTGTGTTTATTGAGTTGTTTAATTCCAAATTTTTATTTAATTCGTTATCCTTTGGGATTAATGCATTTCTATTTTGGAATTAGTCCTTTATATTTGATTTTGGTTTTAGTATTCTTATGGCGAGCAAACGATCAAAAAATGTACCTTTGGCTCCATAATTTAATCAAGGCATGGATTTTAGTAGGAGTATTAAGCATTAGCCTAATACATAAAGTTTTTTAAAATTCATCACTAAATTTAACCGAAATGAAATTTCATAATAATTCTACTGAAATTAAAATTACTAAAGTCCCACCAAAAAAGGGAGATACTGTGCGTTTAAATAAGTTTCTTTCAAACGCAGGGTTATGCTCACGAAGACAAGCTGACGAACATATAGCCATGGGTCTTGTTCATGTTAATGGTAAGGTTATGACTGAAATGGGATATCAGGTAAAGTCTAATGATGAAGTTAAATTTGATGGTTCAAGAATTCAAAAAACCCCTCCTGTATATTTATTACTTAATAAGCCAAAAGGTTTTGTGGCTACATCACAATCTGGAGTTACAAGTAAATCAGTACAGGAGCTAATTAGTTCTGCTGTTAAAACAAAAGTTCCCCCAATTGGTGAGATGGGGCGCCCCATGACTGGCCTACTTTTTTTTACTAATGATGAGGAATTGCGTAAAAAATTAAATAAATCAATATCCATTCCAATGGTTTATAAAGTTGTTTTGGATAAAAATGTAACCTCTGAAATGATGAAGCAATTAAAGCTAGGACAGCTTGTTTTTGAAAAGACATATAAAATCACTGTTATTAGTCATGTTGATGGTAAAACTAAAAAAGAAGTTGGTATTGAAGTTCATTCAATAAGTCCCTCTATTATTGTTAAGCTTTTTGCAGCAGTCGGACTTACTGTGATTTTAATTGACAGAGTAGTCTTTGGAGGATTAACTAAAAAAGAATTACCCAGAGGAAACTATAGAAAATTAAACTCTAAAGAAGTTGGTTTTTTGAAGATGCTCCCCTAGTGCTCCTTTTATTATTTCATAAACGAAACATGTGTATACAAGAAGATATGCTGGTAAGGTCCAAATCAAATCTTCTTTAAATTCCTCTGAACCATAGGCACTATAACTCCAAAAAACAGTTAAACTCCAAAGTATCGGATAGACATACCCTGTTAAAACACCCAAAATAACTAGATTAATAATATACCAAGGGTGAACAGTGGTTGCAATAAAAAAGTAAGAGCTTAGTAAGAAAAGGATGCTTTTTAAAACAGACTTCAGATTTCTATTTGATCGTAAAAAGGTAAAGATAAATACTAATCCCAAAGTTATAAATGGAGTTATTTTCCCTAATTTTCTAATAATATTATAGCCCTTAACTTCGTAGCCAATAGAGCGGACTATATTATAAATACTTCCATTGAATTCGAAAGTAGTAAACCAAAGATTAATAGTGTCTCTATAATTAGAAATCATTTGTTCTTGCCAGAAAGGATACCAAAGAATGAGTGAAAATATAAAAATAGATAGGATGAAAAAAATGAATTTCCTCAAATTAAGGAATCTAAAAAATAAGGGTACAATTAATAGAGGTAGTAGCTTTGTCGCTATTGCAAGTGCCATAAATAAGCCTCCAAAAACAACTTTTTTATCAAATAGACATAGAATGCTGGCAAGTGTAAAGCAAATCATAAAAGCCTCACCATGAAGGTTCCCAATTCCTTCAATGATAACAAGTGGATTCAGGAAATACCAAAGAATATGTTCGGGATTTTGGTTTATTTTTTTAAGTAAAGTAGTTCCTAAAAAAAATACAATGATTTCGCCTGTAAAATAAATAATTCGCAAACTCAAAACAGGGTAGAGTAAATCTCCTTTATTAAAATAGCCCATTATTTGATAAAGGTACTGACTTAATGGAGGATAGTTGGAAAAGTTCCCTGCACTTAAATCGCCCATTGACTCATATAAAAGCTGTGCATTGGGGAAATAAATATAGGAGATCAAAACTTCTGGGGTATAGATGTATGGGTTAACTCCTAATAACTGAATGGATCCATCCCAAATAAAACGATAAAAGTCTTGAGAAAATTCTGGAATATGAAATATGAAAATAGCTCTACTTAAAACTCCTAGCAAAAAAATATTTGTCAGAGAATTGAAATGTTGTGCCCAATACCAAAGTAAGATAAAAAGAAGTGAAAAGATACTTAGAAGTGGAAGTGTATTTTCTCTTTTAAGTTCATGTTCTAAATAATAAAATCCATACAAAATAACTGTGAGTAGAACTGCATGGGTTAAGAGTTTTTTTATTTTCATAGTAATATTAAGTTCGTTTCATACCATAGTATGTTATGCTGCTAAACCCAATAAATAATAATAGATGAAAAGGAAATAATCCAAAATCACCTTTTTGAGAAACTGTAAATGCACTGACCATTCCATAGAGGAAGTATAAGGCAAAAAGAAGTTCAATAAAAGTATAAATTGATTTATTCTTTTGGGTATACTTATTATTTTTTATTCCCTTTTTTTGTTTGCTGATATTAAATTTAGGGGTCCGAATGAAGACACTTTTTTTACCCAAATACCCTTCAAGAACTGCTATAGTGTTGTGGAAAGCAAACCCTATAGCCAAGCAATAAAAAAGAAAAAACCTTTTTATGTAAATTATAAATGAATTCACTCCTCCACCAAACAAATACTTATGAATAGACCAATAACATATAAAAAAGATTAGAGTGCTTACAATAAATAATCCACTTAAATTAAAAAGAAAATTTAGATTTTCATACCTTTCTTTTATAAATAAAAGCGGTACACTAAGGCTAGCTGCGATCAAAACACATAAAAACATACTACTATTGAGGAGGTGAAAAAACGCGTTAAATTTAGTGGAAAATGAGATCTTTTTAGAATTAATAACCCGTCCTATCATTTTCCTAAAATTTTCTGCCCCCCCTTTATTCCATCTAAATTGTTGAGACCGAATAGCACTTAGTGTTATTGGTAATTCCGCAGGAGTTACTACAGTGTCTAAATAGTAAATTTTCCATTGCTTTAGTTGGGCTCTGAAGCTTAAGTCTAAATCTTCAGTAAGGGTGTCACCTTCCCAATTACCAGCGTCAATAATACATTTCTTTCTCCAGATTCCTGCAGTTCCATTAAAGTTTATAAAGTGATTTTGTTGATTTCTTCCAATTTGTTCTAAAAGAAAATGTGCATCTAGCGCGAAACCTTGTGCTTGTGTTAATATAGAATACTCTCTATTTAGATGTCCCCAGCGCGTTTGAATTACTCCAATTTTAGGGTTTGAAAAATGAGGAACTGTTTCTAGTAACCAATTGGGATGTGGTAAGAAATCTGCATCAAAAATTGCAATAAGATCACCTGTTGCACTTTTTAATCCTTCTTTTAAAGCTCCGGCCTTAAATCCTGTTCTTGTATTTCGGATTACGTGTTCTATTGGAGTCCCTTTCTCTTGCTGTATTAAAATTATTTTTTTTGTCAATGATAAGGATTCATCGGTAGAATCGTCTAATACTTGAATTTGAAGTTTTTCTTTAGGATATTCTAGAGCTGAGATGCATTGAATAAGCCTTTCAATAACATAAATTTCGTTATAAATCGGAAGTTGAATAGTTACTTTTGGAAGTTCTTTTAATTGATTTATATGCGAAGCATTTGTTTTTTTGTTTTTTTTATATAATAAAAAATATCGCAACATATTCAGTTGTGTTAGGCTGTAAATAAAAATAATAAATAAGCAAAAAATATAGACACTAAAAATACCGTAGGATATGTATCGTTCTATAAGGTTTAAATCTATTTCCATTTTGAAAAGTAAAATTTACCTATCCATGTTAATATTTTATAACCTGCCATAATCGTTCCTTTTATTGTTCCTGAAACTTTGGAATATCCTATTCTTTTCCTGTATCGAACAGGCACTTCAGTATATTTTATTTTTCTACGTAAAACTTTAAGTTGCATTTCAACAGTCCACCCATAAGTTTTGTCACTCATCTCTAGTGCTAATAGATTTTTCCAAGTTATGGCTCTAAAGGGACCTAAATCCGTGAAATTTGCATTGTAAAGCAATCTCATCAAAAAGCAAGCCAGTGCGTTTCCAAATATTTGTTGAGGAGTTAAGGCTCCTTTTTCACGAAGAAATTTAACTCTTGCCCCAACTACAAACTGTACATTTTTTTCAAGAATCGGTTTAATAACTGTACCAAGATCTTCAGGATAATCAGAATAGTCACCATCTAAAAACACTACAATATCTGGTGGGTTTTTATGAAGGTAATCTATTCCTTTTAAACAAGCATATCCATATCCTTTTCTGTCCTCGCGAATTACTTTAGCACCTGAAATTGAAGCTTTTATGGCTGTTGAATCATCAGATCCATTATTTATTACTATGATCTCATCAACAATATTTGGTATTGCATTTATAACCTTAGAAATAGATTTTTCTTCATTAAATGCAGGAATTATGACAACAATACGATTTCCTTCAAAAGACATTAAGTATTTAGTTCAATTTGTTGTTGTGGAACTATGTATTCATCAAAGTACCAAGCTGACCATGAATCCATTGCCAAGAAAAATACTACACCAAAAATTAAAAGTAAAATTACAAGTAGTATTAAATTTATTTTTTTTCTTTTTGGATCGATGGAACATTGATTTTGTTTTTCACGAAATTTAAAAACGGCAATGCACCCAATACCAAATCCAATTATTCTTAGTATAATCGAACCCATTCCAATTGTACCATCTTCGGAGTAGAAGAAATCAGCAAAAGAAATAGCTACAACTCCTCCCATCAATCCAAACATAAAAAGTATTGCAGGAGCAACACAGCATAAAATTCCAGCAAGAGCAGACATTATACCATACTTTAATGACCATTTGACAACATTAGGATTTTTCATTCGTGTGATAAATTAAGATAATATTCAAAAGTAAGTTTTTTTAAATCACATACCGAGAATAATATATATTTAAAAACATTGGCTTAACCCTTAAGTAATGAAGGAAATGTAAAACTCCAAAGTGAAAAAGAAGGTAAATAATACCATTTTCATAAAACCTTCTTGAAGAAGTTGTAAGTGTTTGTGGAAGTACAATGAAGCATTTGTTTTTATAGAGCTTTTTAATAAATTCAATGTCTTCACAAACTTTGTATCGAGGGTCAAAACCATTTAACATATCAAATTTATTTTTTGATATAAATAATGATTGATCGCCTCCTCGGCATAATAAATGATTCCATTTACTCCCAGCTGCAGCTAACTTTAAAAGCCAATTTGATTTATCAAACTTTAATCTAAAGCAGCCAGCAACTTTCTTTTTTTTATAAGAACTTAATATGACTACATCAAAATTTTGAGGAAGTTTACTATCAACGTGAACAAAATAAAGGAGTGAAGTTTTAGCAATTTTGGCTCCAAAATTCATTTGATTGGCTCTGCCAGTTTTTGTTTGTAAAACACTAATATCCGTTAAACTTTCAAGCCATTGCCATGTGCCATCAGTGCTTCCTCCGTCTACAATAATTATTTCTTGTGGTGTATGACATGTGCTTTTGAGATGTAAAATAAAATCATTAATAAAATTAATTTCATTAAATACAGGAACTATTATTGAAATTTCCGGCTTATTGATTAAGGCTCCAGTCATAAGATAAATAAGCTATTTTAGGATTTTCAATCCTAATTCCTGAATAATGTTCAATAAACTTAAGTTTTTCTTTTCTTGAACCAAAATCTTTTCCAAACCACAAGAAAATTTTAGATAATTTTAAATATTTTGTAGTAATTATATTCTTACTAGAATCATTTAAAAATCGTTCAGTAGCTTCTGATAATTGTTGTTCTAATTGTTTTTCTTGAAAGGCTTTATTCCATAATCTAGGACATGATTTAGAGGCACAATTAATAGCAAAATGAATTCGTGGTTCTTTCATTTTACGAAGTATTTTGTGTTCTATATCTCCAAGACTATACAGTTTTTCTTCAATTTTAAAGTTGTCAATATCCCACGGAGATTTGATGTCTTTTATACTGCTTACAGGATAATTTTTCAAAATAAGCTGAACAGTTAACGCATTGTAGGTATTTATCCAATAAGATATTTTATGATTTTTAGAGTCAGATTCATTTGGGGGAAACTGCTGTAATGTTTTTATATAGGCATTTAAATTATCTCTTTGCTCAAGCCAACCTTTATAGTTAACTCGACCATCTTCACTTACATATTCTTGTAACATACTGTTCCACCTATGGTGTACGTTTTTTTGTAAACTAGCTGTAAAATTTAAATATATAATTATGAGTATTAGCGTAGGATTCATAAAAATTGTTTTTTTAAGATTTGCAATATTCTCCTTAATAGTAATTATAAGTTGAAGATGATAATCAAAATTTTTTTACTGACTTTCTGAAAGAGTTTCTGATGTTCTATCAAAAAAAGTTGAAGGTTAGTATTGAAGTAAAATGTACTCCTTTTTATCATCAAAAAAATCGTTTCTTTAAACAATTTATACTGTGGTTTGTCGGTATTCTTTAGTTTTACAAAACTCTAAACTCATTTTAATTTTCTCTTTCACTAAATTTATTTTTAAATTTAGTATATAATTCATGACTTTGTTCTAAATCTTCAAGAATATCTATATCGTTTTTTTTATCTAAAATTGCTACAGATTTGCCCATTAATTCTTTCACGGTTTGATGATAAACCTCAGGACTACCCCATTTTTTTTTTGTAAATAAATGTTTTGTAAATTTTTTGCATCCCAAGAGGTAGTATCCTCCATCTGAAGCAGGACCAATTACATAATCATTTGAATCAAGTTGCTTAAATGCATTTTCAAGTAAGGGTTTCGAAAGATCCCATAAATCAGTTCCAATAATTAGTATTTTTTCATAACCTTTATCAAAACCCCATTGAAATGCACTTTGCATGCGTTCTCCCAAATCTTCCCCTAATTGTATTTTTTTTTGAAAAGCTAAAAATATTTTTTTGAAAAGCGTTGAAGGTTCACCGTGATAAAAAACAACAACATCTTGAGAAAGTTTTTTAAGTTCCGAATCTGTTTTATATAATAGTTTTTTATATATCCACAAAGCCTTTTTATTTCCTATAACAAAAGCGAGTCGAGTTTTAACAGTTCCCAAAATTGGAGTTTTGGCGAAGACAAGAACAATTGATTTCATTATGTAATTTATTATTCTCTTTTGAAATATACAAAGATCATGAAATTTGTGTTTAACATAATTGTTATGGATTTACCGTTTGCTCGAATTCTTTGTCAATGGTTAATTACATAACTTTATGAAGACTGCTAGATCATTTTATTATCCGCGAATGGACTTGATAAATGATCCAATTTTTTCCTCACCTTCTTTTTCTAAAAACTGAATGAAAGCCGATCCAATTATAGCCCCCCTAGACTGATCACAAGCAATTTTGTAGGTTTCCTGATTACTAATTCCAAAACCGATCACTGTTGGCGTCTTCAGTTTTAGGGTTGCAATTCGTTTAAAGTATTCAGTTTGTGTATTGCCAAAAGTTGATTTAGCTCCAGTTACACTTGCACTAGAAACCATATAAATAAATCCATTAGATACTTTGTCAATATATTTAATGCGTGCCTCTGAAGTTTGAGGAGTTATTAAAAACATATTATATAATCCATGTTTATCAAATAAGGCTTTATAATTTTCATGATATACATCTACAGGAAGATCAGGTATAATAATACCATCAATACCTATGGTTTCACAGCGAGAACAAAACTTTTCAATACCATATTGCATCATTGGGTTAAAATAGCCCATCAATACTAAAGGAATTTTAATATGTTTTCTAATTCCTTCTAATTGTGAAAATAATTTTTCAGTGGTCATTCCATTAAGGATTGCTTGAGAAGAGCTTGCTTGAATGGTCGGACCATCAGCTAATGGGTCTGAAAATGGTAAGCCTATTTCAACCATATCAACGCCAGCTGTCTGTAATTTTTTGAGAATAGGAACAGTATCATCTAAGTTAGGAAATCCTGCCGAAAAATAGATGGACAGTAATTTTTTGTTTTCTCTGAATTTTTGATCGATTCGATTCATTATAATTTAAAATAATCAATATAAGTATCTAGGTCTTTATCTCCCCGACCAGAACAGTTAAACACAATAATTTCTTCAGGGCCAAATTTACGAACATCCAGGGCAGCAAAAGCATGTGCAGTTTCTATAGCTGGAATAATTCCTTCCATTTGTGACAGAGTAAGACCCCAGTCCATAGCTTCCTGATCTGGAATGGAAATGAATTCAGCTCGTTTACTTCTAAATAAATTTGCGTGCATTGGCCCAACACCAGGATAGTCTAAACCTGCAGAAATTGAATAAGGCTCTGTAATTTGTCCGTCTGAAGTTTGCATTAAAAGAGTTTTGCTTCCATGAATTATTCCTTCCTTTCCAAGAGCTGAGGTTGCTGCACTTTTGCCAGAGTCAATTCCTTTCCCAGCCGCTTCAACTGCAATAATATTTACACGCTGATCATTTAGATAATGATAATAAAGTCCTGCAGCATTACTTCCTCCACCTACACATGCAATTAAATGATCAGGATAATCTCTACCTTCTAGATCCTGTAGTTGCCATTTTATTTCTTGGCTAATTACCGATTGAAAACGAGCTACCATATCAGGGTAGGGATGGGGTCCAACTACAGAGCCAATTATATAATGGGTGTTTATCGGATTGTTAATCCAATCCCTTATGGCTTCATTAGTTGCATCTTTTAGTGTTTTACTTCCAGATTTAGCAGGGCGAACTTCAGCACCTAACATTTTCATTCGAGCAACATTAGGAGCTTGGCGTTTAATATCTAATTCTCCCATATAAACTATACATTCAATTCCCATGAGTGCACATACTGTAGCTGTTGCAACTCCGTGTTGACCTGCACCAGTTTCTGCAATAATCCGGGTTTTCCCTAAACGTTTTGCAACTAAAATTTGACCAATGGTATTATTTACTTTGTGGGCTCCTGTATGACACAAGTCCTCTCTTTTAAGGTATATTTTAGTATTGTAACGCTTTGATAGTCGTTTAGCAAAATATAGTGGTGTAGGTCGTCCTACATAGTTTTTTAATAAAGTATCAAATTCTTTTTTGAATAAAGGTTCAGCCTCAATCTTTAAGTAATTATTGCGTAATTCTTCTACATTAGGATATAACATTTCGGGGATGAAGGCTCCCCCAAAATCTCCATAATATCCTTTTTCATCAACATTATAATTCATACAATTCTTTTTTAAATTGTTTTAATACATCAATTTTTTTTATTCCTGGAACGCTCTCAAATTTACTATTTACATCAATAGCATAGAGTGGTAGCGACGTATTTAATATTGCTTTTAGTTTTGAGATGTCTTGTAATCCAATACCCCCACTTAGAAAAAATGGTTTTTCAGAAGGATAATGGTTTAAAATATTCCAATCAAATCCAACACCATTTCCTCCAGGCAATGCTCCTTTTGTGTCAAAAAGAAAATAGTTACAATTGTTTTCATATTCCTCTAAAACAGAAAAATCAAAATCGTCTTTAATAGAAAAGGCCTTAATAACTTCAACTCCTAAATTTTGAATAAGTTCACAATATTCGGTTGTTTCAATTCCGTGTAATTGAACAGCTTGAAGATGGTGTGAAGTAACAATAGACTGAATATAATCTAACGAGGCATCTACAAAAACACCTACTTTTTTAATATGAGTTGGAAGAGGAGGGGTTTCTTTGGAAACATACCTGGAAGAGAGTGCCCAAAAAATAAATCCCATATAATCTGGCTTTAAGCCTTCTAAAGCTTCAATATTTTCACGTTCTCTCTTACCGCATACTTTTAATTTCATACGTCTAATTGATTTATGAAATCTTTTGCTGCCAGACCAGGATTGTCAGTTTTCATGAAATTTTCACCAACTAAAAAACCTTTATATCCCATGGCTTTTAATTTTTTAATTGAAGCCACCTCACTTATACCACTTTCTGAAACTTTTACGAATTCAGCTGGAATTTCCTCAGCTAAAGATCGACTTGTTTCAAGGGAAACTTTAAAAGTTTTAAGGTTGCGATTATTAACGCCTATTAAATCAATGCTGGGCATGATAGATTTTTCTAATTCATTCAAATTATGCACTTCTAACAAAACATCCAGACCTAAACTTTTAGCAGTTTTTGAGAATGATAAAATCTCTTGAGGTGATAAAATAGCTGCTATCAAGAGAATTGCGTCGGCTCCAAAAGCCTTAGCTTCAATAATTTGGTACTCATCTATTATGAACTCTTTGCGTAATAACGGAAAATCTGAAACAGCTCTAGCAATTGTTAGGTCATCTAATGATCCTCCAAAATACTTTCCATCGGTTAATATAGACATTCCACAAACCCCTGCACTTTCGTAGCCCTTAGCTACCTTTTCAACCGATAGGCTACTATTAATATTTTGCTTAGAAGGAGAGCGTCTTTTATGTTCAGCGATAATACCTGAATTACTTGCTTTTAAAGATTTTGCCAATGATTTTGTTTTTCTCTCAAAAAGAGGAGAGGATTCCCAATAGGCTGACGAGAAAAGGCTTTTTCGTTGATTAACTTCTATTTTTTTATCAGTAATAATAAGATCTAAAATATTCATTAATTACTTATTTTTTGTAAAGTTTTTAAAGCTTTAAATGCTGCACCAGAAGCAAGAGATTCTTTAGCTTTTTCAAAGCCTTCGATTGGCGATAGATTTAATGCCGTTGCAATTGCCATCCCAGCATTGGCACAAACCACATTTGTTTGTGCTTGGGTCCCTTTATGTTGAATGACATTCATAAATATCCTTGCCGAAGATTCAATACTTTCTCCTCCTTTAATTTCTTCAGCTCTTAGAGGTAAAACACCAAAATCTGAGGGAGTTAAAACTCTTTCACTATCGTTACTAAAAACTTTAGTTGATCCAGTCAAAGATATTTCATCATATCCATCTAATGAATATAATATGGTGAAATTTGTATCAGTTTTTTGGAACAAATAGTGATATAAACGTGCTATTTCTAAATTAAATACACCTGTTAGTTGGTTTTTTGGAAAGGCTGGATTTACTAGTGGCCCTAACATATTAAAAAAAGTTTTAACTCCCAATTCTTTACGAACAGGAGCAACATTTTTCATAGCTGGATGAAATAAAGGAGCATGTAATACACAAATACCAGCTTTGTCAATAGCACGTTTTAAAAAATCTGCTTTATTTGAAAACTTAATTCCTAAGGCCTCCATTACATTACTAGATCCACAGCCAGAGGATACTCCGTAATTTCCATGTTTTGTTACCTTTACTCCAGCACCAGCTGTAATAAAAGACGAAAGAGTTGATATGTTAAAAGTATCTTTTCCATCTCCGCCAGTTCCGCAAAGGTCTATAGTATTAAAATCACTTAGATCTACAGCTAAGCATAATTCTAAGAGTGCAGTTCTAAAACCCTCTAACTCATCTAGACTTATACTTCTCATCATATAGACTGTAAGAAAAGAAGCAATTTGTGAGGGACTATATTGGTTATCAGCAATATTTATGATGATTTGCCTTGCTTCTGCCTTGCTAAGTTGTTCGTGGTTAATAAGTCGGTTTAATACAGTTTTCATAATTAACTATTAATCCAGTTTTCTAATATTTTTTTTCCATTAGGGGTAAGAATTGATTCCGGGTGGTATTGAACTCCCCGGACATGATATGTTTTGTGTCGTAAAGACATTAGTTGTCCTTGTTCATCAAAAGAAGTAGCAACTAAATCATTTGGTAAAGGAGTTTCTATGACCCAAGAATGATAGCGACCAATCTCAAAAGTTTTTGGGAGGTCCCTAAAAAGTAAATCATCTTCAGTAATAGTAACCGGGGTTGCTATACCATGATATACTTTTTCAAGATTAATTAGTTTAGCACCAAAAACTTCACCAATAGCTTGTTGTCCTAGACAAATTCCTAAGATTTTTTTTGTGGGGGCATATCGCTCAATAGCAGCTTTCAATAATCCAGATTCATCAGGAATTCCTGGACCAGGAGAAAGAAGAATACGAGAAAATTCATCTAATTCATCTAATTTAAATCTATCATTGCGTTTAACTATCGCTTCACATCCAAGTTCTTCTAGGTAGTGTACCAAATTATATGTGAATGAATCGTAATTATCTATAACAAATACTTTTTCCATATTATATGTTTTCAGCCAATGTTAAAGCCTTGTCTAAGGCCCCCAGTTTATTATACACTTCTTGTAATTCACTCTCTGGAATTGAATCAGCTACAATTCCAGCTCCTGCTTGATAATATAGTAGATGGTTTTTGCTTAAAAAAGAACGGATAATAATTGCATGGTTAAAATTACCGTCAAAGTCCATATAACCAATGGCACCTCCATAAGCATTTCGTTGTGTTGTTTCATAAAGATCAATTAATTTTAATGCATTGTGTTTTGGTGCTCCACTCAAGGTTCCAGCTGGAAATGTATCAGCCACTACTCGAAATGTCTTTGCAGCTTTTTTCATGGTACAAGTCACCTTTGAAACTAAGTGGATTACATGTGAATAAAATTGAATTTCTCGATTCTTTTCTACTATCACAGAAGAGCCATTTCGACTTAAATCATTTCGTGCTAAATCAACAAGCATGACGTGTTCACTGTTTTCTTTAGGGTCTTTCGCTAATTCTTTGGCAGCTTTTGCATCATCAATATCTTCTCCTGTTCTTTTAAAGGTCCCTGCAATCGGATGTATTTCAGCTTTACCGTTTTGAACGATTAGTTGCGCTTCTGGAGAACTACCAAAAATTTTGAAATCACCATAATCAAAGAAAAATAAGTAAGGAGATGGATTAATGGAACGTAAGGTACGATATACATTGAATTCGTCTCCTTTAAATTCCTGAGAAAAACGACGCGAAAGTACTAATTGAAACACATCGCCTCGGAAGCAATGTTCTTTTCCTTTTTTAACAAAATCAAGAAATTCAACATCGGTGAGGTTTGATGTTTTGTTTCCTAGTTTTTTAAAACTAAATGGAGTACTATTTTTAGTATTTAAAAGAAGCTCTATTTTTTTTAAATTATGCTTTTCTTTGTATACATGAGAAAATAAGTGCGCTTCGTGATTGAAAAGACTAATAGCAATAATGTTTTGATAGACGGCATAATAAATATCAGGAATTTCATGTCCTTGTTTAGTTTTGTCTAATGTTATATTTTCAAATTGATCTACAGCATCATGAGCGATGTATCCAAACATACCATTACTAATAAATTTAAACGGATATTTTTTACTATCAAATTGTTTTGAAAATTCATGAATTTTCTCTGGAATATTAATCGTTTCATCAATTACTATTTTTGAATTACTTTCATCAGGATATATGGTAGAAAGTATTCCATTTTTTAGTTCAATAGAAGCAATTGGATTACAACAGATATATGAAAAATCATTATTATTAGCATGATAATCACTACTCTCTAATAACAAAGAATGGGGAAAAACATCCCTCAGTTTTAAGTATGCACTTACCGGTGTAAGGGTATCAGCCAGTATTTTTTTATGCTCCGTTTGAAGTGAAAAAATTTTCATTTTAGGTCCATTAAAAAAGGCTTGTCGTGATGACAAGCCTTAAGTATATATTAAATAAATCAGTTAGTCTTCTACGAGTATGAATTGCTATTCGTATGCCACCAGCTATTTAAAATTGTTAATTTATTCATTGGATCAAAAGTAATATAAAAATATAATAATCCCAATCTTCTAACAATAATTATTTATTTGCATGCGAACCGTCACAATATCCTTCAGAATTTTGTGTGTTTCCGCAGCCACATTTTGGTCTTTCAATATTCATATTTAAAATTTTAATTTAATATCTAAATCGAATTCATTATTAATTGCTATATCACCAAGATTATCAAAAAATGAGTTTGATCTATAACGAATATCGTATTTAGTTCTATCTATTGAAAGTTTTGCCATAGCTTCATTATTTTCTAAATGCATATCGAAAATGATAGGATTGGTAATTCCTTTGATGGTTAATTCTGCTGTCACTTCATGGTGATTTTCTGTTTTCATGATTGCTTTTTTAATGACAAGTGAGGCAACAGGAAATTTTTCAATTCCAAAAAAATCTTTGGATTTTAAATGGCCTTCTAGTTTACCTTTGTATTCGCCCGATAGATCCGTTACAATTATTGAGGTCATATCAACTTTAAAACTTCCGCCTGAAATTTTGTTTTCAGTCATTTCAAGATTTCCAGAAATTAAATTGATATTTCCTTCATGTTGTCCCGTCACTTTTTTTGCTAACCAATTAATAGAACTTTCAGTAGTATTGATTTCCATTTCTACAGACTGGCTCCATGAATTAAGGCTAGCTGTAGCAATAATAATTAGTGTTAAAATATTTGTTTTCATAGAATTTTTAACTAATTGAATTTAATATGGAGATTAAACTATTTAAATCTTTAGAAGGTACGTTACTGAGAATTTTTTTTTCTATCTCATCTATAATTGGATCTATTTTTTTTAAAAAATCCAAACCATCCTCAGTGATAAATAATTCAATTTTCCTTCTGTTTTCTATACAGACATTTCGTTTGACTAGTTTTTTCTGAATTAATTTATCAATTAATCGAGTTGTATTGCTCATTTTATGTACCATCCTCTCTTGAACAGTAGATAAATTTGCAGCTATTCCCTTTTGACCTCTCAATATTCTCAAGACATTAAATTGTTGTTCTGAGATATCATGTGGTTTGAGTCCTTTTAACAAAACATCTGAGATAAATGCGCTTGTTTGTAAAATCGAAATAATTGCATTTTTAGAATTCATTAGTCAATACAATAGTTGTACATACAAATGTAATATAAATTATTTAAGTTCAAAGTATTTATCATTTGTTTTAATTAAGAACAGATCGTACATTGCCTTAAATTATTATTTGATGGATTTATCACAAAAAGAATGGACTTCAAATCAGGTGGAAAATAAAGCTAGCATTATACTAGATGTACGTACACCGGAAGAATATGATTCAGGACATATTTTGTCAGCTCAATTATTGGATATCAGAAACCCTCAAGGGTTTATGGAAGGGATAGCTCAATTAGACACGAGCAAGACCTATTATGTTTACTGTCGATCAGGAGCTAGAAGTGCACAGGCATGTCAATTATTAAAGCAACAAGGTATTACGGATTGTTTTAATCTTTTAGGTGGTATTTTAGACTGGTCGGGTGAAACTACTTTATAAATACCCCCTAATTCTATTTCTTTTA
Organism: uncultured Flavobacteriaceae bacterium; assembly: GCA_905480425.1. Lineage (GTDB taxonomy): Bacteria > Bacteroidota > Bacteroidia > Flavobacteriales > Flavobacteriaceae > MS024-2A. The sequence goes on along the minus strand of CAJQQG010000035.1, from coordinate 5,347 downwards.
ATCAAAAAAAGTTTTCTTAAACTTGCGCAATAATTTTTCATGTAGTTTTTCGAAATCACCCAAAAAAATATAAAAATATATCTATCGAGTAAATATATATCATTTAATTATAGATTGGTAAAATGTTAAAGCAAAAACGAATTAGACTTTTTTTTGAACGTAATGGATTTGCAGTTTCTACTCGTTTAGCCGAAGTCTTGGGTATGAAAGTTAAAAGTGTACGCTTATTTTTTATTTATGCATCTTTCACTACTTTAATAGGAGGTTTTTTAATTTATTTGACCTTGGCATTTTGGCTCAAATTAAAAGATATGATTTACACCAAGCGAAGTTCTGTTTTCGATCTTTAATTTAATATTTCTTTAATCAATCTTGTGATCATAAAAAAAAAACACACAGACTCACTCTTTTTTTAAACTAAATAGTCTTGTATTCATATTATCATAGATTTGTTTAATTACAGATAAAATAATTGACTACCAAAAAACTAAATCAGATGTTTATTGTCGATAAGTTTGTTTTTCATTTGCTTTTTAGGATATTGAGCTCTTAAATCATACTCTATAAAATATTTATGAAACTAAAATTAAATAGAACTATACTTTTAAGTTTTTTTATAACTTTTTCAAACACATCTTTATTTTCTCAAGAACGCGGTTTGGATGAGCGAATTAATGACGCCTTTACCCCAGTTGCAAACTGGTGGGAAGGTTTAGTATTACATAATTTTCCGGGGACTGAAATACCAACCATTATTCTTTTACTAGTTGGAGGTGCCTTATTTTTTACAATTTATTTTGGATTTGTAAACGTGCGTCGTTTTCCAATGGCAATTAATACTGTACGCGGAAAATATGATGAAATTGATGACCATGGAGCTGAAGGTGAAGAAGGAGAAGTAAGTCACTTTCAGGCACTTGCAACTGCAGTTTCTGGAACTGTTGGAAATGGAAATATTGCTGGAGTAGCACTTGCTATTGCAGTAGGTGGACCTGGAGCTACTTTTTGGATGATACTATGTGGACTTTTAGGAATGTCTACCAAGTTTGTTGAATGTACCCTGGGTGTTAAATATCGAGATATTGGAGAAGATGGAACTGTATATGGGGGGCCTATGTATTACTTAACAAAGGGCCTTCAAGAAAAAGGTTTCACACGTTTAGGGAAAGTATTGGCAGGAATTTTCGCATTTCTTTGCATTGGCGCTTCTTTTGGAGGGGGTAATGCTGCTCAGTCTAATCAAGCTGCTATGCAATTAGTAGAATCTTTTGGAATGACAGGGGGGAGTGCTAGAACTATTATTGGACTAATAATGATGGTGTTGGTTGGTGTTATTATAATTGGTGGTATTAAACGAATTGCATCAGTAACTGAAAAGGTGGTGCCACTAATGGCATTGATGTATATTCTGGCATGCCTTTACATCATTATTTCAAACATTACTTTTGTAGATGATGCTTTTGGAATGATTTTTTCTCAAGCCTTTAATCCACAAGCAGGGTTAGGAGGTTTATTAGGTGTTTTAATTACTGGATTTAGACGAGCCGCTTTTTCAAATGAAGCAGGGGCAGGTTCTGCCTCAATTGCTCACTCTGCAGTTAAGACCAAATATCCAGCCTCAGAAGGTTTGGTAGCTTTATTAGAACCTTTTATTGATACTGTAGTTATTTGTACTATGACAGCCTTGGTGATTATTATTTTTAATGGAGATAATACAGTCTTTAATTACGGCGGTGAAGGAGGTGTTGTTATGATTAATGGAGTTGCTTCAGAAGGAGCAGGAATTACAGCAGCAGCTTTTGCAAAATACATTTCATTCTCAGGGCCTTTCTTAACAATTGCAGTTGTTTTATTTGCAATTTCAACAATGATTTCGTGGTCTTACTACGGCCTTCAATCATGGATGTATATTTTTGGAAAAAGTAAAGTATCGGAAATTGTATATAAATTAATGTTCTTAGTTTTTATTGTTATAGGAGCTGCTGGAGATATGTCTTCGGTTTGGGCTTTTTCCGATGCAATGATTTTAGCCCTAGTGTTTCCTAACATGATTGGATTACTTATTTTATTCCCAAGAGTAAAGGAAGAATTAGGGAATTTTTTAGGGGCAATAACAGAGGTTAGAAAAACATAAGAAAATATTTAAAAAAATAGTCATTTTTGAATTGTCAAAACTTTAGTAGTATTCGTCTTTAACTACATACTTTATTTTAATTCAATAGTTAGCTAATAAAAAAGTGAACACGCAAATTTCATTTTCAAAAAGAATCCTCTGATTGATAATTCAATGGCAGTTAATTTATTTAAAGAAAACAGAATAAGTTTGAGTAAAAGTTGCTTGACAAATAATTAAATACAAAACACTTAATGACAAAATCGTTATTTAAATTTTGTTTTAATTTTTTCTAAATTCTCCAAACAAAACAAACAAATAAAAATTATCTTAGCATTAAATTTTTAATATGATTGATTTCGAATTACAACCTGAAATTAATACTTCTGAAACCCAACGTATGGTATTTGAAACGGCTCGCGATTTTGCTGCTCAATATATCTTCCCAAATTTTATGGAGTGGGATGAAGCTCAGTATTTTCCTAAAGAAATTTTCGAAAAGGCAGGTGCTCTTGGTTTTATGGGAATGATAATTCCAGAAGCTTATGGAGGTTCGGGAATGGGTTATCATGAATACGTAACTTTAATTGAAACTATTTCTATTGTAGATCCATCTATTGGTCTTTCAATAGCTGCTCATAATTCACTGTGTAGTAATCATATTTATTCTTTTGGAAATGAAGATCAGCGTTTACGTTGGTTGCCTGATCTTTGTTCTGGAACTTTGATAGGCGCCTGGGGTTTGACAGAACACAACACAGGTTCTGATGCTAAAGGTATGTCTACAACTGCTCGTAAAGATGGGAATACGTGGGTTTTAAATGGAACTAAAAATTTTATAACCCATGGAATTTCTGGAGATATTGCCGTTGTAATTGCACGAAACGGCGAAAAAGGGGATAGTAGGGGAATGACTGCTTTTGTAGTCGAAAGAGGTACTCCTGGATTTACTGCGGGGAAAAAAGAAAATAAATTAGGAATGCGAGCTTCAGAAACTGCTGAAATGGTTTTTGATAATTGTGTAATACCTGATGAAAATCGTTTAGGCCCTGTAGGTGACGGTTTTATTCAATCGATGAAAATATTAGATGGAGGTAGAATATCAATTGCAGCTCTTTCTTTAGGAGTTGCTAAAGGTTCCTTTAATGCTTCTTTGAAGTATTCTAAAGAAAGAAAACAATTTGGTAAAGCCATAAGTAGCTTTCAGGGGATTTCCTTCAAATTAGCAGATATGGCAACTGAAATTGAGGCAGCTGTTTTACTAACACATAAAGCTTCTGAGTTAAAAAATCAAGGTAAAAATGTTACGCAAGCAGGAGCAATGGCTAAGTTATTTTCATCTGAAGTTTGTGTCAAAGTGGCTAATGAGGGAGTCCAGATTCATGGGGGGTATGGCTTTACAAAAGATTTTCCTGTTGAGAAGTTTTTTAGAGATTCAAAGCTCTGTACTATTGGTGAAGGAACTAGCGAAATTCAAAAGCTAGTGATCGCTCGAAAGCTTTTGAGTTAGTAAAATTATTTTTTACGCCGATTTTTTAAATATTAATATTTTGATTATCACACTATTTATTGTGCACTGATATGAAAATCAGCTTCTTGGATATTTTAGATATTTTATGTTCTTTAGAAATTATATTTATAATTGTTCCAATAAACCCTAGTAGTTTGTAAAATAGTTTTACCTATATTTGCCCTCATTATGAAAGGAGGTGCTACAATATGTTAATAATTCCAGTTAAAGACGGAGAAAATATTGATCGCGCATTAAAGCGATTTAAAAGAAAATTCGATAAAACAGGGGGTATGCGTCAATTGCGTGCTAGAAAACAATTTTTAAAACCATCTGTAAAGAACCGCCAAAAAATTCAAAAAGCTCAGTACATACAGGGTCTTCGTGATAGCGAAGCCATTTAAGCTTTTTTAGTTCATATTAATCAACGTTATCCTATTATAAGTTTATAACTTTATATGATAACGTTTTTTTATGTCCATACATTCTTTTTTAGAATATATCTCACTGGAGAAAAATTCTTCGGTTCATACCCAAACAGCATATCGGGGTGATCTTGAAGATTTTAAAGGGTTTCTATTAAAACAAGATCTTCCAAATCAAGATAGCTCTTTAGAAAAGGTTTCTTATGGAGAAATACGTTCTTGGATAGTTTTTTTAATTCAAAAAGGGAATAGCACTCGAACGGTTAATCGAAAAATATCAGTGTTACGTTCGTATTATAAATTTTTAATGCGTGTTGGTTCTATTGAGCGCTCTCCTCTTAAGGAGCACAAGGCCCTTAAAATGGCCACAAAAGTTCAACTTCCTTTTTCGCAAGAAGAAGTTGCTAGAGTATTAAATTCTGATTTTTTTCCAAAGAACTATGATGGAGTGCTTCAAAAGACAATACTAAGTTTATTTTATTATACTGGTATTCGAAGAAGTGAATTAATAGGATTGAAATATATAGATATTAATCTCTCAAAAGATTTAATTAAAGTATTGGGAAAACAAAATAAAGAGCGTCTTATTCCACTATTACCTGAAATTAAAGATCAGATAAAAAAATTACTTTCACTTCAAAATCAGAGTGGAATATCACATTCTGAAAGATTGTTTTTTCAAACAGAAAATGGAGGAAAACTTACAGAAGCCTTTGTTTATAAAACTGTGAATGATTATTTTGGAAGGGTATCTACTAAAACCAAAAAAAGTCCTCACGTATTACGACATAGTTTTGCAACTCACTTATTAGATCAGGGTGCGGATTTGAATTCAATAAAGGATTTATTAGGACATAGTAGTATAGCTGCAACACAGCATTATACTCATAGTAGTATGGCTAAGATTCAGGAGGTGTATAAAAAAACACATCCTAGAGAACAGAATGAATAGTATTTTTTTAAGATTTTAGAAATACAATTCATTTCAGAGTTCCTAATTATTCAGCAAATGTTTTCCTTAAGAAATTTTCTACAGAACAATTATGGAAATCAACCAGTAAAATTTAAACAGCATTGCTTTCTTTTTAGGAAACTAATATTATATTTGCGCCAGTTTATTGAAATATTGAAAGGTCATACATTTAACTATTATGCAAATTTTCATACAAATAGTTAATTTAATAACTATTTTTTGATTGTAACCTTTTTTAAGTACAATAATAGTGTACAACTGCCGATGTAGCTCAGCTGGCTAGAGCAGCTGATTTGTAATCAGCAGGTCGTGGGTTCGAGTCCCTC
>CAJQQG010000034.1 GCA_905480425.1 uncultured Flavobacteriaceae bacterium | reverse complement strand
ACATTGTTTAATTGCATTATTGATTGACTCAGTGTTAACAAAAGACTCACTTGATTTAGCTCCAAAATCTAGTATGTTAAATGTCTGGGAATATATCCCGTTCAATGCTAATAAAATAAAAACTAAAGAAAATACGATTCTATGCATTTACGATGCCTTAAGGTGATATTTTAAACTTTAAATCTAGTGATTTATTCAATAAGTTTTAAACTAATTAGCCCCCCTTTTAACCGAGGGGTTTTTTTTTGTAGATTAATAACTTATTAATCATAAATCAATTAAAATGAAAAACATTTTTACAGTTTTAGGGTTGTTCTTTATAAGTTCTTTAATGGCACAGTCTATCGCTAGCATCGCTTATTATAAGGTTCCAAGAGAAGAAGCGGCTCAATTTATTCGCTCGCATCAAAAGTTTACTGACCTTTCATCTTCTGATGATCGCTTATTACGTGGAGGAGGAGTTTTTGCTCATGTTCATGCTGATAATTACACCTATGTTTCCTACGATTTTTATGATAGTGTTTCAGATCTTGAAAAAGACGGCCCAATTGCCTCGTCAGCACTTAAGACAAACATTGATGCATTAAAACTTTCCAAAAAAGAGAAAGAAGCATTGACTAAGGAATACCGAAAGTACAATAGGACGATTTATTATAATCACTACGACCAAATACGGATGGCAAATCCTGAGATGGGTTGGAATTTTCAAACAGCTGATTGGACCAAGAAAAAAATTACAACACTTTCTAAATTTAAAATTAAAGAAGGGATGCAAGATCAGTTTTTTGATGGTTGGAAAAAAGGTGAATTTAAAAACAAACAAGAAAGTGGCTTTGTAGAAGCCATTACAGGATCGTGGCACTTGTATGGTGAAGGTGATCATATTCATGTTTACACCTTTTTTGATAGCTGGGATAACTTTGCTTCTTTCGAAAAAGCAAGCAGCTATGATGTCACCAAGGATATGGGTGAAAACGAGAAGAAATTTTGGTCTACTGTTGAAACACATGAAGATGAAATATTGATGTTCATAGGAGGAATAGACCAAACAACAGGAAAGTTTTACTTCGCGAAGTAAAAATAGAGTTAAACGAGACATGTTTTTTATGGACTATCTGAAGGCCCCCTTTTAATCGAGGGGGTTTTTGCACATTTTCATTGATCATCTCTCTTTTCCCAGTATGGTTCAAAATTTTGAGCTATTCTAAATTTATTTCTCCTTTGATAATATCAATTAACTCTTGATCATCTTTCATTCTCATTTGAATACTCTTAAAATAATAACTTTGAAAAAATCTCTTGTCATATAAAACTTCAATTATATTATCAGGAATGCCTTTTGTTCCCACAAATATTCTGTCAAACTGAAGTCCTAAATCGTCAAGACTATCGCTTTTATATTTTAAATTATAATATGAAAATTCATCTAAATATTTAGCTTTTTCCATGATAAGATTTTCTATTTTTTTAAAAAACTCGTGTGATACATATTTGCCTTGAATGGTCGAAACAAGATTTTCGTTTTCAATCATTTCCATTAATCCAGAATTTTGAAGACCACGATACTCCTCTTGGTTATCTACAAATATGGTATTAAAATAAATAGCTCTATTAAGATGAAAACCTATTGAGTCTCTTGAATACATTTTTAATTTTTTGTTTCTATCAATTATCCAATTCGTTGAATGAATTGCTCTTTTTAAGGCTTCTTGATTAAATTTAAAATCCCTAGTGTCATCAGCTATATTTTCTAAAATTCTTTTAAGTGACTGATTTTTTAAGTTGTCTCTGTAAGTGTTTTCGTTTTCTTTTTCAATGTAGAATGATAAAGAGATCCCAATTACAATAACGAGGAACTCAAGTAAATATTTAGCAACCAATTTCTTCATACCCTAAAGATAAAAAATCTCAATTACGAATTTCGCAAAGTCATCCACAGAACTAATAATTTACATTATGTAAAATGGAAAGTACAGCGCCAATATTTACAGTACTTCAGAAAGGATGGTATAAATTATTGTATTTTTAAACGTCTCAAAAAGCCTTATTTGGGACTTTTAGCGACACTTTTGCTGATTTTTATGGTTTTTTCTCAAGTTAGAAATCTCAAAACTTACTGAAGAGGATATGCCTGTGGTTTAAAAGAAAACATCACTAAAGTGAAAAGGATTAAACTTTAGGACTATTGTGTTTTAACTTTTATATCCCAAAAATCAGCGTACTCATTAATATCACCTTTAATAAACATTCCTAATGGTGGGTCTGAATTCGGGTTTTCTGACCTCATAAAATTATTAAAGTCTTCATAAAACTCTTGGTAAGTCAGACCTGTGTGTTTTACAAAAGACCCTTCAAAGCCTAGGTCATATCCGTCTTCAAGAATTTTTATCATAGCTATTTTTGGTGAAGTTATATAAGCCAAATATGCAACAACTATTTCTACAAATGTTTGAGTATTATTATCTCTTGTTTGATAACTTTCTTCAAGAGAAGTCAAATACCAATTTTCATTTATGCTTCCACGTCCTTCTTCAATTCCTTGAAAAATCCTTTTAAAGGATTTATAATTTTCAGCCTGTGACCGACCATTATTTGTTAATTCTCTTTCATAATTTAAACCAGATAGCTTACTAAATTTAGAGTAATTCTGAAGCATCCATAAATTCTGAAAGTAAAGAGCGGCTCCCTCTATCCACCAAGTTGGTGCATCTTCATTCAAATTCTTATCAAGATAAGACCGTCCTTGGTATGCGTGGAAATATTCGTGAGCATACATATGATAAGTATCTAAGCTTTTTTGATTTTGTTGTGGATGATTGTTAAACTGTGGGTTTAAAAACCACTCATAACTATTTATACAAATATCGTGTTCGTCAGGTTCTCCAGGACCATACCATAAATTCCCTGTTAAACAACTTAACCCAAGTTCCTCAACTGAAGCCCAACCTTCGGATTCATTAAACCTCAAATCCTTTAATTTGTCAATTACATTTTGGGAATTCTCATTTGTATCCCATATAACCATTAGGTAATTGTCGTAACCCCCTATCGTTGAATTAAGACTTGATTGAACTTCAAAAAAATCATTAATTAATTCTTGAGGAACAGAACTTGCAGCAATTAACTCTTGTTTTGGATTTTCTTTTGGTAAATTATATCCTATTTCTATCAACCTATCTTTTAATGTTTGTGGTATTAACTCAAATAAGGCTTGATAATCTTGATTTGAATTTAGTGTTATCGTTAAGTTTTCTTCCGTTGCGGTGCTTCCTTCCCAACCCACAAATGCATAACCTTCATCTGGTGTAGCTGTTATTGTTAACTCTGTTCCATCATCAAATATTCCACCATCAGTTACACTTCCTCCTTCACTTACTGTTACCGTTAAAGTATATTGAACAACAACTGGTTCAGGGGTTGTAGTTTGAACAGTATTAGTTGGTGCTTGTCTTTCTTCATCTGGTGAACAGCTAAAAAGAACAAATAAAAGGATGGGTATAAATGATAATTTTTTCAAATGAACAGCTTAAGGTTAATATGCCGCGAATATAGAGCAAGCTATCACACAAACAAAGGCAAGTCTTCACTTACTTTATTAGTAGCTTGTTTAATTCTTGGTAAAGTGTATTGTAGAACTTACTGAAGGTGATACGCCTTTGGTTTAATCTGGAGTATATCCAGATTCTCCTTGGTCATTATCTTGAAACATTGTTCTTAATACCTCCTT
>CAJQQG010000033.1 GCA_905480425.1 uncultured Flavobacteriaceae bacterium | reverse complement strand
TAGAAATGGCAAAAGAATTAGGGAGTGCTTTAAACACTTCTTCTTTTACAGAAACCCAAATAAATACAATGTTTAATGATGGCAATGGGTTTACAAATTCAACTTTAGATACATCCGGAAAAAAAGTAGGAAATAAAACGGGTGCATCGACCTATTCTTCAGCAACAATAAAACCTTTATTTGATGGATGGATTACTGATGCTACCTCAAATGTTTTTCCTGCATGGAACAGTGATGCCTCCGCTGGCGTAGCTGGACAAATTACTGATGCTGACGGTGGAAGAACAGTCCGAGTAAATTCTAAAGGATTAGAGCTCAATCAAGTTTTTATGAAGGGACTAATTGGTGCTTTTGCTGCAGACCAAATAATAAATAACTATTTAACTAGTTCAAAACTAGATGGGGCTAAAGACGACAACGATGCTGGAGTATTGCATTACACATCTCCAAATGCTACTGAAGCTAATATTACAAAAATGGAACATTATTGGGATGAAGGTTTCGGATATTTGTATGGATTGGATAACCAAACTTATCCTGAGCTTGGAAAAGGGGTTCTTTTAAATAAATATTTAATAAAAGTTGAAGATGACGAGCCTGGTGTTGCAAAAAAAATATACGATGCTTTTGCTCTTGGGAGGGCTGCGATAGTTGCTAAAAACTATACACTGCGTGATGAGCAAGCTCAAATCGTAAAAGCTGAATTATCTAAAGTGATTGGATATAAAGCTGCTTATTATTTAAGAAGTGGTAGTGCCAAAAAAACTGCTGGCAAAACAGCAGACGCTTTTCACGCGCTATCTGAAGGTTATGGTTTTATTTTAAGTCTTCAATTCACTCAAGATCATGATGGTGTCCCTTATATGTCAAATACTGAAGTTAATTCTATGTTAAGTGAACTAATGGCTGGAAACGGTCTTTGGGATAGAACAGAGGCTGAACTTGAAGCAATGGCAAGTGAAATTGATGCTGCAACGAGTTTACCAAAAACAAATTAGATAGAAATACTTTGATTACTTTTGCTTGGTTTTAATTTGAATTATTTTTCATTTAGAAGATTAGAATTTTAGAAAACCATAAACTAATTCATTAAAAATCAAGCAGAATGATCATTGAAAATAGTTAATATGATAAAAAAAATATCTCTTGCCCTTTTTATATTTATTTTCACTTTTTCTTGTTCTTCTGAAGATGACAATCAAAGTGATTTTTTAAGTAATTCATCTGAAATCATTGATTCAGTGGTTAACGATGATATCACTTTAGGTTTCGATAGAAGTGCAATGTTGGTTTTTTGGGCCGATAATTTTATTATGCCTGCTTATAAAAAATTAAAAGATGATCTTTCTGTTTTAAAAGAAAGTATTGCCTCTTTTAATGAAGAGCCTCTTCAGGCTAATTTTGAAATTGTAAGGGAAAAATGGTTGTCTGCCTATAAAACGTGGCAACATGTTGAAATGTTTAATATTGGCAAAGCAGAAGAAATATATCTCTCATCCTTCATGAATATTTATCCTGTTAACGAGGATCGTACAACAAGTAATATTAATTCTGGTGTTTATGATCTTGAAAACCCAAACAATTATGCCTCTCAAGGTTTTCCTGCACTAGACTACCTGTTATTTGGTCTTGGAGAAAATGATGCTGAAATTCTAGAAAAGTATCAGCCCTCCGATAATAATTATTCGAAATATTTAGTCAGCGTAATTAATAAAATGGAAGCGAAAACCAATACAGTATCAAATGATTGGGATTCATATAGAGACACTTTTGTGGTTTCAACTGAAAATACTGCTACCTCAAGTATTAATAAATTAACCAATGACTTCATCTTTTATTTTGAAAAAGGATTACGTACTAATAAATTTGGGATACCTGCAGGTGTTTTTTCCACTGACGAACTTCCTAGTAAGGTTGAGGGTTATTATAGTAAGTTATACTCAAAAACTCTTGCTTTAGAATCTTTATATGCTGTTAAAAACTTTTTTATTGGAAAGGCTTTTGAAAATGATGCTTTAGTTGGGGATAGTTTTCAATCCTATCTGACTTTTTTAAATGCAAAAAAAAATGACACTAGTTTAAGCGATCTAATTCTCTCAAAACTAGATACTGCAATTTCAAGTGTCACCGAATTAAGTGATGACTTTACATCTCAAATTAACACAGATAACAACACGATGTTACTCACTTTTGATAGAATTCAGTCAGTTGTTATTCTCCTTAAAGTGGATATGCTCCAAACATTGAATATCAATGTTGATTATGTTGATGCTGATGGTGATTAATTTCATTATACTAGTTTTCAGAAAAAATGTTGTTAAAAAAAATAAATTTCTATTTTAAAAATACCCACACTGATCCCTCAGGCTTAGCAGTTTTTAGGATTTTGTTTGGATTACTTATGCTTTTTAGCCTCATTAGATTTTGGTATAAAGGATGGATAGAGTCCCTTTATATAAACCCTACGTTAAACTTTAAATATTATGGTTTTGAATGGGTTGAAAGTCTAGGTTCATATACCTATCTCTTGTTTATTATTTGTGCAATTGCATCATTGTTTGTTGCATTGGGGTTCAAATATAAATTTTCAATTATAATCTTTTTTTTATCCTTTACTTATATTGAATTAATCGATAAAACAACTTATTTAAATCATTATTATTTTGTGAGTGTCTTGTCCTTATTAATGTGTTTTTTACCGGCAAATAAATTTTTTTCATTGGACAATTATCTAGACGGAACTTCCTGTCAAAAAATTCCAAAATGGACGGTTGATAGTATAAAGCTTCTTATCTGCATAGTTTATTTTTATGCTGGTTTAGCAAAAATCAATTCGGACTGGCTTTTAAAGGCTATGCCTTTAGCGATTTGGCTTCCATCTAAGTATGATATTCCATTAATTGGTCAAACATTCATGCAGCTAAAATGGGTGCACTATTTAATGAGCTGGGGGGGGATGATTTATGATTTAGCTATTCCGTTTCTTTTGTTAAATAAAAAAACCCGTCCATTTGCATTTATAATGGTCATTATCTTCCATCTATTAACAAAAATTCTTTTCCCGATAGGAATGTTTCCCTATATAATGATTTTTAGTGCTTTAATATTCTTTGACTCTGGTTTGCAAAAGAAAATTTTAAAAAAAATCTCTTCGTTTTTAAGACTCTTTAAAAAAAATCCGAGAAAACATATAAACATAAAATCAGTTTCTTTTATAAGACTTCATCTGTCGCCTATTTCAAAAATTGCTTTGATTTGCTTTTTTCTTTTTCAATTATTGTTTCCATTTCGATATGTTTTTTATCCTGGTGAACTTTTTTGGAATGAAGAGGGTTACCGGTTTTCTTGGAGAGTAATGCTAGTGGAAAAAAAGGGTGCTACTGATTTTAAAATAACAGATAGTATATCAAAAAAGTACTTCTACGTTAATAATCGTGACTTTTTAACTGCATTTCAAGAAAAACAGATGAGTTTTCAGCCAGATTTCATCTTAGAATATGCTCATTTTCTTGGTAATCACTTCAAAGGACAAGGACATCAAAATATTCAGGTATTTGCTGATAGTTATGTTGGATTAAATGGCCGTTTGAGTCAACGTTTTATTGATCCTAAAGTTAACTTATTTACAAAAAAAGAGTCCTTTAAACATAAAAAATGGGTGATCCCACTAAATGATGAAATCAAAGGTTTTTAGCGGGCTACTATTTATAATAATTCCAGGAATTATTATGGGTCAAAATCTATTGAAAGGAGAAATTTATGTTTCTGACTCGCTTTTTTTAGAGGAAGTCGTTGAGATTTATGAAAAGGACCTGGGGTATCTTGGGAGCACAAATCTAGGTGGGAAATTTGAAATCTCATTTGATAAAGATGTGGTTGATTTGATTTTTATTGCCAATAGCTACCCTATTGTTGAAAAAAAAATTAATCTCTCCAAAGAACTTTTTGTAAAAATTGAATTTCTGAGTCGAATTCAAAACTTAACTGAAGTTATTGTAAACTCTGAAAAAAGAGAAAAATTTGGTTTATCTCGTCTTAAAGACTACCGTGGAACTTTTATTTATGCAGGTAAAAAAAATGAAGTGATTAATCTCCAACAATCTATGGCAAATCTTGCTACAAGTAACTCAAGGCAAGTATTTAGTCAAGTCGCTGGATTAAACATTTATCAAAACGATGATGCTGGATTACAACTCCATATTGGAGGAAGAGGGCTGGACCCAAATAGAACATCAAATTTTAATACCCGCCAAAATGGTTATGATATAAGTGCTGATGTGCTTGGATATCCTGAGAGTTATTATACCCCTCCTGCAGAGGCCCTTAGTAAAATTGAAGTGTTAAGAGGTGCTGCTTCGTTACAATATGGAACTCAATTTGGTGGATTGGTGAATTTTGTTTTTCAAGAAGCAAATCCTGAAAAACCTTTTACGCTTAAAATAAGAAACACAATTGGTTCCAATAATCTATTCACCAATTTCACAAGCACTGACGGGACAATTGGGAAATTTGATTACATGGCCTTTTTTAATCTTAAAAAAGGTGATGGGTTTAGAGAAAATTCAAAGTTTAATTCATCAAATTTATTTTTAAATGTAGGATATACATTTAATGAAAAAACTAAAATTTCATCTGAATTCACTTACTTAAACTATCTTGCTCAACAAGGTGGTGGACTTACAGACAGTATGTTTTCAGATAACCCGTTTCAAAGTAATCGATCTCGAAATTGGTTTGAACTAGATTGGCTACTCTACAGCATAAAATTAAAACATTCATTTTCAAAAAACTCGAATGTAAGTTTTAATTTTTTTGGGTTAAATGCCTCTCGAAATTCTATCGGGTTTAGAAGTAATCGGGTGAGTCAAGAAGATCCAAATCAAGAAAGAGATTTAATTAAAGGTGATTTCAATAATTTTGGCGCTGAAGGACGTTGGGTGAAAAATTATCTGATTTCTAAAAAGAAATCTATCCTCTTAATAGGATCAAAATATTACAGATCCTTTAACACCTCTCTGCAGGGCCCTGGATCAAGTGGCACTGATGCTAATTTTAATTTAAAAAATGATTTATTCCCGTTTTATAGCTTTCAATCTACTTACGAATATCCAAATGAGAATATTGCTCTTTTTTCAGAAAACATTTTTTATCTGACTGATCGATTGTCAATTACACCTGGTATTCGATTAGAGTACATAAAAACTCAAAGTGACGGGTTTTATAAAAAAATAAATCGCGATGCGGCAGGCAATGTTATTTTTGATTCAACTGTTCTTGAAAATGATATCCGAAAACGAACTTTTATTTTAACTGGGCTAGGATCAAGCTACAAGATTTCTGAATATTTAGAATCTTATTTAAATATTTCTCAGAATTTTAGATCTGTAACTTTTGCTGATATAAGCATCTTTAATCCAGCTTATACAATTAACCCCTTAATTACTGATGAAAAAGGATATACTGCAGACATTGGTTTAAGAGGAGTTATAAAAGAATTTTTGTCATATGACTTGAGTTTGTTTAATTTAAAATATAATAATAGAATAGGCTTTATTCAAAGAGTCCTTCCCGACGGGAATATAAAAAGTGAAAGAGGAAATGTTGGCGATGCTCTAATTTATGGTGTTGAATCATTAGTAGAGTTTAATTTGAAATCTCTTTTGTCAAGGCTTAATAGAGGTTTCATATTAAATTATTTTGTAAACTACTCCTATATTGATTCCGAATATATCCGTTCAGAAGAGGCTGGTGTTGAGGGAAAAAAAGTAGAGTTTGTTCCAAATAAAAACCTGAAAACAGGATTAAAATTTGGATATAAAAATCTATTAATGAATCTGCAGTACACTTATTTATCTGAACAGTTTACAGATTCGTCGAATGCTATAAATGGAAATTTAAGTGGGCTTATTGGCATTATTCCTTCCTATGGTGTTATGGATTTTTCAACATCATATTTATTAAACAATATTAGAATAGAAACTGGAATAAATAATTTGCTCAACACAAAATATTTTAATCGCAGAGCAACCGGATACCCCGGGCCTGGAATTATTCCCTCTGCCCCAAGAACTTATTACATAACCCTTCAATATAAATTATAATGTATTCCATCAATCTGCTTAAATCAATTTTTTCAATGAATCAATCTGGCAAAAAAGTATTAACAAAAGATCTATTATTAGAATATTAAAAAATTGATCCGTTAAAATAAAGAGGGGAAAAAAGCAATGTATGTGTTCAAAAAGTAAACTTTTAATAAATCATCCTGACGGACATTTAGCTTTGTGCGAATGTGGAACACATCTTCTGTGCTTTAAAAATATTTATCTGGAGTTTACTAAAAAAGAATTTGGATATTTTTTAGAATATATTAACTCTATAGATCTAAATTATTGGAAAAATCAATTTAATTCTTTTACTGCGTGTAAAAGAAACATTCCTATCCCAACAAATCAAGGAAATTTAATTTTAGTTTTTAATGAAGATGAATTCCTTCTATTAAAAGCAATAGTTCATCTAGATAAAAATCACATAAAAAAGAAAACAAAAGAATTAATTAAAAATTATTCAATAAATTAAGTAATTTTAAAATCATGCCTAAAGACTCGACTATTGTTTTTTATGACGCCACTTGTGTCCTTTGTGACCGATCAATTCTTTGGTTGATTAAAAATGATTTCGAAGATAGTTTTCGTTTTTCTCACTTAAATAGTTCTTTTGCAAAGCAACAATCTTTTCCTATTTCTCAAGAAGCTATTTCTATTTTAACATCTGATGGACTCTATTTAAAAAGCAGCCAGGCTGTGCTTTTTTTGCTTCTAAAAACAACACGCTATAAATTTCTCCACCTGTTTCTTTCAAAAATTCCTATTAAAATTCTTGATGTTTTTTACTTTAAAATAGCTGCCAATCGATACCGATGGTTTGGAAACTATGATAACTGTAAAATTCCTGATGAAAGGATTAAACATAAGTTTCTGGATTTTTGATTTTAGTTTAAATATTAAAAAAGGGTTCTGACTTGGATATGACAAATAGTAAATGATCTTTTACTTAAATTTGTATTATATTTTAACTATGGCGAAGCGCTTTTTTTTCCTATTTCTATTCTTGCCCCTTTTTTCATTTGGGCAACAGGAATCTTATTATTCGCTGTACAGCTTTAATATGAATGTCATTAATCCTGCCTATGCAGGTGCAGATGCGCCAAATATGTTGTCTTTAACTTCAAGAAGACAATGGACCTCAATAGAAAATGCGCCCAATACTATTGCTCTAGCTTTTTCTTCTGCTAGAAAAAATAATGTTGGTCTTGGAGTTTCTGTTGTTTCAGACAAGATATTTATCGAATATCAAACCTTTGCTTATGTTGATTTTTCATATAAACTTGAATTGGGTAGTGATTCACAATTATTTTTAGGCTTAAAAGGAGGGGGGAATTTTTACAGAGCTGACCCTACTTTATTAAATACTTACGATCCAGTTTCTGATCCCACTCAAATTGCTTTAAGCAGATTTAATCCAAATATTGGAGCCGGTGCATATTATAAGTCCTCTAATTACTGGGTGTCTTTTTCAATCCCACGATTAATAAATATCACAAGAGATGACGAATTAGTGGTTACTGCCAAAGACCGATTACATACATACCTTGGTGCTGGAGCAGTATTTAATGTTGGTGAAAACTTTCAGCTAAAGCCCTCGTTTATGCTAAGAAAAATAAAAGGCCTTCCAATTACAACTGACCTAACGGGTATGTTAAGTTGGCAAAACACTTTTGATGTGGGGATCTCTTTACGTTCAAATAGTGCTTTTTCACTACTTTCAATAATCTCATTAGGAAAGTATGATATAGGTTATGCTTATGAAACTCCAACTGATGGCGGTCTTTCTCAGCTAAACTTAAAAACTCATGAACTTGTATTTCGCATAAGACTAGGTGAGGCATATGAAGCCTCAGAAGAGGAGCCTGTAACACTCGAATAATAAATATTAATTGTCCTTGTATGTCGATGTTAAGCCCAATAGTACCCTCTATCCCGTTTGAACTTAAAATATCAATTACGTTTTTCATCGTAACACAAACCTAACCTAGTGCATAAGATAAATTTTAGGCTAAAAAATGATCATTGTTCTACTTTTTCATCTTTTGTATTAGCTTTACACTTCTAAAATATTAAAATGAAAAAATATCTATTTCTTATTCCGTTTTTTTTTCTTGGTATTCTGAACGCCCAAAAAAAGAAAGAAGACGATTCTGATAAAAAAGAAAAGGCAGAAAAAACAATTGCTGATTTAACTAAATCAAGCAAAAAAACATCTGGTCTTTTTACCGTTTATCAAGACACTATTTCTGGTGGCATAAAAATGGTTGTAAAAGAAAATCAGTTTAATAAAGATTTTATTTACTTTTCACAAATAGCAGATGGTGTGACAGAGGCTGGAAGTTTTAGAGGTTACTACCAAGGCTCTAGCATTTTTAATATAAAACGCTATTTTAATAAAATTGAAATTATTGCTCCCAACACGAATTTTTATTTTGATCCCGAAAACCCATTATCAAAATCTAAAAATGCCAATACTTCAGATGCTTTAATCGCTAGCAATAAAATATTGGCTCATGACAAAGAAACTGGGCTATATTTAATTGATGCAAACAATCTTTTTCTATCAGAAGCTCTAACGCGTGTTAAATCCCCTAGAGGTCCAGGAGCTAGTCCAACGGCTTTTAGCCTTGGAAGTTTCGATAAGAATAAATCAAAAATTAAGGCCATTAAAAATTATCCTGAAAACACCAATATTAAAACAGAATATGTTTATAAAAATCCTTCTGTACTTAATAGTGGTTCCAGTGCAATTCAAGATGGAAGAAATGTTTCTATAAAAATCTTCCACAGCTTTTTAAAAATGCCTGAAGAAGGTTATAAACATCGTTTAGATTCTCCAAAAGTTGGATATTTTGCCACAAAAATTAACGATATGACCTCAATAGAAACAACCAATTACCATGATTTAGTGCATCGCTGGAGGTTAATTAAAAAAAATCCTACCCAAGCTGTTTCTGAACCAGTAACTCCAATTACTTGGTGGATTGAAAACTCAACGCCTCTAGAGTGGAGGGATATTATAAAAGAAGGGGTACTGGCCTGGAATGAAGCCTTCGAAAAAGCAGGTTTCAAAAATGCTTTAGTAGTTAAAATTCAGCCTGATGATGCTACTTGGGATGCAGGCGATATTCGCTACAATGTGCTGCGCTGGACTTCCTCTCCCAATCCTCCTTTTGGTGGATACGGACCAAGTATGACCAATCCTAAAACAGGGGAGATCATTGGAGCAGATATCATGTTAGAATTTATTCATTTTACCTATCGAATCTTTTATGATAAACTCTATTCAGATGCCTCTAAAAACATGGCTTTAGAAACGTCCGCACTGGCCGCCGACTCGATTAAAAATATTCCTGTTTATTGTTCTTCAGGAAGCCTAATGCATGAAAACATGATGCTTGGGAGAGCTTTTCTTGAGATTAGTGATGCCTCTGTAGATGAATTAAAAAAAATAACAAGAGAAGGGATGAAGGCTTTAATTATGCACGAAGTTGGGCATACTTTAGGGTTAAATCATAACATGAAGGCAAGTGTCGTTTATTCTCCAGAACAGTTGGCTGACGCTGATTTTATCAAAGGAAAGGCCTTAACGGGTTCTGTGATGGATTATGCTGCCATTAATCTAACACTAGATCGAAAAAAGCAAGGACAGTATTTTGATATGGCAGTTGGTCCTTACGACATTTGGGCAATCCAATTTGGGTATACTCCTTTTAAAAACGAACAAGAATTAACTGATCTACTTCTTCGCTCTACTGAGCCTAAATTAATTTTCGGAAATGATGCTGATGATATGCGCTCTTCTTCTCGAGGTATTGACCCCAGAGTTATGACAGGGGATCTGTCAGGGGATCAAATAGCCTATTCTATTGACCGATTTAAAATAGTCAATAATGCGCTTAAAAAAATTAAAAATAAAATGACAAAAGAAGGAGAGAACTATGAAGATCTTAGAAGAGCATTTTATACTCTAAGTTCTGGTGCTGCTGGTGCTGGCGTTGTACTTTCTCGGTTTATAGGCGGAGTATATGTTGACCGATCTACGGTAGGCCAAAAAGGTTCAACTAAACCCTACACTCCTGTGGGCCTTTCGGATCAAAAAAGAGCTATGAATGCAATCAAGAATTATGTCTTTGCCCCAAATGCTTTTACTTCACCTAATAATGTTTATGATTATTTAGCTAGACAAAGGCGTGGGCAAGACTTTGGAAGCGGCCCAGAAGATCCCAAAATTCATGATCTTGTGCTTGGACATCAAACCAGAGTACTTTCTCATTTAATGCATCCAAATACATTACAACGTATTATGGACTCAGAATTGTATGGAAATCAATATGGATTGAGCGTTTTTATGAACGATCTTAATGATGCAATCTTTAAAGTAGATATCAAAGGAAGTGTTAACACATTCCGACAAAATTTACAAGCAGTCTATGTAAGGCGTCTCATTGAGATGGTCACAGGCACTAGTGCCAATAAGTTTAAAGTTCCCGCAAAGTCACTGGCTATTTATCATCTAAATAAGATTGAGAAGCTTACTAAAAGACCTAAAGGAGATGTTGGCAGTATTGCCCACAGAATACATTTAAATACTTTAATTACAAATGCACTCAAAGAAATCAAGTAAGTAAAGGCTATTTTAGAATTTCATACAAACCTTGACTTTTACCCTTTTTAATCGAAATTTTTTTTTGTAAATTTATAATATGAAGAAATACTATCTGCTAATCACATTATTAATGCTTTTTTCATGTTTGGAGGAAGTTAAAAAGAAAGATATTGTTTATTTGTCACCTGATTGTGGATGTTGTCACGACTGGATTTCGCACATGGAAAGCAATAATTTTTCTTTAGAAAAAAACATGACATCCAACATGTATGATGTAAAAATTAACGCTGGTCTTCCAATTGATTTAGCTTCTTGTCATACTGCCTTAATTAATGGTTATTTTATAGAAGGACATGTCCCAGCAAATGATGTTAAAAGATTAATAAAAGAAAATCCTGATGGTATAATTGGGTTAACAGTTCCTGGAATGCCGTCAGGAATAAATGTTCCCGGAATGGAGGTTAATAATGAAATCGCTAATTATGATGTATTGGCAATTCATTCGAATGGCAAATCAAGTGTTTGGGCTCATTATGAATAGTAAGATTAAGGCAGATAAGTAGGATTTTTAAAAAAAATTGTTTTATCCCCAAAGCTATTTTTATTAAGTGTCTTATTTAGACAAAAATCAGCTAATACTAAATCAAATCAGGAAGAGTTACTGTTAAGGTTGTTATTGAACACTTTAAAATAATTTGCTTTACCCATTGTATAAAATAAAAGGACTGCTTTTGATAGTGAAATTTGTATATTAAATTCTCATAGATTATAAAAATTCATACTAATGAAGCGTCGATCATTCATAAAAAGAGGAACTGCTGCTATTTCGTCATTTGGACTCTCTAATAATTATTTCACAAATCTAGACCTTAAAAAAAGATATGATCCATTAAAAACTTTTGTTACAATTGATCAGCATAGAGTGTCTTTTTTTGCAGAGGGAATTAATGAATCATTAAAGGTTATTCACATCGCTGATACGCACTTATTTAAAGATGATGAGAGAGGAATTCCATTTGAAAAATATAGTAATCGAATGGCAAAAGCATATAATCAAACAACACATTTCTTAACAAGATCAAAAACGACGCCTGAAGATTCATTTGTGCAAACACTTGCATATGCTAAAGAAGTTAATGCTG
Organism: uncultured Flavobacteriaceae bacterium; assembly: GCA_905480425.1. Lineage (GTDB taxonomy): Bacteria > Bacteroidota > Bacteroidia > Flavobacteriales > Flavobacteriaceae > MS024-2A. Next base: position 3,865 of record CAJQQG010000033.1, on the reverse strand, counting down.
ATGTAATTACTTTAGTTGGTGATATTTTCAGTTTTCCATCTGAATTAGCAATTGAGTGGGTACTTCATAAATTGGATGCTATTAATATTCCATACATCTTCGTGGCAGGAAATCATGACTGGCATTATGAAGGAATGGAAGGTACAATGGAGTCTCTTCGTAGCACATGGATCAAAAATAGACTTCTCCCTTTGTATCAAGGAAATAATCCTTTAATGGCTAAGTATGACACTAAAGGAATCCGATTTTTAGCTATAGATAATTCAACGTATCAAATAAATGATGAGCAACTTACTTTTTTTAATGAACAAATTGCTACAGGAATGCCTATTGTTTTATTGGTACATATTCCTATGTATGCTCCAGGAAAAAATATTTCTTATGGTTGTGCAAATCCCAATTGGAGTGGAGCTTCAGACCGCAATTATAAACTCGAAAGACGTCCGAAGTGGCCAGAAAATGGACACACTCAAACAACCTTCAATTTCTATCAAAGTATTTTTAATGCACCTAATCTATTAGGCATTTTTGCAGGGCATATTCACCAAAATTCTATTGAAATAATTAAAGGTAAGCCTCAAATAGTTTCTGATGACAATGCCAGTGGAGGCTATTTAGATATTGATTTTTTAAAACTGGAAGATAATCATTTGAACAAAATTTGATTTCAAAAACAAGAAATTAAAAGTCTTCAAAACTTTTGAAAATTTTTATACGTTCCTGGTTTACTAATCCCTTATGGGTATAATTAATGATTAAAGACCAATTAAATATTGAAACTTTAAGAAAAATTGTGTTTTATCTATTCTAAATGGAGAATAAAACTCATCATTGAAATCTTCAATTGAATTTTGATTTCCACCCACATAAAATACTGTTGAAGGGTTTGGATTCCACTGAATTAATGGTTGAACAAAAAAACGCTCTGTAAAGGCATTATATTCAGAAACAAGTCGAATATTTAAAAAGTTATTAAATTGGTAGCGAACGGAAAAACGTGAAATATAACCATTAAAGTAATCCAAATTATTTTCTAAATTCTTGAGACGAGCATAACGAATAGAAGGTGAAATATTAACCTTATTACCTAACTGAAGCATTGGCATAGCATATAAAGTGAATTCTTTACCTACTTCAGGAATTTGCTCATTATAGGCTAAATCTTTACCAAATGTCATTCTAAGGGTTAAAGAAAATAATTCATTTGGGCTAGTTTTAAAATTTAATTCACTTTTTCCAAGATATTTATAATTTACGCCAAGATAATTTTTGAAAATATCCCAATCATAGGTATAACTTAATTCTGTATTAAAATATGTTTTTATACTAAAAATTCCGTCAAGACTAATGTTTTTCAAATTATTATCAAAGGTGTAATTTATATCAGCTTTTGTGCCTAAATTAAAAAATTGCAACCCCCTTTTATTGAAAAAATTCTGATATTCATGATATAATGTTAGCCAACGACGGTTGTTTTTAACTACAAAGCCAACATTAGCTTGATATTCTGGAGAAATATTTCTCAAAAAAAAGTAGGACTTCCAGTTTTTTGTATTACGATAGAGTTGAAGATATAAGGCACTTCCTTTATAACGATCTTCATTTAGCCTGACGCTTCTCTCAGAAATTTGATCATCACTATCTATCCAATTAGCTTGTGGTTCTTTGTTAAAATTTCCTAAAATTTCATAAGTCAATCTCCAATTTTTTGCGAATAAAAACCAACCATCGGTCCCAATTAAATTTCCATATCCTCCTCCATTGTAATATCTATTAGTAGAAATTAATCCAAGTCTCGTGTTCTTATTTATAAGTCTTTGATATCTAAAAACATTTATTAAAGATCTCCCTCCTTGGCCAAAATAGGAGCGATCTTCTCCAGCAATTTGATATGGAGAATTTTGATCTAAGGCACTTAAAAAATAGATTCTTGACTTTTTCCCCTGGCTTAGAAGTTTAGATGAAACCAATGGATTATTTATGGATCTTGAATAAAAAGCTCCACTAGTAAATTTCACAATATCTGTCCCGCGATTAAAAAAAGGTCTTCTTTCGGGATATTCCAAAGCATAAGAAGAATTTATATCAATTTGTGAAACATCTGCCTCAACTTGTGAAAAATCAGGATTTAAAGTAAGCTCAAGCGAACTATTTTTATTTAGATCTAGGTTGAGACCCAAGCCTGCATTTGGTTTAAACTTATTATATTTTAAAACGCCATTTCTTTTAAAACGTTCACCACTTTGACTTCCGGCAATAAATGGTAATAATTCAATTCGACCTTCAAAAACTATATCTTTTAACACTAGGAGATCCGAAGTTTGACAAACCTGACATGTATTAGTTCTGTCAAAAGGTTGACTTCTTGTGTCGATTGTATTTCCACCTTTAAAATACTGACGCGTAAGATTAAAGTTCCAGGTTTGATTTTTACCACTAGGGAAAGGAATAGATGAAAAAGGAATTTTAAACTCAACTTGATATCCATCCTCTACAATTTTTCCTTCCGTTTTATAATCTAAATTAAAACTAACATCATATCTTTCTTCATCAGTAAGAGCATTTGTTGCCCTAGCGTCTAATTGACTTCCAAAGGGATTTGACAAGAGAAGAAAATTATTTCTTCCATCTGCATAAGTATCAAACCTTACTAAAACAAAATCATCCCCTATCATTCCAAAATCATCTCTTGATCGAACTGATGCACGAATATTATTTGGATCACCTTTCGCATAAAATGCAATAAAAAGATATGTATCGGAGTAGCTAATATATCCTTTGGTTTCACTTTTTGCGGGAATATTATTTCCTGGATTTACTTCAAAATCTATTATAACTTCTGTAGCATTTTCCCATTCTCCTGGACTTAATACTCCATCTATAACAATTTGATCAACCTTAACTTTGTTTGGTTCATAAATATCTTGAGCATTAACATTTAAAAATGAAATAATCAATACTATAAATAACAAAAAACTGATTCTTTTAGGCATCATTTATTATTACTAAGCGTAAATATACATAAGCATTATTAAGTGTTATGTTTTACTATTTAAATGTTATAATTGTAAATTCTCCGCAATAACTTTCAATATAAAGTATTGTCTTTAGGGTATTTTCAGGTGTATATTTATAGAAGAATTGCCATTAAGAGTTATATTTTTATTTACAGGGCTTATTTCTTCTGAATTGTTTTTCTTGATCCTATTAGAGCAAGAAATTTTTTCCCATATTTTGATTTCTTCGCTTTAGGTGAGAGTGTTCTTGCAATTGAATCCAACAATAAAATATTAGCATCACCTATTTTTGTGTAAGCTAAATATGGTGCAATTTCGTATTTTGCATATGTTAAAACAAAGTTGGCTGTGTATAAATAACTTTTGGTAATTGAATTATCAATTAGTTTTTGAAAAGAATCCATCCTAATTTTATTTTCATTTTCGTAAGCATATTTCCTTTGTGTTTTTAACTGCTCCATTTTTAATTTGAATTGACTTTCAAGTTTTTGATACTCAATCATTAATTCTCTGTTTTTCTTTCCTTTAACGTTAAAACTTCTTTTTTTATTTAAAGAATTATTAAATCCATTCCCTGCTGTTGTTATTTCAATCACACCTGCAGCTCCCCTCGTACCATAAAAAGAAGCTTCTGCATATTTTAAAACGTTTACCTTTCTAATTAATGGTGAAAGAGATCGAACTGATACTGGCGGTTCCATTAGCGGCGTTCCATCAATCACCCATAAGGGCAATGGACTAAATGATCCCAATGTCATACTATTAATTAAAATGGGTAGTCCGCCTTTTGGAGGATCGCCTGCGGTCATTCCACCAGATGCTTTTGCGCCGATAACGCCCCTAAGTGC
>CAJQQG010000032.1 GCA_905480425.1 uncultured Flavobacteriaceae bacterium | reverse complement strand
TTGAATGAGTTATATTTGAAGTTGTTTCTGTAAAAACGACAACTGTAGGATCTTCACAAAGTAAATCTATCTGGTTCTGAGAAATATTGTTTGGAGACATAACCCCAATAATGACCCACTTTTTAGATGTATTATGCCACTGATCTTTAATTGATTTGATCTGTTTATTAAATTCATCAAAAACAGGTACTTCATTCTTGTATTTAGACAAAGGAATTGCTTTTGAAGTCATTTCATAAAGAGGTTCTTCTAGAGGAATATTCAGATGAACAGGCCCTTTTTGATTAATTGCTATTTTTAGCACTCTTGAAATTTCTTTATTATTGTAAAGTTGATTTTTTTTCTGTATCGCATTAATCTCTTTAAGGCTTGCTGAAAAGGGAAGCAACTCTTGCAAGGGGTTTTGAAGTAAGGTATCTGTCGCATGACTTACATCAGGTTTTAAATTTGCAGCAGTTTCCAAATGTAAATCAAAAACTCCTGATTGTCTTATGGTCTGACCATCTCCTATGTCAATTCTATGAGGCATTCTATCTGCAGACAAAACAATCAATGGAATGTCACTATAAAATGCTTCTGCTATTGCGGGATAGAAATTTAATAATGCAGAGCCTGAAGTGCAAACTAAAGCAACAGGATGTTTTAGCTGTTGTGCCATTCCAAGAGCAAAAAATCCTGCAGCACGTTCATCTACTATACTATAAGTTTTAAAAAAGGGATCAGAAACAAAACCGATAGTTAATGGAGCATTTCGCGAACCTGCACAAATCACTATCCTCTCAATTTTATTTTGGGCACAGAGGCGAACCAAGGTTTGGGCAAGAGGAATAGAAGAATATTTATTCATTCGTTAAGGCATGCTTCATTCCTTGTAAAAGTACAAAACCGTTAGCACACCAAGAAAAAGAAAATAGATTTATAAAATTCTAAAAAGGGTTGTTGCTTTACGCTGAGTCTCTATCCATTCATTCTCCGGAATACTCCCTTTTGTAATTCCAGCTCCTACAAATAAAGTGAGTTCTCCTTCTTTCCATTTTCCACATCTGAGATTGACGAAAAGATGTTTTTTCTCTTTTGTAATAATCCCTAAAAATCCAGTATAAAACAAACGATTATAACCTTCTTCTGATTTAATAAATTCTATGGCTTTCTCTTTAGGTACACCTGCTACAGCTGGTGTTGGGTGTAAAGCATTTATTAATAATTGAAGTGGCACTTTTAATGCTGGCATTTTAAAATGGGTACACAAATGCAATAAATTTCCTGTCCTTAAATTCAAAGGACCCTTGACAAGAATTTGATCAGAAGGAAATATGGTTTTCAAATCATTTGTCATTTCTTTAGTCACTATTGCTTGTTCTTCATATTCTTTAGAAGTCCATTTAGAAGGTTCATATTGATTATATAGTTGTGTTCCTGCCAAAGACATTGTCTTCGTTTCTTTTACAGTTGAGTTAACCAGCTGTTCCGGCGAAGCACCTAACCAAGTACCTACTTTTGGATGATGCCATAAATACACTAAAGTCTCAGGATATAGGTTTTCTAATGCTAGAAATAAATTTACTGGCTTTTTTTTTGAAGGAAATGTTAAATGTCTAGAAACAACCACCTTATTGAAAACTCCAGAGTAAATTTGCTCTTTTGCACGTGTAATTAATTCAATAAAATCTGTTTTTTTTGAAGCATCTTCCATAATGTTATATTCGTGCTTTTCACTTAAAGGAATATTTTTTCTCAGAAATGTTTCATTTAAATCATCAGGGATATAATATGTTTCTTCAGTTTGTGAAAAAGGACTCATAACAAATCCTGAAACCAACATATCATTAGTTGAATAAAGATTGTTTTTGTTTTGGTAATAGACAATAACCTCTTCTGAATTAGGAACCCTAAAGGAAACAAAAGGATGTTGCCTGTCCCATAATTCTATAAGTTTATCTTGTAATGAATTCATATTGACTTTTTCTAATAATTAGTTAGGTGATTACAATTAGTAAAAGGCTCATGTTTTGAGTACGCACACATCATTAGACTTTATTTGTTTTGCTAAGATTTATTTTTTAGGTAATGTGAGTGTTGTTAACTTACAACTAGAAATTAGCTCACCTGCTTGATTAGTTACTTTTATCTCCCAGATCTGAGTAGTAGATCCGTTATGAATGGACTGTGCCTTTGCATAAACAAAACCATCTTTGATGCTTTTAAGATGATTACCTGACATTTCAATCCCTCTAACTATTTTGTTTTTAGACTTACTAAACATCTGGGCAGCGGCACTCCCAACAGTTTCGGCCAAAGCAAACGTTGCGCCTCCGTGTAAAATTCCATCAGGTTGATGGATTTTCGGAGTTACAGGCATTTTTGCAATTAAATAATCTTCACCAAAATCAATAAAATCGATTGATAATGTTTCCATCAATGTTTGCGAATTGGATGAATTCATAAGTTTTAGAATCTCTTCTTTTTTCATAGATTGTAAATTTAACTAAAATCTAAAAGGGCTCGTAACTACTTGAGATAAACTTCTAAGAAAGCTATATCTTTGAAAGATTTTCTAATAAATTTTAAATGTCCAGCAAAAAGAAGATAAAAGAAAAATTAAGGCTTCATCCACGAAATAAAAATCGAGGTCGCTATGATCTAAATGAATTAGTAAAAAAAAGTCCCGAATTAAAAGCTTTTGTGAAACCCAATAAACATGGTAATGACACTATTGATTTTGCTAACCCTAAGGCTGTAAAAGAATTAAACAAAGCAATACTTAATTATTATTATGGAATTGTTTACTGGGAATTTCCTGACACTAATCTATGCCCACCCATTCCAGGAAGAGCAGACTATATTCATTACTTGGCAGATTTAATAAGCGAATATAATTTTGGTCATACTCCAGAGGGCTCAAAAATTAAATGTTTGGATATTGGAACTGGGGCTAGTTGTATCTATCCAATTTTAGGAGTTACGGAATACAACTGGAGATTCATTTCTACTGACATTGATTTAAAATCAATTGACAGTGCTAATAAAATAATCAGTTCAAACCCTACTCTTAAATCTAACATTGAGTGCAGGGTTCAAAAAAACATTACTTCCATTTTTAATGGAATTCTTGACACTTCAGAATTTATTGATATTACCATTTGTAATCCACCTTTCCATGAATCTATTGAATCGGCATTAAAAGAAAATCAACGTAAAGTTAAAAACCTAAGTGGAAAAATCAATAACGAAACCCTACGTAACTTTTCAGGAAACTCAAATGAATTAGTTTATAAGGGAGGAGAATTGAGTTTTATTTCCAATATTATCAATGAAAGTAAAATTTTTGCAGAAAATTGTTTTTGGTTTACAACACTTGTCGCTAAGCAATCTAATTTAAGGGGTATTTATAAACTATTAAATAAAGAAAAAGCTACCGAGGTAAAAACTATAAAAATGGGCACAGGTAATAAAGTGTCACGAATTGTTGTTTGGACATTTCTCTCTAAAAAACAACAAAATGAGTGGAGAGAAAAACGTTGGAAATAATCAGTCTTTTTTACATAAAAAAAGCACCTTATTAAGATGCTTTTTAGTTTTATAAATAAAGCAACATTACTTTACTTCTTCAAAATCTACATCTTGAACATCGTCACCTCCTGTTGCATCAGGTCCTGGAGCATCACCTTTTGGTTGTGTTGAATCTCCTCCAGCTTCAGCTTGTGCCTTATACATCTCTTCAGAAGCATTTTTCCATGCTTCATTTACAGTTTCTAAGGCTTTATCAATAGCTGTATAATCTTTAGAGGCATGTGCCTTTTTCAATTCTTCTAAAGCACTTTCAACAGGCGCTTTTTTATCATCTGAAAGCTTATCTCCGAACTCTTTTAATTGTTTTTCAGTTTGAAAAACCATTTGATCCGCACTGTTAAGCTTATCAACTTCCTCTTTTACTTTCTTGTCTGCATCAGCATTTGCTTCTGCTTCTTTTTTCATTTTATCAATTTCCTCTTCTGTCAATCCTGAAGAAGCCTCAATACGAATATCTTGAGATTTTCCAGTAGCTTTATCTTGCGCACTTACTTTAATAATTCCGTTAGCATCGATGTCAAAAGTTACTTCAATTTGTGGAGTTCCTCTTTGCGCTGGCGGAAGCCCATCTAAATGAAAACGACCAATAGTTTTATTGTCAGTCGCCATTGAACGCTCTCCCTGTAGAACATGAATTTCTACTGAAGGTTGATTATCTGCAGCTGTTGAGAAAACTTGAGATTTTTTAGTAGGAATAGTGGTATTTGACTCAATTAGTTTGGTCATTACTGCCCCCATTGTTTCGATTCCTAAAGAAAGTGGAGTGACATCTAATAATAAAACATCTTTTACATCTCCTGATAATACTCCTCCCTGAATGGCAGCACCTACAGCAACTACCTCATCAGGATTTACTCCTTTTGAAGGCTTCTTTCCGAAAAATTTCTCCACCTGCTCCTGAATTACAGGCATACGAGTTGAACCACCTACTAAAATTATTTCATCAATTTCAGAAGTAGAAAGTCCAGCATCATCTAATGCCTTTTTAACAGGGGTCATAGAACGCTTCACTAAACTATCTGCTAACTTCTCGAAACTAGAGCGGGTAAGTGTCGTTACCAAGTGTTTTGGTCCAGAATCTGTTGCAGTAACATAAGGCAAATTAATCTCTGTTTGTGCAGAAGACGATAATTCAATTTTAGCCTTTTCAGCAGCTTCTTTTAAACGCTGGAGTGCCATTGGATCTTTTCGTAAATCAATCGACTCATCTTTTAAAAATGTTTCTGCTAAAAAATCAATAATAACTTGATCAAAATCATCTCCTCCTAAGTGAGTATCACCATTAGTTGATAACACTTCAAAAACTCCGTCCCCTAATTCAAGAATAGAAATATCAAAAGTACCTCCACCAAGGTCATAAACTGCTATTTTCTTGTCAGAACCACCTTTGTCCATTCCATATGCAAGAGCAGCAGCGGTAGGCTCGTTTATGATCCTCTGTACTTTTAAACCTGCGATTTCACCTGCTTCTTTAGTGGCCTGACGTTGGGCGTCGTTAAAATAAGCTGGAACAGTAATAACTGCTTCTGTTACATCATGACCTAAATAGTCTTCCGCTGTTTTCTTCATTTTCTGAAGAGTCATTGCTGATAATTCTTGAGGTGTATATAAACGCCCATCTATATCAATCCTAGGAGTATCATTGTCTCCCTTCACAACTTTATATGCTAAATTCTTGAGTTCATTACTTGACTCAGAATATTTATTCCCCATAAAACGCTTAACAGAAGCAATTGTTTTTGTAGGATTTGTAACCGCTTGTCTTTTTGCAGGATCGCCGACTTTGATTTCACCTCCTTCAACAAATGCAATTACAGAAGGGGTCGTTCTTTTGCCTTCTGCATTAGGAATAACAACAGGTTCATTCCCTTCCATTACGGAAACACACGAATTAGTGGTTCCTAAATCAATTCCAATAATTTTACTCATGATAATATATTAATATTTAATTTAAACTATTTCAAGCATTATGCCACAATACGTAAACTGACAGCTTGACAGTTTCAGTGAAATCATTGCTCAGATATTATTGTTTAGATATAGTTTTAAAAAGAAATACTATTTTTGATGAAAATGTAAACATGTCTTCAGCAAAGAAAAGTTATACTCGTATTACCACCAAAAGTCTTTTTGAAATGAAAGCAAATGGAGAAAAAATAGCTATGCTAACAGCATATGATTATACCTTAGCAGGTATAGTAGATCAAGCAGGAATTGACATCATATTAGTGGGAGACTCCGCATCTAATGTTATGGCGGGCCATGAAACTACATTGCCAATTACACTAGACCAAATGATTTATCATGCAAGCAGCGTGATTAGGGCAGTTGATCGTGCTTTAGTTGTCGTAGACCTTCCGTTCGGAACCTATCAAGCTGATTCTAAAGAGGCTTTGCGGTCTGCCATTAGAATTATGAAAGAATCTGGAGCACATGCCGTAAAACTTGAAGGTGGCCATGAAGTAAAAGAGTCAATAGAACGAATTCTACAGGCAGGAATTCCAGTAATGGGACATTTAGGTTTAACACCTCAATCCATATATAAATTTGGTACTTACACTGTAAGAGCTAAAGAAAAAGAAGAAGCCAATCAACTAAGAACAGATGCTAAAATGCTTGAGGAATTAGGTTGTTTTGGAATTGTATTAGAAAAAATACCTGCAAAACTAGCTGAAAAAGTTGCTTCTGAAAATTTAATACCTATGATTGGTATTGGTGCAGGAAATCTTGTGGACGGACAAGTATTAGTGTTACATGATATGCTTGGAATGAGCAAAGAGTTTAGCCCTCGTTTTCTTAGACGCTATTTAGATCTTAACAAAAGTATTAATGGTGCGGTACAATCATATTCTAGTGATGTAAAAAAAGGAATATTTCCAAACAATAAAGAACAATACTAAAACCTCATGAATATTAAGGATCGAATCCTATTTGAGGATAATCATGTTCTTGTTGTTAATAAAAAAGCAGGAGAACTAGTACAAGGAGACAAAACAGGAGATACTACCCTAGCCGATCATTTAAAGGCTTATATAAAAAAAAAATATAATAAGCCAGGAGCCGTTTACCTTGGTATTGTTCACAGGATAGACAGACCTACTAGTGGTGTGATAATTTTTACAAAAACATCAAAAGCCTTATCGCGTTTAAATGAACAATTTAAGAAAAGGATCCCTGAAAAGACTTACTGGGCCGTTGTTGTAAAAACTTTTTCTAAAAAAGAGGGAAAACTTAATCATTGGATGACGCGAAATGAGAAACAAAATAAATCCAAAGCACATAAAAACGAAGTTCCTAATAGCAAAGAAGCTTCCTTACTTTTTAAGCGAGTATTAGAATTAGATCATTACTGTTTATTAGAAATAACCCTTGAAACAGGACGTCATCACCAAATTAGAGCTCAACTAAGTGCAATAGAGTTTCCTATTCAAGGAGACTTAAAATATGGAGCACCAAGGAGTAATAAAGATGGTAGCATAAGTCTTCATGCTAGAAAATTAAAAATCCAACATCCTATTACAAAAGAAATTCTATCCTTTAAAGCTAATCCTTCGAAGACGGGGATATGGAAGGCCGTTCCTTGCGATTAAACTGAATTGCTTTTTGCTTAATAATAGTTGAAATAGGAATGTTTTTTATTTTACTCTCCAACCAAGAAAGAATATCTAAATACAAAAACGAGCGTTTTTCATATGGATCATTTTCATATTGCTTAAGTTCTTCATAAAGAGATTCAAAAGCTGCTTTAAGGTCGTTGGGAAAAATATCACCTAATGACCTCACGAAACGGATCATGGCTTTTTGAACTTCATGCAGGTCATTCATTTTAATTAAAAACTTATAAGTTTCTCGAAGATGAGTCTCTAAATGATAATCAAAACCTGCTTCATAGTGAGCAAAAATATTAAGTACCCTCGAGAAACAAAGTAAATCTTCTCGCATTTTTAATTGTTTATTACTTATAATTTTATCCAAATAAATAATACAATTTTCATAATCTTCAGCCCCAAAGTATATACATGAAATTTTATAATAAAACATTACAATGTGGTGGGGGTCTATCTGATTTTCATAGGCAACAATACCTTTCAATATTTCTGGCACAATCAACAAACCGTCTTCAAAATTTCCCTTTAAAAAATAAAGATTAATTTTATTGCTATAATGAAATTGAAAATTTAATGCCTTTAAATTTTCGTTTACTGGAAAGTCCTCATGAGAGGTTCTAAAAATCATTTGCTGTAAAACAGCATAAAATTTTGAGGGATATTTAATTAAGGTTAAGCTTTCCATTAAATAATTATTTCCTTTCAAATAGAATACTGGATGAATTGCAATCATAGAGGGCGAATCTTCAAACATTTTAATCCACTTTGACGCATAACGATAGGATGATAAAAAGTCGTGGGTAAGAAAACTGTACCAAACATGAGCCTTAAAATACCACAGTTTTTCTCTAAAGCCTAAGGTTTCAAAACTAAACTTTGGTAAATTCTCATAAAAAAATTGGGTTATTTCTCTAAACTCTTGATCACTTTTTGCATACCCCGCTTTAATCAATCGTTCATATAGCTGTAGAGATAAATTAGAAAGTTGAGTAGCTATATTATTTTGCTTTCTTAAAAGGTTAGATTCAAAAATAAGGGTTTCAGTTCTATTGCTTAAACTTCTTGTGATATATTGAGATTCAATTACTTTTTCTAGCTCCACAATATCATATGCGCTAAATTTTTCTTCATATTTTATAGCTAATAATTTAGCCTTTTCCAATACTTTTAAGCTTTGCTTATATAAACCTTTTTGATATAAAATAGTTGCAAAATCTAACTGTTCTCGAATTTGAATTCGAATATTTTTATTTACAGGATTCATTCGTAAACTCACCAAAATTTGTTTATATAAGTGTGCCTTTAAGTTTGATAATTGCTGTTTTGTTACGATCCCTTTGCTCAATATAATCTTCTCTTCATAACGACTCATCCGATCTAATTGTTGGAAAAGATTTAAAAATTTTGCGTCTTGATTAGAGCCCATTCGACCAACATACAATCTAAATTGTCTTTTTTCTGACTTGGTAAGTGATTTTACAAGTACAAATAAATTATCTTTTTGCTCATTTGTCATTGTAATATATTTTGACTTAAGTAGTTACTAATTAGGTTCTTATACCCTATTTTGGGATGCAGGATGTTGTAATACAAAAATAGTGATTTTATCTTACTAAATACGTAAAATGTATTTTAGGGATTTATTTATATTATTATTTAACTTCCAAATGGAATACGTAGAAATTTTTGACACAACTTTGCGTGATGGGGAGCAAGTTCCTGGTTGTAAACTAGATTCAAAAACAAAGTTAGTGATTGCAGAACAATTAGATCTTCTCGGTGTTGATGTTCTGGAAGCTGGTTTTCCCATTTCTAGTCCTGGTGACTTCAAAGCGGTAGAAGATATTTCCAAATTAGTTCAAAATGCACGTGTTTGTGGTTTGACCCGAGCCGTTAAAAAAGATATTGATGTTGCTGCTCAAGCTTTAAAACCTGCCAAACGCTCTCGTATTCACACAGGAATAGGCACTTCTAAAAGTCACATGCGTTATAAGTTCAATGCCACACCCGACCAGATTCTAGAACGTGCTATTGCGGCTGTAAGTCACGCCAAAAGCTATGTTGAAGACGTGGAGTTTTATGCTGAAGATGCGGGAAGAACAGATAACGAATTTTTAGCAAGAGTCTGCGAAGCTGTAATCAAAGTGGGGGCAACTGTTCTAAATATTCCAGACACCACAGGCTATTGTTTGCCTGAAGAATATGGTTCCAAAATGAAATATTTAAAGGAAAATGTTAAAGGTATCCATAAAGTGCGCCTTTCTTGTCATTGTCACAATGATCTAGGGTTGGCAACTGCAAATTCCATTGCAGGAGTCCAGCATGGAGCTAGGCAAATAGAGTGCACCATTAATGGTATTGGTGAGCGTGCTGGAAATACTTCTTTGGAAGAGGTTGTAATGATATTAAGACAACATCCAAGCTTAAATCTAGACACACGTATTAAATCTCAAATGTTAAATAGCTTAAGTCAGCTTGTGTCAGACAGTATGGCTATGCCGGTACAACCAAATAAAGCAATTGTGGGTGCTAATGCTTTTGCACACTCCTCTGGAATTCACCAAGATGGAGTGATTAAAAAACGTGAAACATACGAAATTATTGACCCTAAAGACGTAGGTGTTACTGAATCATCTATTATTCTTACTGCACGAAGCGGGAGAGCAGCATTAGCCTACCGTGCAAAAAATATTGGCTATGAATTAGATAAACTACAATTAGATAAAGTTTACACTCAGTTTTTAATTCAAGCTGACAAAAAGAAAGAAATTAATAATGATGATTTACCAAAAATCATTGAAGCAAGTAATATTTAATTTGAATTTAAATGAAACAAACCCTATTTGATAAAGTTTGGGATTCCCATATTGTTGAAAGTATCAAAAACGGACCTGATGTACTTTTTATAGACCGACATATGATTCATGAGGTAACAAGTCCAGTAGCCTTTTTAGGATTAAAAAATAGAAAAATCCCTGTTTTACATCCAGAGCGAACATTCGCAACTGCAGATCATAATACACCTACCGTAAACCAACACCTACCTGTAGCAGATCCTTTGTCACGAAATCAATTAAAAGCTTTAGAAGAAAATGCTAAAGCACACGGTATTTCATATTGGGGGTTAGGACATAAAAAAAATGGTATTGTTCACGTTGTTGGTCCTGAGTATGGAATTACCCAACCAGGAGCAACTATAGTGTGTGGAGACTCGCATACTTCAACTCATGGAGCCTTTGGTGCAATCGCTTTTGGAATTGGAACTTCAGAAGTAGAAATGGCTTTGGCAACACAGTGCATCATGCAGCCAAAGCCTAAGAAAATGCGAATTTCAATTGATGGTTCACTTAATCATGGAGTGACTCCTAAGGATGTTGCACTCTTTATTATTTCAAAACTTACTACTTCAGGAGCAACAGGCTATTTTGTAGAATATGCTGGAGAAGTTTTTGAGCAACTTAGTATGGAAGGCCGAATGACCGTCTGTAATTTAAGTATTGAAATGGGAGCCCGTGGGGGAATGATAGCTCCTGATAAAAAAACATTTGATTACATAAAAGGAAGAGAATTTACTCCTCAAGGTACTAATTGGGGCAAAGCAATGGCATATTGGGAAACCTTGTATACAGATGAAGGAGCTACTTTTGACAAAGAGCTTACGTTCGATGGTACAGAAATTGATCCGATGATCACTTTTGGTACTAACCCAGGAATGGGAATGAGTATAACTAAAGCTATTCCAACTGCAGATAGTGTTCAAGGTGGTGCTGCAACCTACAAAAAATCTTTAGATTATATGGGCTTTGCAGAGGGAGAAAGTATGATTGGAAAGCCCATTGACTTTGTCTTCATAGGAAGTTGCACTAATGGTAGAATCGAAGATTTTAGAGCTTTTGCAAGTATCGTCAAAGGAAATAAACGTGCTAAAAATATTACTGCCTGGTTAGTGCCCGGATCACATAAAGTTCTAGCTTCCATCAAAGAAGAAGGTTTGCTTGATATTTTTGAAGCAGCTGAATTTGAACTTCGAGAACCTGGATGTTCGGCCTGTTTAGCCATGAATGACGATAAAATTCCTGCTGGCAAATATGCAGTAAGTACCTCCAATAGAAATTTTGAAGGACGCCAAGGACCAGGTTCAAGAACCTTGCTTGCTAGCCCTTTAGTTGCAGCAGCAGCAGCGATTACAGGAAAAATCACAGACCCAAGAACTTTAATATAATAAACATGGCATACGATTCTTTTAGTATTTTAACAAGTACAGCGGTACCTCTACCAATTGAAAATGTAGATACTGACCAAATAATTCCTGCTCGTTTTTTAAAAGCTACGGAGCGTGTTGGATTTGGAGATAATTTATTTCGTGATTGGCGTTATAATCAAGATGATTCTCCCAAAACTGATTTTGTTTTAAACAACACTACCTATCAAGGAAAAATCCTTGTGGGTGGGCATAATTTCGGATCAGGATCGTCTCGTGAACATGCTGCATGGGCAGTTTATGATTATGGTTTTCGCTGTATTATTTCTAGTTTTTTTGCTGATATATTCAGAAATAACTGTTTGAATATAGGAGTACTTCCCGTTCAGGTTTCTTCTGAATTTTTAGACGAAATTTTTGATGCCATTCAAAACCAACCTTCAACGGAATTGACTGTTGATTTGCATAAACAAAATGTCACTATCTCTTCTTCTGGAAAATCTGAGTCTTTTGACATAAATGACTACAAAAAAGATAATATGCTAAATGGCTATGACGATATTGATTACCTGAGTAATATCAAATCAGATATCGAGCGATTTGCATTAAACACTCCACTTTAGAAAAGATAAGGTTTATATGAAAAAAAGAACGATTGAAATCATGGACACCACACTTCGCGACGGTGAACAAACTTCGGGTGTATCCTTTTCAGCGTCTGAAAAATTAACTTTAGCAAAACTACTCCTAAAAAAATTAAAAGTAGATCGTATAGAAATTGCCTCAGCCAGAGTATCGGATGGAGAATTCAAAGCAGTTAAAGAAATTACTTCTTGGGCAAAGGAAAATAAATTTATTGAAAAAATAGAAGTACTCACTTTTGTGGATGGAGGAACTTCAATAAAATGGATGCAAGATGCGGGTGCACTTGTTCAAAATCTTTTAACAAAAGGTTCTTTAAACCATTTAAAATATCAACTTAAGCAAAAACCTGCAGAACATTTCAACAACATCGAACAAATCATAAAACAAGCAAAGAAGAATGGATTTAAAACCAATGTATATCTAGAAGATTGGAGCAATGGTATGCGCCACTCGGAATCTTATATTTTTGATTATTTGGATTTTATTTCGGGGCAACCTATAGAGCGAATATTGCTTCCAGATACATTAGGGGTTTTGACTCCCGAACTCACAAAAAAATATCTTACTTCAATTATTGATCGTTATCCAAAGCTTCATTTTGATTTTCATGGGCACAATGACTATGACTTAAGTGTAGCTAATACAATGGAAGCTGTTAAGGCAGGTGTTAATGGTTTGCACCTAACTGTTAATGGTATGGGAGAACGAGCTGGAAATGCACCTTTAGCTAGTGTGGTAGCTGTTATAAACGATTTCTTGCCCGAAATAAACATCAACATTAATGAAGATTCTCTTTTTAAGGTGAGTCAGTTAGTAGCTACCCTTACTGGTTTTCGTATTCCAGCCAACAAACCCATAGTAGGTGAAAATGTATTTACACAAACGGCGGGAATCCATGCTGATGGTGATTCAAAAAAGAATTTATACTTTAATAATCTTCTCCCCGAGCGTTTTGGACGTAAACGAAAATACGCGCTTGGAAAAACTTCTGGAAAAGCAAATATCGAAAAGAATTTACAAGAATTAGGTTTGACTCTAAATCAGGATGAGCTTAAAAAAGTAACCCAGCGTATCATCGAACTAGGCGATAAAAAAGAACGCATGACAGCAGAGGATTTACCCTTTATCATTTCAGATGTTTTAGGGAATAATACAGACAGTCGTGTTAAAATCGATTCATATGTTCTCACCCACTCAAAAGGACTAAGGCCAACTACAAGTATTTCAGTAGAGATTGATGGTGAAAAATATGAAGAAAACTCTCCTGGTGACGGACAATATGACGCATTCTGGAATGCGCTGCGAAAAATATATAAACGTCAAAAAATTAATTTACCTTATTTAACTGATTATGCTGTTCGTATTCCCCCAGGAAGTAATTCTGATGCACTTTGCGAAACTACCATTACATGGAAAAGTAATTTAAAAGAATTTACAACTCGAGGTTTGGACTCTGATCAAACGGTTGCTGCTATAAAAGCCACAGAAAAAATGTTGAATATTATTCAAAACTAAAACTTATATGCATTTAAAAATTGCCCTTTTAGCCGGCGACGGTATTGGACCTGAAGTGATTGATCAAGCCGTAAAAGTATCTGACGCAATTGCGAAAAAATTTAATCATAGTATTGAGTGGACACCTGCTCTCACAGGTGCAGCAGCTATTGATGCAGTAGGTGATCCATATCCAAACCAGACACATCAAGTCTGCTTGGATGCAGATGCAATTTTATTTGGTGCCATTGGACACCCTCGTTTTGATAATGACCCGTCTGCTAAAGTTCGTCCTGAACAAGGTTTATTGAAAATGCGTCAAAAATTAGGTCTATTTGCCAATGTAAGACCAACATTCACTTTTCCTTCTCTTTTAGATAAATCACCTCTAAAAAGAGAGCGTATTGAAGGAACAGATTTGGTTTTCTTACGTGAATTAACCGGAGGAATTTATTTTGGAGAGCATGGCCGTAAAGATGATGGTAATACCGCTTTTGATACATGTACATATACCCGTAAAGAAATTCAGCGTTTGGCAGTTAAAGGATTTGAATTGGCGATGACCCGTTCTAAAAAATTATGCTGTGTAGACAAAGCTAATGTCCTGGAAAGCTCTCGCCTATGGAGAGAAACAGTACAAGCAATGGAAAAAGATTATCCTGAAGTGGAAGTTTCATATGAATTTGTAGATGCTGTAGCTATGCGTTTAGTTCAATGGCCTAATAGCTATGATGTATTAATTACAGAAAATCTTTTTGGGGATATCCTTACCGATGAAGCTTCTGTTATATCAGGTTCTATGGGTCTAATGCCCTCAGCTTCTGTAGGAACTGAAAATGCTTTGTACGAACCTATTCACGGATCTTTCCCCCAAGCTACTGGCCTTGGAATAGCCAATCCTCTAGCAACAGTACTTTCTGCAGCTATGCTTTTTGAAATGAGTTTTGGATTAACTGAGGAAGGAAGTGAAATACGTCGTGTGGTAAACCTTTCACTTGCTGAGGGAATTGTAACTGAAGATTTAAAAGGAGAAGGCGAAAAAGGAAACTCAACTACTGAAGTGGGCGATTATTTAGTGCAACAAATTATAGGGTAGTCTAATTTATATAATAAACTATGCTTTAAATGAAAACTAATTGTGAAAGCTATAATAAAGATTTACAACCCAATATTCTAGTGGCTTTAATATGTAAATATTAATGTACGTTTTGTATGGACTGTGTGAAAAATATTTTAAAAAAATATCCAAATGTGATTGGGATTTTAAGCAAAGAACACTTTTAATCTCTCAATCTTAAATAATTTAGTAATATCAAGCAAAAAACTAATAAATAAAATAATGAAAATAATAGTCGCTATACTAAGTGTCATATCGCTTCAAACTTGTATTTCAAACTCTCCTGCATCTAATCATACAGAGCCAGTTTGGACACCACAAACTGAAATGCAGCAGGGATTAAAAAAAGCGTATTTTGCTTCTGGATGTTTTTGGTGTGTAGAAGCAGTTTATGAGAGTGTTAAAGGTGTTACTGAAGCCTATTCTGGATATTCTGGAGGATATACAAAAAATCCAAATTACAACCAAATTGGTACTGGTAAAACTGGACACGCAGAAGCTGTTGAAGTGATTTATGATCCTACCATCGTGAATTTCAATACTCTAGTTCAGGTTTTCTTTGGTTCGCATGACCCAACAACTGCAAACCGTCAAGGTCCAGATTACGGAACTCAATATCGTTCTATCGCCTTTTATACTTCAGACCAAGAGAGAGAAATCATTTTATCATACATGGAGCTGCTAAATAAAGAAAAGGTATTCAACAAAGAACTTGTAACAGAAATAAAACCTCTTGAGAAATTTTACTATGCAGAAGAATATCATCAGAATTACGAAAAAAATAATCCAAATAATCCTTACGTAAAAAATGTATCTGTCCCACGACTTAGGAAGTTTCAAAATGCTTATCCTGAACTCTTAAAGGAAAATCATTGAAATTTTGAAGGAATATATTCTTGAAAATAAATACCTAAAAGTTGTCTTTTTAGATTATGGTGCTATTATTCATCAGCTATGGATTAAAGATGAAGATAGACTGCCAATAAATGTTATTAATGGATTAGAGGCCCCAAAGGCTTATCTTGAAGATGATTGGTCACGAGGAGCTATCATTGGTCGTTTTGCTGGGCGTCTTGAAAATCCAATACATATTGACGGAATCCCTTTTGAAATAGAACATAAGGAAGGTGTTTTACTGCATAGCGGAAAAAGCGGTTGGAATTCAAAGATATGGGGAGTAACAAAAGACATTGAAAAACATATGCTTCATTTTAGCTATACCTGTCCATCTCAAAGTAGTGGATTTCCTGGAGAGGTAAAAGCAATCATAACCTATTCAATAAAAGGCAGGAATTTACATATCGAATATAATGCTACTACGACAGAATCTACCCATATAAATTTAACAAATCACACTTATTTTAATATAAATCCTTCAGGTAAAATTGATGCCCAATTACTATGTATTGAATCTAAGGAAATGTTATTGCTCAAAAATACACTTGTTCCAACGGGACATAAAAAAATGTTGAAAAACACATCTTTTGATTATCAAGTACCTAAACTCATTGGAGAAAAAAGTCTAGATGACTATTTTGTGCTAAATACCTCAGCTGAAAAAGCAGCGAGTATTTATTCTCCACATAGTGGAATAGAAATGAAAATTTACACTAATCAACCAGGGGTCGTTGTATTTACACCTTCTCATTTTGAAGCTATTTGTTTTGAAACTCAAAAGTTCTCAAACACCCCTAACATCGATTCCTTTCCCTCAACTTTAATAAAACCTGGAGAACTCTATAACCACAAAACATGTTTTGAATTTAATCTAAAAAACGATGGGTAAAAAAGATCCACAGTTTATGAAATAAATATCCAATTAAGCTTCCCATGAGCATTCCACAAATAATATCTAATGGAAAGTGTACACCTATATAAATCCTACTATAAGCAATTAAAGCAGCGATAAATAAGAGTAAATAAGGGAAAAGTCTGGAATATGCTTTGAGTATCCCACTAAAAAAAATAGCTAATGCAAAAGAATTTGAAGCATGTCCTGAAAAAAAACTAAAACGACCTCCACAAGTTGGCTTTACTAGTCGAACTAATGATTTAATTTCTTCATCATAACAAGGTCTTAATCGTGCAAAAGAAAATTTAAATAAATTTGTGAGTTGATCTGTACATAAAATTAATAGTCCCGTAAATATCAAAAGGTAAAGTCCATTTCTCCAGGAAGTTTTTATAAAGATGAAAATCCAAAGAAATAGATACACAATCACATTTGATTCTCGGTGGGTCATTAACATCCAAAAATTGTCAAATTTAGGGGAACCCAATCCATTTAGCCACAAAAAAAAAGCTTTATCTAATGAAATTAATGTTTCCATAGTTTATTCCAAAGATTCCATTTCATTATCGTAAAATTCAAAAGCTGCTTCTATCAAAGATTGTGATTCTGATTTAAGTGAAGCTTCATCTTCCTTATCAAACTCTTCCATCCAATGCACTTCATCATTAGAAACATTTAGAATAAAACGAGGATATTCAGTATGAACAATAAAGAGATCATCTTCAAGTTTAGAATTATCAGCAATTAAAAATTTAGGTAGTTCCATTGGGATTATTTAAAATTAATTTTTGTGTCATATAATTGAAACGAATAAGTAGTAAAATTGCAGATGCGGTTAACCCTGATAATAATCCTATCCATATTCCAGTTACACCCAAAGAAGTATGAAGGCCTAAATAAAAGGATATGGGCAAACCAAAGATACCATATGCAAAGAATATTATAAATGCTGGAATATTTACATCTTGTAAACCACGTAATGCTCCCAAAACAACCGCTTGAATTCCATCTGAAATTTGAAAAAATGCAGATACTATTAACAAGGTAGATGCCAATTTAACAACTTGCGTTACATCTGAAATTTGAAGTGGATTTGACCCATCAAGATAAATCCAAGGAAGGTAATTATTAGTCAATAAAAAGAAGAGACAGAAAAGCACATCAAAAATAAACATTAGTAAAAAAATTGAATAAGCTATTCTCTTAAGAGCTTCGTAATCATTTTTACCTTTTTGATTTCCCACTCTTATCATTGCAGTAACCCCCAATCCCATTGCAAACATAAACGTCATAGAAGATAAATTAAGAGCAATCTGATTTGCCGCCTGTGAGTTTTTTCCTAAAAAACCTGAAAGCCATATAGCAGCGGTAAAAAACACAACCTCAAAAAACATTTGCAATGCTGAAGGAAATCCTAGGCGAATAATTTTTTTGAATAAATTCCAATTGGGTTTTTTAAAAACAATATTTTGAGCAAAAGAAATAAAACGTTTGTTATAACGAACATATAGCGCCATAAACAATAACATTGCAATTCTTGAAATTAAAGTGCCTAAAGCAGCTCCCTCAACTCCCATTTTTGGAAAAATCCAAAAACCAAATATTAAGAAGTAATTAAGCACTACGTTAATTGCATTTCCAATGAGCGTAGCATACATTGCAGGGCGAGTATGAGAAAGACCTTCTGAAAACTGCTTAAATGCCTGGAAAATAATTAAGGGAACCAGCGAAATTCCAACCCATTTCAAATAAGGAAAGGCTAAAACCACAACTTCTTCTGGTTGTCTCATCTGGAATAATAAAGGTTTACTGAGAAGAACGGCAATTGCTAAAAAAACTCCAATAAAAGAACAAAGTAATAAGCCATGGATAAATAAATTTCGTCCAGACTTTACATCATTAACGCCATCCGTTTCAGCCACCAGAGGTGTTATCGCAGTTGAAAATCCTATTCCTAATGACATAGCTACAAAAAAGAAACTATTCCCTAAAGAAACGGCAGCTAACTCAGCTGTTCCCAGCTGACCCACCATAATATTGTCAACAAGCTGAACAAAAGTATGTCCCAAAAGTCCAATAATTACTGGAGAAGCTAGGGAGAGATTATACTTAAATTCTTTAGTATACTGTTGTAGGTTTATAAACATCTAATGTCAGTTTATAGTTAAAATCCATACTGATCTACCAAATAAACTAAGCTAGTCATTGCGGCAGCTCCTAATTCAAGTTCGCGTTTATTAACAGCGTCAAAAGTATCATTTGCTGCATGATGGTAATCAAAATATCTTTGAGAATCAGGACGCAAGCCTGAAAGAACTGTTATTCCGTTTTTTAAGGGTCCAATGTCTGCTCCACTCCCCCCTAATTTAAAACGATCAATCATATAAGGCTCAAAATAGGGTTTCCAAGAGGTTATAGTGTTAAATTGTTTTTTAGTTGCTTCAAAAACAAAACCTCGAGGCGTAAAACCACCTGCATCTGACTCTAAAGCAAAAATATGAGTTTCATTATTATTCTTGGCATATTTTGCATAAGCTGTTCCTCCACGTAAACCATTTTCTTCGTTCATATATAGCACTGCTCTAATGGTTCGCTTTGGCTTATAATTCATTTTTTTTAAAAGACGTAAAACTTCCATAGACTGAACGATACCTGCCCCATCATCATGCGCGCCATCGCCTAGATCCCATGAGTCTAAATGACCTCCTACAACTATAATTTCATCAGGAAATTCACTCCCTTTTATTTCCCCTACAACATTGTGTGAGGGTACATCGGGAAAATTTCTACAGTCTTGTTTTAAATAAAAATCTAAATCATCATTTAACGAAAGCATCGAGCTTAAAAGTTGTGCACCATTAGTACTGATTGCAGCAGCAGGTATTCTAAGTTTATTTGGCAAATTACCATACTTCATGGACCCTGTATGGGGAAAATCATCTAAACGTAAGTTCATAGAGCGAACTATTACACCAACGGCACCTAGTCTAGCAGCTTTTGCTGCCCCTTGTGAACGCTGATCTACTGATTTTGAATAAGCATCAAATGTGTTTATTAAATTTTCTGGCATTGCACGGTTATAAAAAATAAATTTTCCTTTTATATTATTTTTTCCAAGGGAGTCCAATTCTTTAAAACTTTTAACCTCTATAACCTTAGCTTGTAAACCTGCAGATGGAGTTGAAATTGAGCCTCCCAATGAACAAACAGGCACATTCATACTTCTACCAGGACCTGTAATTATACTTGCGTATTCAAATGTACCTCGAACCCATTTTGGCACCATTATATCTTGAAGATAAACTCGGTCTAAATTGATTTCACTTAATTCATCTTGCCCCCACTTAACTGCGCGTTCAGCATTTAATGATCCCGAAAGGCGACCACCAATTTGATTGGTAAGATGATCCAACCATTCATATGTATTTCCTTGGGTTAGTGCAAGATCATAAATCGTTTTAATTTGTTTATTATGAGTGCTTTCTTGACTATTGGATGTAAAGCAGTAAAAAATAAGCAGTGATAAAAAGAAAGGTTTCTTCATATTAAATTACTTTGGTGCAAACTGATTAATATTTTCAGACGTAATTGGATTATCACCCAGAATCATTAGGCGTTCAACTACATTCCGTAATTCCCTTACATTACCTGACCATGGATAATCTTTAAGCTTTTGAAGTGCTTCTGGAGAAAAAAGTTTATTTTCAAGTCCTTGTTCTTTAGTTAAGAGATTTATAAAATGATATGTTAGCAAAGGAATATCATCAAGACGCTCTTTTAGCGTGGGAACATGAATGAGTATAACGGCTAAACGGTGGTATAAGTCTTCCCTAAACCTACCTTCTTTTATCTCTTGTTTTAAATTCTTATTACTCGCCGCAATGACTCGAACATCAACAGAAATATCTTTTTCATTTCCTACTCTCTGAATTTTTTTCTCTTGCAATGCTCTTAATACTTTAGCTTGAGCTGCTAAACTCATATCTGCAATTTCATCTAAAAACAATGTTCCATTATGAGCAGCTTCAAATTTTCCAGAACGATCTTTTACCGCAGAAGTGAAAGCGCCTCTAACATGTCCGAAAAGTTCACTCTCTATTAATTCAGAGGGTATTGCAGCACAATTTACTTCAATAAAGTTTTCTTTAAAACGTTCACTTTGCTGGTGAAGTTGTTGGGCCACTAATTCTTTTCCAGTGCCGTTTTCTCCAGTTATAAGAACGCGTGCGTCTGTTGATGCTACTTTAGAAATCATTCTTTTAACTTCTTCAATAGAAAAACTTTCACCTATAATTAAATATTTTTGAGCTACCTTATTTTTAAGTTTAGTGTTTTCTGAACGCAATGATTTATTTTCTACTGCATGCCGAACAGAATTCAGTAAACGATTTAAATCTGGAGGTTTTGAAATAAAATCATATGCCCCTAATTTCATTGCCTCTACAGCAGTTTCAATATTCCCATGTCCTGTCAACATAATAAAAGGAATATTAAGCATTTCATCATTGGCCTTTTTCAAAACTTCAATACCATCCATTTTAGGCATTTTGATGTCACATAGTACAAGATCAAATTGTATTTTGAATAACAAATCTAAACCCTGTTTACCGTCTACAGCCTCAGTAATCTGATATTGATCATTTTCTTCCTTTAAAATTCTAGACATTACCCTTCTGATAGACTCTTCGTCTTCGATTAATAAAACTTGAATCATTTCAAAGGTTTTGGTGAATTAACAAAACTTAAGGTACGTTGTGGGAATGGGATTTCAATATTTTCTTTCTTGAACTTAAGTAAGATTAAATAACGTAAATCACTCTTCACAATATTTGACACAAAACTTCGGTTTAATGCAAAGTAAAGTTGGAATTGTAAGGCACTATCACCGAAATCATTAAAAATAACCTGTGGAATTGGTTTTTTTAAAATTGCTTTGTGACCTTCAGCAATTTCTAATAATAATTTTGTTACTTTTTCGGCATCGGTGTCATAACTTACCCCTACTGCAACAAACTCTTTTGTAATCACCCCATTTTCAGTCCAGTTAAATAAAATAGAGGTTAAAAATTTATGATTTGGAATAATCAATACTTTATTTTCTCGAGTAACAGCCCTAGTTGTTCTTAATTTTATATTCTCAACTTTTCCAACTTGCCCATCAACTTCAATTATATCACCAACATGAACTGATTGATCAACCAGTATAAAAATACCTGAAATTATATCCTGGATAAACGTTTGCAAAGCAAGACCAACACCAACTAATAGTGCAGCAGAAGCAGCAAAAACTGCTGTCAGATTAACCCCGACATTTTGAAATGTTAGTAAAACAACTACAGTGTAGACAAAATAATTAAAAAAAGAAAAAATACTTTTAAACTTAACTCTAGCGTCATCGGAAAGTGTTCGATAAATTATTTTTCTGAAAATTTTTAATAACAGTGAGGTCAGAACAAAGACCAGAATAACAATTAATATTGATTTTGGGGTAAAGTAAATACTTTCACCAATAGTAAATGTATGATTAAAAAGTTTGATAAATTGTCTAAATGCATTCATAAAATCCATGGGAAAGATACCATAAAAAATAAAACTCATATTCGGTAAAAGATTCGAAAAAATTGTATTTTGAATAAAGTCTTACTAGTGTTAATGATAAAATTATCTTGAAAACATTATTATTCTTAAAAATTAAGCAAACATGTCCTTAACTTTTTCAAAAAAAGATTTGTCTGATTTTTCTGGGCTTGGAATAAAATTAGGCTCCTCAAGCATTTTTTCAAAAAATTGACGTTGCTCCTTATTTAAAGTTTTAGGTGTCCACACATTTATATGAACCATAAGATCTCCTGTTCCATAACCATTTACACTTGGCAAACCTTTTCCTCTAAGTCGTAAAGTTTTACCAGATTGTATTCCAGACTCTAACTTAATTCTTGCTTTTCCCTCTAAAAGAGCTAGTTCTTTTGAGATACCAAGGGTAGCTTCTGATAAACTAATATATAAATCATAGTGCATGTGATTTCCTTCTCGAACAAATGTATCATGTATGATTTCTTCAATTAAAACAAGTAAATCTCCTGAAATTCCATTGGCTGGAGCATCATTTCCTTTACCTGTTACTTTTAATTGCATTCCCTCTTCGACACCTGCTGGTATTTTAATAGAGACCGTTTCTTCTTTTTTTATCATTCCTTGAGCGTCAGTTCCAGCTGGACGATTCAACAATGACTGTCCACCTCCACCACAAGTTCCACAGGTAGCAGCTGTTTGCATTCTCCCTAAAATGGTATTGGTGATTTTCATAACCTGACCTTTACCATTACATGCGGAACAAGTTCCGTATTGAACACCAGGTGATTGAACTTTTCTAGGGACCTTGATTTTTTTCTCAACTCCAGCTGCAATTTCTTCCAGAGTCAATTTAACACGAATGCGCATGTCAGTTCCCTTAGCTCTGCGTTGTCCACCTCCTCCACCGAAACCACCAAAAGCACCTCCAAAAATATCTCCAAACTGACTAAAAATATCATCCATATTCATACCCCCACCACCAAAACCTTGATTACCGTCAAAAGCAGCATGTCCATATTGATCGTACTTAGTACGTTTTTCTTCATTTCCTAAAATCTCGTAGGCTTCCGCAGCTTTTTTAAAACTTGCTTCTGCAGAAGTATCTCCAGGATTTTTATCTGGATGAAATTGAATTGCTTTTTTTCGATAAGCTTTCTTAATCTCAGATGAACTTGCTGATTTAGAAATACCTAAAATATCGTAATAGTCTTCTTTCATAATTATTGGCCAACGACCACTTTTGGATAGCGAATTATTCGATCGCCTAATTGATATCCTGTTTCTACTATATCTATAATTTTTCCTACATCAGAATCTTTAGGTGATGGTATTTGAGTAATTGCTTCATGAATTTCAGCATCAAAAACATCTCCTATTTTTGCTTCCGTAACTTCAAGACCGTTAGCTTTAAGTATTTCTTTAAATTTATTTGAAATAAGGTTAAATCCTTCATTATCAATAACTTTTTCATCTGTTTCAAATTGTTTTTGAGCCCTATTAAAATCATCTAAAACAGGAATCATGGAAGTAAGAACTTCTTTATTAGCTGTTTTGAATAACTCAATACGTTCTTTTGCAGTACGCTTTTTGAAATTTTCAAATTCTGCAAAAAGACGCAGGTGTTTATCTTTTTCCTGTTCAAAAGCTGAATTTGCTTCCTCCAATTGCTTAACTAATTTATGTTCTGCCTTAACCATTTTAGACCCTGGTTTTTTAGCAGATGATTTTTTAGTAGTCGCTTTCACTTCTTTTTTAGCCATTTAAATTTATTTTAAACATTTTCTATAGTACAAAATTACTGCCATACTTTAAAAATGCCAAAATGTCACACCATTGATTTCTTGAATAATTCTTTAAATGCAGTATTAATTTCAGGGTATTGAAATGAAAAGCCTTGACCTTCTATTTTCTTTGAACTAACCCAATGACTATTTAACAATAAACTACTCATTTCACCAACCATAAGCTGAATAATAAATTCAGGAAGTGGGGGAAGAATATGTGGACGATTTATTGCTTTAGCTAGTGCAGTAATAAAATGTGTTTGTGAAACAGGATTGGGCGCAACAGCATTATAAATACCTTCCAATTTAGTGGTTACTGAAAAAAGAATCATTCCAACTAAATCTTTAATATGAATCCATGATTGACCCTGTGATCCATTTCCGAAGGCAGCACCCAATCCAAATAAGATGGGAATTTTCATGGCAGCTACTACCCCTCCATTAGATGCAATAACAAGTCCTATTCTTAAAGTAGTCACTTTAATGTTCATTGTATTGAAAACAGCTGATGCTAACTCCCAGTCAATTACAACTCTTTCAAGATAAGAGTTAGGAGAAACCTCTGTTTCTTCAGTTACAACATTGTTAAAATCATTTGAATATATTCCTATAGCTGAAGCACCTATAATTTGTTTTATTTGGTGTTTACCCTTAGTCTTTTTTATACTATTTTCCAGTAATCTAGTCGAATTAATTCTACTGGTTAATATTATTTTCTTGTAAGCAGCTGTCCAACGTTTGGAGATAGTTGCTCCTGCTAAATGAATAATTACATCAACCCCTTCAAAGCAAGAAAAATCAATTTCTTGTAAAGAGGGGTTCCAATAAAAACCATGGGCGCCAATTATTTTTTTTGTTTTAGATTTATGTGTAGTCAAATAATGGATGATCATCCCTTGTTTAAGAGCCATTTTGACTAATTCATTTCCCACTAATCCAGTAGCTCCAGTAATGAGTAACTTCATTTTTACTTTTTTTCAAAAGTAAGGAATTAAACCTTTATTGCTCTTAGCATTTCTCGCTTTCCGGGTGGTCCAGGAAGTCTTGAAACCTCAAAACCAATCGTTTCTAAATCTCTACGAACACTTCCTTTTGCACAGTAACTCACCCAAACACCGTTAGGGGCAATCAAATTATTACATTTTTTCATACAATTATAGGTCCATAATTCAGGTTGTGCATGGGAACCAAAAGCATCATAAAAAATAACATCATAGATCTCATTGATTGAAAAATCTTCAAATTTAATAACCTTTTTAAGTAGCTTGAAATTTTGACTTATTTCTTGTGTTTTTTCCCAAGGTAAATTTGTAAACTTCTTAAATGAGAGAATGGGTGAATTTTCAAAATATGATTCATAATTAAGTATTTCTAGTTCTTCTGAAGTCAGTGGATAAGCTTCTAAAGTTGTGTAATCCAAATCCTTTTGTTTATTTTCAGAATACTGCAAAGTGAGATAAGACATCAGTCCAGTTCCATAGCCTAATTCTAATATGCGACATACTTTATTAGGATTATTAGAGATCCAATACTCCAGTCCCTGTTTTAGATAAATATACTTAGACTCAACTACTGCTCCATGTCTAGAGTGATAGGATTCCTTCAGTTCTTTAATATATAATGTTGAAGATCCATCGTCTGTTTTAATATGCTGTTTTGGAAGCTTAATGATAAATATTATATTGAATGGCTTAAGATTATTAAAATTATGAAAAGATCATTCAAATAACGAAAATTTGATAAAGCATTTAAAAAAAAAAAAACTTGGTCTAATTTTTTATTCAAAAAGATTAAATTTACATGTTAATCATATTCAGAAGTAATGAAAATAACACAAGTCAAAAGCTCAAAAATAAAGGATGTAAATTTTGAAAATTTAGATTTTGGAAGAACCTTTACTGATCATATGTTTGTCTGTCATTTTCGTGATGGAAAATGGGAAACCCCCGAAATAAAACCTTACCAAGCTTTGACACTTGAGCCATCTGCAAGTGTGTTTCATTATGGTCAAGCTGTTTTTGAAGGGATGAAAGCCTTTAAAGACTCTCAAAATAAGATTTGGTTATTTAGACCTGAAGAAAATTTTAAAAGAATAAATCTTTCTTCAAAGCGTCTTCAAATTCCTGAATTTCCAGAGGCTCATTTTTTTAAAGGATTGGAAAAATTATTGGATTTAGATGAGGAATGGATAAAACCTGGGGAAGGAAATTCTTTATATATACGACCATTTGTATTTGCAAGCCAACCAAGTGTTCAGGCTTCTGCAGCAGGGGAATATATTTTTATGATTATTTGTGCGCCTGTTAAGGCTTATTACTCTGGAGGTGAAATTAGTGTTTTAATTGCAGAAGAATATAGCCGTGCAGCAAGCGGGGGTGTCGGATTTGCTAAAGCAGCTGGGAATTATGCCGCTCAGTTCTATCCAACCTCAGAAGCTCTTAAAAAAGGATTTCAACAAATCATATGGACAGATGCCAATAATCATGAATATCTTGAAGAAGCTGGAACCATGAATATATTTTTTAAAATTAATGGCATTCTAGTTACTTCACCCACAAATGACAGAATTCTAGATGGGATTACACGTAAAAGCATTATTGAAATAGCAAAAAAAGAAGGAATAATAGTTGAAGAACGTCCTATCAAAGTGAGTGAAATTAAAGAAGCGCATGAGTCAGGTGCATTAGAAGAAGTTTTTGGAACTGGAACTGCAGTTGTTGTTTTACCAATAAATAGTTTTTCTCATCAAAAAAAAATCTTTAAACTACCCAAAGAAACTCCGTTAGCAAATAATTTAAAGGAAATATTAACGGGCATTCAATACAAAACCTTGGATGATCCCTTTCAGTGGACACGCTCTATTGTCTAATCCTTCATAAGAATCTTTTTCAAGTCAGGCTTAAAATAATTTGGTCCTTTCATTACCTTACCGTCTTTTCTGTAAATAGGCTTTCCATCTGCACCAAGTTTACTCATATTACTTCGCTGTATTTCATCGAAAATAGATTCTATTTTATCTTGAAATCCGTGTGCGATTATTGTACCACATAATATGTATAACATATCCCCTAGAGCATCACCAATTTCTATCAAATCTTCAGCTTGCGCAGCCTGAAGGTACTCCTCATTTTCTTCCTTCATCAAATTAAAACGTAATTCAGAAATATTTTTGGGAAGATTGGCTTTGGGAGTATGCTCTATTCCCAAGCCATATGATTCATGAAATTTAGTAACTGCTTCAATGGGCTTTTTAATCATTTTAATTATATGAGTTAATGGTTTATTTATTTCTAAATTAGACAAAAAATTAATAAATGTTTTCATTTAGTCAACTAGTTTTTGGACTCTGTTTCTTTATTGTATTTGTATGTATTATTATTTATTCATATAAAACTGATAAAAAAAAACAACCTGCCTATTTTAAAGGAAGCTATAAAATTTTACTTGGATTTTTAGTTGCCTTTAGTCTTTTATTACTCATTAAATATATGACACAGAAATGAAAGCCTTTCTTTATGTTTTTATAGGAGGTGGACTTGGGAGTCTATTCCGTTTTCTGACGAGCAAATTAATCCCTGTTCCAAAAGGGATGTTCCCTTGGCCCACTCTATTGGTCAATTATTTAGGATGTCTTTTGATTGGATTTTTAATGGCATGGGTTTTAAAAAACAATCTCTCACGTTCAGATTTTTATATATTTTCAGTTATTGGTTTCTGCGGAGGTCTTACCACTTTTTCAGCCTTTAGTCTTGAGGGTTTGGACTTTTTAAAATCAGGGGATTATTGGACTTTTATGTCCTATACCTTGTTAAGCCTTATTGGAGGGCTTTTTTTAGTGGCTCTCGGATATTACCTATTTAGATTAGGAGATTCTTAAGTAATCCCTTTTTTTTGATAATTTCATAAATTATATATTATTATTTTATGATGCCCCTATTTTTTAGGGGGTAAATTTTAAATATATTTAAAAGTTAGTCTATAGGCCCCTTTTTTTATAGGGTCAAACATTATATTATATTATTTTTGGTTCAAATCTTAAACTAATTAATATGAAAAATTTTAAAACTTTATTTATTCTTAGTATTTCGCTTGTTATGTTCAATAATGCATTACTATCAGCGCAAGAAACAGAAGAACCTGCAGAAGAAGCGACATTCAATTTCAGCGGAACTGTAGATACTTATTTTAGAACAAGTTTTTCCGAAGATCCTGTAGCGCCCGGAACGTCTTTTGCTAACCTTAACGGTTTCGCCTTAGGAATGGCAAACTTTATTGTTTCTTATGAAGGCGAAAAATCAGGATTTGTTGCAGATGTTGTTTTTGGTCCTAGAGGTTCCGACGCTGTATTTGGTTCTTCAGGAAATTCTTCAGAACTAGTAAATCAATTGTATGCATATTACAATATTGCTGAAGGGGTGAAGATTACGTTAGGAAATTTCAACACCTTTTTAGGATATGAAGTTATATCGCCAGCAGCGAACTTTAACTACTCCACTTCTTATATGTTTTCATACGGTCCTTTTTCTCACACTGGGATAAAAGCAGACTTTACATTATCTGATGACATATCGTTAATGTTAGGAATTTTTAACCAAACAGATCAGACAGAAGCAAATTATGATCGCTACACTGCTTTCGGTGCACAGCTTGGTCTTTATGGTCAATATATAAACTTATTAGCTGGTGAAGATTACTTCCAGATTGATTACACGGGTGGTTTTGATTTATCTGATAGTTTTTTCATAGGAATTAATGCTACTACGGCTACTCTTGGGGGTGATACCGGTTTTGCTGGAGTTGCTTTATATCCACAAATTACTACATCAGATTCATTCGCCATTGGTCTCAGAGGAGAATTTTTCTCAGAAACAGACGGTTTTGGTGCATTAGTAAGTGATGGTGATGCAGATAATTTTTCATTAACATTAACAGGTAGCTACACTGCTGGAAACTTTACTTTCAAGCCTGAATTTAGAATTGACTCTGCTTCCTCAGAAATCTTTGCTATATCACCAACAGAAACAGCTGATAATCTTGCTTCATTTGTAGTTGCTGCTATCTATTCTTTTTAATAGTTTAATGTTATATTCAAAAAAGTAATTTAAACAACCTTAAAATAAAATCTTATGAAAAAAATTGAAGCAATTATTAGGAAATCTAAATTTGATCAAGTAAAAGAAGCACTGCATAATGTGGAGGTAAATTTCTTTAGCTACTGGGATGTAACTGGAGTGGGAAATGAAAAAGAAGGTCACGTATACCGAGGAATTAGTTACAGCACCTCAGAAATACAAAGACGATACCTTTCTATTATCGTAAATGATGATTTTGTAAAACTTACTATTGATGCTATTTTAAAATCAGCAGCTACAGATTCAGTAGGTGATGGGAAAATATTTGTCCTTCCGGTAGACGAAGCCTACAGAATTCGTACTGGAGAAAAAGGAAGTAACTCTTTAAACTAAATTTAAACAACTTAAAACTATTATATGGAAAGCACTGCACTTTTTACCGCTAACAATGTATGGATGATGATCTGTACAGCTCTTGTCTTTTTTATGCATCTTGGTTTTTCCTTCTTAGAAATAGGATTGACACGCCAAAAAAATGCTGTAAATATTTTATTTAAAAATTTTTTCGTTATCTCTGCTGGCATTCTCCTATACTGCCTAGGAGGCTTCAACCTAATGTATCCAGGCTTTGAAGAGGGATCTCTTGGAATTCTAAAGTTTGCTGGATTTGGTATAGCTCCTCCAGATGGAGGAATGACTGCTGAATATGCAAGTGGAGGATACACTTGGTGGACTGACTTTTTATTCCAAGCCATGTTTGCAGCTACTGCTGCTACTATTGTATCAGGCGCTGTTGCTGAACGCATCAAATTAAAAGGATTTATGTTATTCTCAGTTATTTATGTTGGATTAATATATCCAATTATAGGTTCATGGAAATGGGGTGGTGGATTTTTGGACTCTTGGGGATTTTATGACTTTGCTGGATCAACTCTTGTTCACTCTGTAGGAGGATGGGCAGCTTTAATGGCGATTTACATGTTAGGTGCTCGAATTGGAAAATTTGAAAAAAATGGAATTGCAAATGCAATTCCAGGACATAATATTCCATTAGCCTCTGCAGGAGTTCTAATTCTTTGGTTAGGATGGTTTGGATTTAATGGTGGATCTGTGCTTTCTGCTGATCCAGAACTCACTTCTTTAACTCTAGTAACCACTTGTTTGGCCGCTGCTGCTGGTGGAGTTTCAGCAGCAATTTTTTCTAATTTAATGTATAAAAATTTTGACCTAACAATGTTTATGAATGGTGTTTTGGGAGGGCTCGTAGGAATTACAGCTGGCGCAGATCAAATGAGTCCTACCGACGCCATTCTTATTGGACTTGTTGCTGGAATACTTATTGTTCTTGCCGTATCATTTATTGATAAATTAAAATTAGATGATCCAGTTGGTGCCGTCGCTGTTCACTTAGTATGTGGAATATGGGGAACTTTAGCAGTTGGTATTTTTGGTGCCATGGCTGGATTTGATCAATTTATAATTCAATTAGCCGGTGTTGGAATTGTAGGGGCATTTTCTGTTATAAGTGCCACTTTAATTTTATTTATTGTTAAAAAGACTACCGGTCTTCGCGTTGAAGCAGAGGAAGAAATTAAAGGATTAGATTTGTCTGAACACGGTATGGATGCCTATGCTGACTTCAGATTAAATCAACATTAAAAATAGATACACTTTGATTACTTTTGCTTGGTTCTAATGAATTATGTGAATTAAATTAGTTAATTAACCATAAACCAATTCATATCATATCATAAATCAAGCAAAAAAATCATTGTAAAACAGTTAATAAGAGTATTTTTTCTAAAACGCTTAAAAACCTCTCAATAAAACAGGAGGTTTTTTTTGTTTATCTTCATAAAAAAATAGCATGAAACAATTCTATTTATTTATATTTTTTTCGATTCTCTTTGCAGGTACTATTAAATCTCAATTTAATAAGACAGCAGAAGGGCCTTTTTCTCAACTAATAATTCGAGGAGCAATACTCATAAATGGCAATGGAGCCCCTCCAATTGGACCGGTTGATATTACTGTTGAAAATGATAAAATTACAGCTATTAATGTTGTAGGATATCCAGGAGTTGCTATTGAAGAATCAAGAAGACCCGTCCTCAATAATGACGGTAAAGAAATTAATGCTACAGGCATGTACATTCTGCCTGGATTCATAGACATGCATGGTCATATCGGTGGAGATGCCCAAGGAGCTGACTGGGATTATGTCTTTAAATTATGGTTAGCACATGGGGTCACTACCGTTAGAGAACCCAGTGGAAGAAGTTTAGCCTATGCATTAGATCTAAAACAAAGAAGCATTAAAAATGAAATTATTGCCCCTAGAATTCTGGCCTATACTGGATTTGGACAGGGGAGTAAAAAATCAATTAGTACTAAAGCGCAAGCAAGAGAATGGGTCCGTCAAAATGCAAAAAATGGAGCTGATGGCATTAAATTTTTTGGAGCAGAACCTGAAATAATGAAAGCAGCTTTGGATGAAAACAAAAAGCTTGGACTTCGTTCTGCATGTCATCATGCACAACTAAGTGTGGCACGTTGGAATGCTTTACATTCTGCAAGGGCTGGGTTAACTTCAATGGAACACTGGTATGGACTTCCTGAGGCACTTTTTGAAGACAGGACTGTTCAAAACTACTCTTTAGATTACAATTATCAAAATGAACAAGATCGGTTTGGTGAAGCTGGAAAGCTTTGGAAACAAGCAGCAGTTCCCTATTCAGACCATTGGAATAATGTAATGTCAGAATTAATAGACTTAGACTTTACAATGGTTCCTACCTTTAATATATATGAAGCCAGCCGAGACCTTCACCGCGCTAGAAGAGCTGAATGGCACGAAGATTATACCCTGCCATCATTATGGCGATTTTTCCAACCAAGTAAAATTTCACATGGATCTTATTGGCATTTTTGGGGTACAGAAGAAGAAGTGGCCTGGAAAGAAAACTTTAATCTTTGGATGACCTTTATTAATGAATATAAAAATCGAGGAGGACGAATTGCTGCTGGATCTGACTCTGGATTCATCTTTCAGCTTTATGGTTTTGCCTATATACGTGAGTTAGAGATGTTACGTGAAGCTGGCTTTCATCCCCTTGAAGTGATTCGCTCTGCAACGCTTAATGGTGCTGAAGCGTTAGGCCTTGCAGATCATATAGGATCTATAGAAATTGGCAAAAGTGCAGATTTTGTTATTATTGAAGAAAATCCTCTTAAAAACCTAAAAGTACTCTATGGTACAGGTGCAATTAAACTTACAGAAGGAAATAAGGTGGTCCGTGTTGGTGGAGTAAAACACACTATAAGGCAAGGGGTTGTTTATGATGCCAAACAATTACTAAGAGAAGTAAAAGCAATGGTTGAAATAGCTAAGAAAAAAGAAGGCTTTAGAATTACTCAACCAGGAAACTAAACACGCATGCGACAAAACATTAAACGCTTGATCTTATTAATGCACTGCCCTGATCAAAAAGGAATCATTGCAGCAGTAACTAACTTTATAAACTCACGTAATGGTAATATTACATACATTGATCAATATGTAGATAGGCTTAATGGTGCTTTTTTTATGCGTGTAGCCATAGAATCTATGAATAATTCTATAAATTTTAATACATTTAAAAGTGATTTTGTAAAAGAATTCTCCTCATCGTTAAACCTTAAATGTAATTTTTATCAAGAAGATAAATTACCAAAACTAGGAGTATTTGTTTCTAAGTATGATCATTGTCTATATGACATTCTAACACAGCAACGTTCAGGAAAATTAAAGTGTGAAATTCCCTTTATCCTAAGTAATCACATTGATTTAGAATACATCGCAACTCAATTTGACATTCCTTTTTACCACGTACCTATCACAAAAGAAACGAAACAAGAAGCTGAAATAGAGCAGCTACGTATCTTAACAAAGCACAAAATAGACTGTATCGTTCTGGCTAGATATATGCAAATAGTTTCTAAAAATTTAATTGATGTATATCCCTCTAAAATCATAAACATTCACCACTCCTTTTTACCAGCTTTTCCAGGCGCAAAACCTTATCATTCTGCCTTTGAGAGAGGTGTCAAGATCATTGGTGCAACTAGCCACTATGTTACAGAAATTTTAGATTCTGGCCCAATTATAGAACAGGATATTGCTAGAGTATCGCATGAACATGAAGTACTCGATCTGATAAATAGAGGGCAAGATTTAGAGCGTATAGTTTTATTAAGAGGACTCAAATTACATTGTGATCGGAAAATTATGGTTTATAATAATAAAACAATTGTTTTTACCTAATCTTCTAAGAAAAAATTAAGCAGGTTATCATTAAATAAATCAGGTTGATCAATATTCACCACGTGTCCTGAACCTGGTAATATTATCATGGTAGCGTTTTGATGAATCATAATGATTTTTTTAACAAATGGTAAAAACATATAATCTTGAATTCCCATAATATATAGAGTCGGAGGTTTTAAATGCTGAGCTCTGATTTTCGCCAATACTGGTAAAATAGTTGCAGTTAATTTATACCATCTTCTAAATTCTGCATGAGATATTTTTTTTGCTTCCTTAATAAAAAGGGCTCTTGATTTTCGATGTGCTTTGTAGGGCATAATTACATATGCAAAAAAAGTGTAAATCCAAATAAAAGGGAAAACACTTTGAGTAAGTTTACCCATAAACATTAAAAAACGAGATTGAAGGTTTAAATTCAAAATCGCACCACCAAGACCAATTTTCTCTACTCTATTACTATGCAATTGAATCATTTTTTGAATAAGAATACTCCCTAATGAAATTCCAACAAAATGAGATTTTTCAATTTTATTATGGTCCAAGATATTTAGGATATCGTCTATAATAATTTCAAAGGTATATTCTGTTCCTTTTGGAGAAACCTCAGACTTCCCATGTCCTCGTAAATCAATTAATAAAACATTAAAATAAGCTTTAAAAAAACGAACTTGATTAAACCAAATAGAAGAATTTCCACCAGCTCCATGGATAAAAGTGATCCATTTATTTGATCTATTTTCAGCTTTATAAATCGAATGATATAACACTATACAATTCCTTTATCATTAAGATAACAAGCCATTTCTTGTTGGATTTTACTAGCTTCAGATGCGGCTGCGGCTGCAAAATCGCTACCTTGTGATTTATAAATAATACCACGAGAAGAATTTACCAATAAACCACACTGATCATTCATTCCAAACTCAGAGACCTCCATCAAGCTTCCGCCCTGTGCTCCAAAACCAGGAACCAATAAAAAGGAATCTGGAACAATCTTTCGAATTTCTAAAAGCGCATTTGCTTTAGTTGCACCAATTACATACATCAAGCGATCTGAATGTGCCCATGTTAGGCTTTTTTTTAAAACTTTTTGAAATAAGAATTCATTGTTCTCTAAAGTATATTGAAAATTTTCGGCTCCTTTATTAGAAGTTAATACCAATAAAATTGCATGTTTTCCTTCAAAAGATAAAAAAGGTTCTACAGCATCTTTTCCCATATAGGGAGCCACTGTTACCGAATCAACCTCATAGGTTTCAAAAAAAGCTTTTGCATATCGCTTAGCAGTATTACCAATATCTCCCCTTTTTGCATCAGCGATGGTGAAATGATTGGGATAATTAACGTTTAAATACTTCATTATTTTTTGAAAAGAAACCCATCCTTCAACTCCATAAGATTCGAAAAAGGCCAGATTGGGTTTAAAGGCTACCGCATACTTGTGCG
Organism: uncultured Flavobacteriaceae bacterium; assembly: GCA_905480425.1. Lineage (GTDB taxonomy): Bacteria > Bacteroidota > Bacteroidia > Flavobacteriales > Flavobacteriaceae > MS024-2A. Next base: position 7,186 of record CAJQQG010000032.1, on the reverse strand, counting down.
TTGCATCAATAATATCTTTTGCAAACGTAAAAATAGGATCTGCTTTTTTCCTTAAATGTTGAGGTATTTTATCTAAATCGATGTCGAGTCCAACACAAAGGAATGATTTTTTCAGTTTAATTTGTTGGACAAGGGCTTCTGTGGTCATATTAGTTCTCCAGCTTCTTTGAGTTTCTCTGTGTTCTGATGTAATTGAAGTTCATCAATAAGTTTTTGAACATCTCCATTAATCACATTTGGAAGGTCATATAATGTAAGTCCTATTCTATGATCGGTTACCCTTCCTTGCGGATAATTATAGGTTCTTATTTTAGCAGATCGATCCCCTGAAGAAACCAGTGAATTTCTTTTTTCCGAATCTAAAGCTAACTTTTTAGAGAGCTCTAATTCATATAAACGAGAACGCAAAACCTTTAGGGCTTTATCCTTATTTTTATGTTGTGATTTTTGATCCTGACATTGAGCCACAATTCCCGTAGGCTCATGGGTTAGGCGAACAGCAGAATAGGTGGTATTTACAGATTGTCCTCCTGGACCAGAAGAACAAAAATAATCAACACGTACTTCATTCATATCTAACTCAACATCAAACTCTTCTGCTTCAGGTAATACCATAACAGTAGCTGCAGATGTGTGTACGCGTCCTTGTGTTTCTGTTTGAGGAACACGTTGTACTCGGTGAACACCCGACTCATACTTTAAGGTTCCATATACATCATTACCTGAAACCTCAAAAATCACTTCTTTAAAACCACCTGCGGTTCCATCACTAGAATCTACAAAACTTACATTCCAATTATTAGATTGACAATATTTAGTATACATACGATAAAGATCTCCTGCAAAAATACTAGCCTCATCTCCACCGGTTCCAGCTCGAATTTCAATTACTACATTTTTAGCATCTTCGGGATCTTTAGGTATTAGTAAAAATTTAATTTCCTCTTCTAGCTGGGGCAATTTTTCCTTAACAGAATCTATCTCCATTTTGGCCATAGAAATCATTTCTTCATCTTTTTCGCCCTTAAGAAGTTCTTCAGCTTCTTGATGGTTTGATAATAAAACCTTGTATTGGTTCATTTTCTCAACCATTACTGAGAGGTCTTTGTATTCTTTATTTAGCTGAATATATCGTTTTTGATCTACAATAATATCAGGCTGAATAATTAAATCAGAGACTTCATCGAAACGTTGTTGGATGATTTGAAGTTTTTCTATCATAATAATTCAAATTTACAAATTGTCGTGCTATTATGAGTCAGATTCTTTTGTTAAGAAAATTGAATATCTAATTTCTAATAAATCCTCCATTTTAACAAGCATGAAAGCTGGTAATGAAATTCCAAAATCAGAAGGAATTAAATTGAATGTTCCATTTAAAAGAATTTCATTTTTACTAAAAACAACAGAACTCATAATTTGTTTATTTAGTTTTTTACCATGAAATTCGAAAATTCCTTTAATTAAGAGTGAATCTTTTAAATGTTCGAATGATTCTGAATAAAATTTAATCTCAGGAAAACGTAATGCTTCTAAAACTTCTAGAGAATGGGCATCACGTCCAGAGTTTTCACTATCAAAATCTCTCACATAAGCAAGGATAGCTAATCTACTAAAGACCAAACTGGTATTGTTGAGTAAGGCACGACCATATAATTTTTGATTACTCCCCTCCCATTCATGTAATATGTGTTTGCCTGAGTAAGTAATGAAAGATTTTGAGGTATCAATTATCCAAGTATTTTCTTGAGCCTGAATTGAACAAACAAGTAGAAGAAAAAATATAAGTGATTTTCTTTTTGTCATAGTTAAAATTTAAATACAATTATAGCAGTAGCAAAACTTCCAACAGCTGTATAAGCAGCAATTCGATGGATTTTTTTGTTTTTGTTAGCTAAAAAATTTGTTGTTACCATCGCTGAAAAATGAATAGAAGCAAGATACTTATGGGCTTTAATAGAGTTTAATCCTTTTGTTTTTTTGTTTACAAGTGGTGGTGGAGAAAAAAGCGAAAGTCCTGCACCAGTGAAATAACTGATTGAAGTTAAGTTACCAACAAGTTTATGAGTTTCATATAATTTATAATTACCGTTATATAGTTGAGATCCAATAAATCCCTGAGCTAGCATACCTGCTAATGTAGCATAACCTATGATCTGATGAATTTTAAGCATTTTATGACGAATTTTCAATTCACTTTCTCTTTGCTCAATTGTTAATGGAGAAATTCTCATTTTTCTCATTAATCCTTTTTCTCCCCAAAGTAAACGTTGAGTAAAAATCATTCTATCCGGAAGTAGTGAAGTATCAATTTCAGCTTCTGATCGAAGAGAACTAAACATTTCTTCTTCTTGAGAAAAAGTACTTGATAAAGTCAGAAGCAAAATAAAAAACATTAGAAATCGAATCATAATTTAGAGAATACAGCATTAATAATTAAAGGTGCCATAGGTTGTGTCTAACGTTAATTTGTTTTTAGGAGCAGCTTCTACACGTCCAACAATTTGTGCCTTTACATTAAAAGAATCAGAGATTGACAATATCTCTTCTACTTTATCTGGTGATACGTATAATTCCATTCGATGCCCCATATTAAAAACTTGATACATTTCTCTACCTGAAGTTCCAGACTCTTTTTGAATTAAATCAAATAAAGGAGGAACAGGGAATAATGAATCTTTTATAATATGGAGGTTGTTTACAAAGTGTAATATTTTTGTTTGAGCACCTCCGCTGCAATGTACCATTCCGTGAATAGAAGTGGTGCCCATTTGACTAAAAATCTTTTGAATAACCGGTGCGTATGTTCTTGTTGGAGACAAAACTAATTTTCCTACATCCAAAGGAACCCCTTCAAGGGTACTGGTTAATTCTTTTGATCCAGAATAAATTAAATTTTCAGGTAGCTTAGAATCAAAGCTTTCGGGATATTTAGAAGCAAAAATTTTTGAAAAAACGTCGTGCCGGGCTGATGTCAAGCCATTACTTCCCATCCCTCCATTGTATTCGTCTTCATAAGTTGCCTGCCCATCTGAAGCCAAACCAACTATAACATCTCCGGCTTGAATATTTGCATTATCTATGATATTCTTTTTTGCAATTCTTGCTGTTACTGTTGAATCTACAATTATGGTTCGTACTAAATCTCCAATATCTGCGGTTTCGCCACCTGAACTATGAATGGTTACTCCCCATTCACCAAGCTTGAATATTAACTCTTCTGTACCTTGAATTATAGCAGAAATCACCTCACCTGGGATATGATTTTTGTTTCTTCCAATGGTAGAGGAAAGTAAAATATTTTCAGTTACTCCCACACAAAGTAAATCATCAATATTCATGATAAGCGCATCTTGTGCAATTCCTTTCCAGACAGAAAGATCACCTGTTTCTTTCCAATACATATATGCTAAAGATGACTTTGTTCCTGCACCGTCTGCATGCATTATAATGGCATGCTCCTCGCTTCCAGAAATATAATCTGGAATTATTTTACAAAAGGCTTTAGGGTATAATCCTTTATCTATTTTTTTTATGGCTTTATGAACATCTTCTTTTTGTGCTGAAACTCCTCGCTGACTGTACCTATCTAACATAAAGTTATTTTAAACAAAATTAAAATATTTGATAAATTTTACTCTCATAAAAAAAATTAGTTATTAACGAATAAACAACAATTCACGATACTTTGCTAGCGGCCATATTTGATCATCTACTGTAAGTTCTAATTTATCACACTGATAACGAATACTATTTAAAAAAGGTAAAATAGTTTTGCAATATACTAACGCTTTTTCATGAGTATCTTTGATAATATCAGCCTTCTTTCGAGCTTTTATCATTAAAGATATCGCATTGTTAATTTCAGTAATATGATTTGAAACTCTTTCTAAAATTAAAATCTGCTCGCGTGCATGAATCTTAAAATTTGAACTATATATTTCTTTTAATCCACGTACGTTCTCAATAAGGGTATTTTGATACTTTATAGAAGTAGGAATAATATGGTTTTGTGCTAAATCACCAAGAGTTCTCGACTCTATTTGTATGGTTGAGATATACGCCTCTAAATCAATCTTATAACGAGCTAACAGTTCATTTTTACTAAAAACACCTAAAGTCTCAAATAGAGTAATAGAAAGATCACTTACATAAGCAGGTAGTGCTTCTGGAGTGGTTTTATGATTACTTAATCCTTTCTTTTTGGCTAGTGAATCTATTTTAGATTGATCATATTCTTCGTCATTAAAAATATCTTTAATAGATGTAATGGTTTCCCTGAGTGTATTAAAAATAGCATCATCTTTTTTCATGTTTTTATCATCAATCAATCCATCAACAGAAACCTTAAATTCAATAAGCTGTTCAGTTACAATAGAGTTAATAACAGTAACAGGTTTGGCACAATTTGTTTTAGACCCAACGGTTCTAAATTCAAATTTATCCCCTGTAAAGGCGAAAGGTGATGTTCTGTTTTTATCAGTATTATCAAGAAGGATTTCTGGAATTTTTCCAATTACATTTAACTTTAAGTCAGTCTTTTCTTTAGGTGACAATTTCCCTTTTGAAACATTTTCCAAATCTTCCAAAACTTGTTTTAAGTGTTTTCCTATAAAAATTGACAACATAGCAGAAGGCGCCTCCTGCATTCCAATTCGGAGATCGTTACTAGCTGAAACTGATGAGGCTCTTAGGAGTGCTTCATGCTTTAATACCGCTGCAATAGTATTAACGAAAAAGGTGAGAAATTGCAAATTACTCATGGGAGTTTTTCCAGGACTCAATAAATTAACTCCTTTATTTGTGTTCAACGACCAATTATTGTGTTTGCCAGAGCCGTTAATTTTTTCGAAGGGTTTTTCATGAAATAAAACGATAAAGTTATGCTTACTTGCCTCCTTGTTCATAATATCCATAACTAGAGCGTTATGATCAATTGCCAAATTTGCGGATTCAAAAACAGGAGCTAACTCGTACTGGCTTGGAGCAACCTCGTTATGTCTTGTTTTTATTGGAATTCCCAATATTTTACATTCTTTTTCAAGAGCATTTAGAAAACGACTCACTCGAACAGGAATAGATCCAAAATAATGATCGTTTAACTCTTGGCCCTTAGAAGGAACATGACCCATTAGGGTTCTACCTGTAAGTATCAAATCGGGACGTGTTAAGGCTAAACTCCTGTCAATTAAAAAATATTCTTGTTCCCACCCTAAGGTAGCATCAACCTTATTTACCGATTTATCAAAATAATGACAAATTTCTGTTGCTGCATGATCTAATTTTTGCAATGATTTTAGCAAAGGGGTTTTGTAATCTAACGACTCTCCTGTGAAAGAAATAAAAAGAGTTGGTATACATAGTGTTGTATTATATAGAAAAGCAGGAGATGTTGGATCCCAAGTTGTATAACCTCTTGCCTCAAAAGTATTGCGAATTCCTCCACTTGATACATTAGAAGACTCTGGGGCTTGTTGAACTAATTGCTCTCCTTCAAACTTTTCAATTTGAATCCCTTCTGCATTTAACCCAAAAAACGAATCATGTTTTTCTGCAGTAGCTCCTGTTAGCGGTTGAAACCAATGGGTATAATGTGTAGCTCCCTTGGAAATGGCCCATGCTTTCATAGCGGCAGCAATTTGATCTGCTAAAACTGTTAAAATAGGAGTTCCTTTGTTAACAGATTGCTCAAGTTGATGAAAAGCTTTCTCGCTTAGGTACTGTTCAAGCTTCTGTGTATTGAATACATGAGATCCAAATTCAATCGGACCTGAGGGTGCCGCGGAAACTTCAAATAATTTTAAAGAAAGATTAGAAAGACTGTTTTTACGAAGAGTTTCCATACAATATAAAAGGATAAATTATAAAAATTAAAGATAGACAATTTGATTATTTCATGGTCTAAATCCAAAAAAATGAATAATCTTAAATTTTAACCCTAAAAAAATAGGGGGTTAATAAAAATTAAATATTGTTAATTTCTTTATTCAAATATTTTAAAGGGGGTATTGTAAAAATTTTATTTTAGCTAAAAATATTAATTATGAGTAAAGCTAAACTTGAATATATTTGGTTGGATGGTTATGAGCCCACAGCTAGTCTCCGAAGTAAAACCAAAATTGCAACTAATTTTAAAGGCACTTTAGAAGATTGTCCGATATGGTCATTTGATGGTTCTTCAACAAGACAAGCGGAAGGAAGTGCTTCTGATTGTCTTTTAAAGCCTGTGGCACTTTATCAAGATCCTGATCGTAAAAACGGTTGGCTGGTAATGACAGAGGTTTTAAATGCTGATGGAACACCACATGCTTCAAATGGTCGCGCTACCATTGATGACGATGACGATGATTTTTGGTTTGGTTTTGAACAAGAGTACTTCCTTTGGGACCCAGAAACCAATCTTCCTTTCGGTTTCCCCAAAGACCAAACACCTCAAGGACAATTCTACTGTTCTGTTGGAGCTAGGAATGCTTTTGGTAGAGAAATGATTGAAGAGCATTTAGATCAATGTTTAGAAGCTGGTATTAATGTGGAGGGAATTAATGCTGAAGTTGCTTCTGGGCAATGGGAATACCAATGTTTTGCAGAAGGTGCTCAAAAAGCTGGAGACGAAATGTGGGTATCAAGATATTTACTTGAACGTTTAGGTGAAAAATATGGCCTTGCTATTGAATGGCATCCTAAACCACTCGGTGCCACCGATTGGAATGGATCTGGTATGCATGCAAACTTTTCAAATGAAGTTCTTAGAACCTGTGGTTCTGAGGAAACTTATAGTAAGATTTGTGAAGCATTCCGACCTGTTGTTAAAGAGCATATTGAAGTTTATGGAGCGCACAATGACCTACGTTTAACTGGTGCACATGAAACTCAATCTATTGATGAATTTAGTTTTGGTGTTTCTGACCGCGGTGCTTCGATCAGAATTCCTATAATGACAGTTGAGAAAGGCTGGAAAGGATGGTTGGAAGACAGAAGACCTTCCTCTAATGGTGACCCATATAAAATTGCTGCACGTATAATTAAAACTGTAAAGTCAGCTAAGGTTTAATAATAGTCGAGTATCAGTAATATTAAAAAACATTCTAATTCTTGAATTGGAATGTTTTTTTTACTTAAACATTTGGTATATAAAAATAGTATAAAAGAAAAGTAGGATAACTCCTTCGAAGCGACCCAACTTCAT
>CAJQQG010000031.1 GCA_905480425.1 uncultured Flavobacteriaceae bacterium | reverse complement strand
TGGTGATGGTGACGGTGTAGCTGATATTGATGATATATGTCCAGATATTGCTGGTATGGCTGAAATGAACGGATGTCCTGATACCGATGGTGATGGTGTTTCTGACAACGAAGATAAATGTCCTGAAATAGCAGGAGATGTCGCTAACGGTGGATGTCCATGGTCAGATACTGATGGTGACGGTGTTCTGGATAATATTGATGCCTGTAAGGATGAAAAAGGAACCATTGTGAATAATGGATGTCCTGAATTATCAAAAGAAATTTTAGCTACCTTAAATAAATTTGGTTTACGAATTAATTTTCCAGCAAATAGTGATAAGATTCTTGGAAAAAAGACACAAAATATGCTCTACCAAATTAAGGAGTTATTAGAAGAAAACCCTGAGGGTATTTTAATTGTTGAAGGCTATGCTTCTTCTGATGGTGACGATGCCTATAATATTGAATTGTCAATTAAACGTGCTCAAGCAGTGAAAGCTTACCTTGTTGAAATAGGTGTTTCAAAAGATCGACTAGAGGTGAGAGGCCTGGGTGAAGCTGAGCCAATAAGTGACAACGAGTCACAGGAAGGTCGTGCTGAAAATAGAAGGGTTCAATTTCTTCCTAAAAATAACTAAGTGATTATTTAACAATAGATTGGAAATACTTTTGAAATTTATATTTCCTTTAAGAACTTTATTCTTTTCTCAGGATTTTCTGATTTAAATACATAGTTACCTGCGACTAAAACATCTGCTCCACATGATATAAGTTGTGCTGCATTTGTATCTGTAACTCCACCATCAATTTCTATAAGACAACCTGATTTATGATGTATTATTAATTTTTTTAGCTCTTTCACTTTATTGTAAGTGTTTTGAATAAAAGATTGTCCACCAAAACCTGGATTTACACTCATAACGCATACTAGATCCAGGTCTTGAATGATACTAGACAAATTATTGATAGGTGTATGAGGGTTTAAAGCAACACCAGCTTTCATTCCACAGGATTTTATTTTTTGTATTGTTCTATGTAAATGATTACATGCCTCAAAATGTACCGTTAATATTCTTGCGCCAAGGCTTTCAAATATTTCTATATATCGATCTGGATCTACAATCATCAAATGAACATCAAGGGGTTTAGTAGCATGCTTTTGTATGGCTTCTAATACAGGCATTCCAAATGAGATGTTGGGGACAAAAACCCCATCCATTATGTCAATATGAAACCAATCAGCATCACTATTATTGATCATTTTTGAATCTCGTTCAAGATTAGCAAAGTCTGCAGCTAAAATTGAGGGTGCTATTATTACCGACATTTGTTTATTTTTAATAGCACAAATATACAAAAAAGGCAACCCAAGGGTCTCCTTTTTATTTTAACCTAAATAGGTTTTTAGAATTTTACTTCGTGAGGTATGCTTTAATCTACGAATGGCTTTCTCTTTAATTTGTCTAACACGTTCTCTGGTAAGATCAAATGTTTCTCCAATTTCTTCTAAAGTCATTGCATGTTGATTTCCTAACCCGAAATATAAACGAACGACATCTGCTTCTCTGGGTGTAAGGGTTTCTAGAGCACGTTCTATTTCGGTACGAAGTGATTCATGCAACAATGCCTTGTCTGGATTAGGAGACTCTCCACTATTAAGCACGTCATATAAATTTGAATCTTCTCCTTCTACCAAAGGAGCGTCCATAGAGACATGTCTTCCTGAGTTTTTGAGTGATTCTTTTACATCATTAATAGTCATGTCTAATTCTTTTGCAATCTCTTCTGCAGAGGGAGCACGCTCATGGGCTTGTTCTAAAAAGGCATAAGTTTTATTAATCTTATTAATCGAACCAATTTTATTAAGCGGCAGTCTCACAATACGAGATTGTTCGGCTAACGCTTGTAAAATGGATTGACGTATCCACCACACTGCATATGAAATGAATTTAAAACCACGAGTTTCATCAAAACGTTGTGCAGCTTTAATTAAACCTAAGTTCCCTTCATTTATTAAATCAGGGAGAGTTAGGCCTTGGTTTTGGTACTGTTTTGCAACAGAGACCACAAATCTAAGGTTGGCTTTGGTAAGTTTTTCAAGAGCAATTTGATCTCCTGCCTTGATGCGTTGTGCTAATTCTACCTCTTCTTCTGCAGTAATTAAATCTACTTTTCCAATTTCTTGAAGATATTTATCCAAGGAAGCAGTCTCGCGATTGGTTACTTGCTTTGTAATTTTTAGTTGTCTCATGTTTTACATCTATACCTTTATAATGAATACGTTCAAAATAAAATAATGTTACAATAATTGATTAAATAATTATTCCTTTTTCTCAGGTCTTGGTAATAATGCTTTGCGAGACACTTTTTCTTTACGAGTTCTTGGGTCTTTACCGAAATATTTGACTTCAAGAGTATCACCCATGTTTACGACATCTGCTACATTTTCTGTACGTTCCCATGCTAACTCACTAACATGCAATAAAACTTCATTTCCTGGCGCATCAACATATTCCACTACTGCACCAAAATCTAGCATCTTAATTACTTTTACTTGGTAGGTATTTCCTATAATCGGTTTAAAGGTGACCGAATCAATTTTAGCTTCAACCATAGCAATTCCCTCTGGAGATGTTCCTAAAATTTCTATTATACCTTCTTCAGTAACAGGGTCTTCAGTTATAACAATAGTACAACCTGATTCTTTTTGAAGTTCTTGAATTACTTTTCCTCCAGGACCAATCATAGCGCCTATGAAATCGTTAGGAATTCTTCTATTAATCATTTTAGGAGCATGAGCTTTTACATCTTCATTCGGAGTTTTTATAGTATTAATGAGTTCTTCCAAAATATGCAATCTTCCACTTCTAGCTTGATTTAATGCTTGTGTCATAATGTCAAATCGTAAGCCTTTGATTTTAATATCCATTTGACAAGCAGTAATTCCATCAGCAGTTCCGGTTACTTTAAAGTCCATATCCCCTAGGTGGTCTTCATCTCCTAAAATATCTGAAAGTACCGCAAAACGATCACCATCTGTAATTAAACCCATAGCAATTCCTGATACAGGTTTTTTGATTTGAACTCCAGCATCCATAAGTGCCATAGTACCAGCACAAACTGTTGCCATGGATGATGAACCATTTGATTCAAGAACTTCTGATACAATTCTTACTGTGTAGGGGCAGTTGTCTGGCATAACTTTTTTCAAAGCACGTTGTGCTAAGTTACCATGTCCAACTTCACGTCTTGAAGTACCGCGAAGGGGTCTAGCTTCTCCAGTACAAAAAGGCGGAAAATTGTAATGTAAATAAAAAGTTTCCTCTCCTTGATGAGAAGGTGAATCAATCATATTTGATTCCCTAGAAGTTCCAAGTGTTGCGGTAGCTAGCGCTTGTGTTTCTCCTCTAGTAAAAAGTGCTGAACCGTGGGTAGAGGGCAGATAATCCACTTCACACCAAATCGGACGAATATCGGTTGTTTTTCTTCCATCTAAACGAATTCCTTCTTCAAGAACTAGATCACGCACTGCTTTTTTCTGTGTACTATTATGGTAGCGGGATACTAAATCTTTTTTTTCTAAAACCACTTCTTCATTAAGTGTTGATTTAGAGGCTTCTTTGATCTCAGTAAATTGCGCAGACCGTTCAGCCTTTGAAAGTCCCTTTTTAGCTACTTCATAGTATTTTTGATAAGTCACATTATAAATTTCTTTTTCTAGTGCATCATCTTTCTCTTCTTCTTCGTAAGTACGAACTACTTTTTTACCAACTGATTCTGCTAAAGCAATTTGAGCTTTGACTTGATCTTTAATTGCTTCATGCCCAAAAGCAATTGCGTCAAGCATTTCTTCTTCAGAGATTTCATCAAATTCACCTTCAACCATTGCAACGGAGTCTGCACTTGCACCAATCATTATATCAATATCAGAAGTTGCTAATTGTTCTTTACTTGGGTTAACAATAAACATTCCATCTACACGAGCAATACGTACCTCAGAAATCGGATATTCAAATGGAATATCTGAAAGTTGAATTGCAGTTGAGGCAGCCAACCCAGCTAAGGAGTCTGGCATTACATTCTCATCATGAGACATTAGTTGAATCATCACTTGTGTTTCTGCGTGATAGTCTTTTGGAAAAAGTGGTCGTAATACCCGATCTACAAGTCTCATAGTAAGTACTTCACCATCACTAGGACGCGCTTCTCTCTTAAAAAAACCGCCAGGAAATTTTCCTGCAGCAGCAAACTTTTCTCGATAATCAACTGTGAGGGGTAGGAAGTCTACGGGACTCTGTTTGCGAGCAGAAACTGCAGTCGCTAGTAACATACAGTCACCCATACGGACAACTACAGAGCCGTCAGCTTGTTTGGCTAGTTTACCAGTTTCAAGTGTGATTACTCTACCGTCTTCAAGACGGATTTCTTGTTTAAATGTTTTTGGAATCATTTTTCATTATTTGGTTAAAACTTTTGTTGTGTGTTGAAGCAACCAATGAAAAACTAAGATTCAGTATATATTTTTACATTTTATTTACGTAAGCCTAATTCAATAACAATAGCACGATAACGTTCTATATCCTTGTTTTTCAAATAATCTAATAGACTACGACGTTTCCCAACTAGATTCACTAGAGATCGTTCCGTGTTGTAATCTTTACGATTTGTTTTTAGGTGGCCTGATAGGTGATTGATACGGTGAGTAAATAATGCAATTTGTCCTTCTGCTGATCCAGTATCTTTTTTAGACTTCCCGTGTTTTTTAAAGATGTCTTCTTTTACTTCTTTTGAATTGTACATGCAAATATTATTTTAATGATTATTATGTAATTCGTTTTTTAACGAACTACAAATGTACTATTAAAGCTTAAGTAAACAATGTCTTGCTTTAAGTTATATTCTATTTTAGAAATAAATTATTTTCTGAGAGGCTGATTTAAAATTAAATCAATGTATAAATTAATTTTATTTTTTAGTTCATTCCTGTGAGTAATAAAGTCTAGGAAGCCTTTTTCTAACTGAAATTCACTGGTTTGAAACCCTTCAGGTAATTCTTTTCCGGTGGTGTCTTTTACAACGCGAGGTCCTGCAAAAGCAATTAGTGCTTTAGGTTCAGCAATATTAATATCACCTAACATAGCATAAGATGCGGTGATGCCTCCCGTTGTAGGATCCGTACACAATGATATATAGGGTAATTTTGCTTCCGCAAGTTCCGCTAATTTAGCTGAAGTTTTAGCCATTTGCATAAGGGAGGTAGCAGATTCCATCATTCTTGCACCTCCTGATTTTGAAATAATCACAAGTGGTAGTTTATGTTTAATGGAATGGTTCGCTGCTCTTACAATTTTTTCACCTACAACGGACCCCATCGAGCCCCCAATAAATTTAAAATCCATACATGCTACAACAATTTTTTTCCCTTTGGAAGATCCAACTGCTGTTCTAATAGCATCATATAATCCAGTTTTTTTATGTGCTTCTTTTAAACGGTCAATGTATTTTTTAGAATCAATAAATTTTAAAAAATCTTTTGATTTTAATTTTTCATCAAACTCTTGGAACTCATTGTTGTCAAAAAGTATTTCAAAATATTCTTTACTGCCAATATGAACATGGTAATCGTCTTCTGGACTCACATAATTATTTTCAGCAAGCTCTTGTGCCTCAATAACCTTTCCTGTGGGGGTTCTATACCACAAACCTTTAGGAATATCCTTTTTTTCTTCGGTTTTTGTATGAATTCCTTTCTCACTTCGTTTAAACCAACTCATGCGATTTTTTTTTACTTAACAATTTAAATATCTAGATTAATTTAGAGAGTATTAACATTATTTAAATCTTCAAAAGCTTGTGATAAACGCGCTCTAAAAGTATCTTCTCCTAAACGAAGCCATTTTCTTGGATCGTAATTTTTTTTATTAGGATGTTCCTTGCCTTCAGGATTACCAATTTGAGTTCTTAGGTATTCCACTTTTTCATTCATGTAATCACGAATTCCCTCAGTGAAAGCAAATTGTAAATCAGTATCAATATTCATTTTTATTACTCCATATCCAATAGATTCTTGGATTTCATCCTGAGATGAACCTGAACCACCATGAAAGACAAAATCTACATGATTTTCAGACAGATTGTATTTTTTAGAAATAAATTCTTGAGAGTTTTTTAATATTTTTGGTGTCAATTTAACATTTCCAGGCTTATATACACCATGCACATTTCCAAAAGCAGCTGCAATTGTAAACTGAGGACTAATTTTACTTAATTCTTCAAAGGCATATGCTACTTCTTCAGGTTGTGTGTATAATTTTGAGGCATCAATATCACTGTTATCAACTCCATCTTCCTCACCTCCTGTAATTCCTAATTCAATTTCAAGAGTCATATCCATTTTAGACATTCGGGTAAGATATTCTTTACAAATGGCAATATTTTCTTCAATAGGATCTTCTGAAAGGTCAATCATGTGCGAGCTGAATAGAGATTTACCATGTTGGGCATAAAAAATCTCACTTGCATCCAATAATCCATCAATCCAAGGCAATAATTTTTTTGCACAGTGGTCAGTATGAAGAATTACAGATGCACCATACGAATCAGCTAACTCATGAACATGCTTAGCACCTGCTATAGCTCCAGCAATTGAAGCTTTTTCTCCTTCATTGGAAAGTCCTTTTCCGGCATTAAACTGAGCGCCTCCATTTGAAAATTGGATAATGACAGGACTATTTAATTTAGCCGCTGTTTCTAATACAGCGTTAATGGTATTACTACCAATAACATTGACTGCAGGGATTGCAAATGATTTTGCTTTGGCAAGTTTAAAAACTTCTTGGACTTGTTTACCAGTAATTACACCAGTGGGAATAGAATGATTCATTAATTAATTTTAGTTTCGGACAAAAATATTAAACTTTTTCATTTTAGAATGGATAATTGATACCTATATTAAAAACTGCACTTTTTAAATTGTATTCTGTCCACCATCTTTGATTATAGGGCAAGGCTGGATTATAGGTTTTAAAACCTGTATCAAATCTAAAAACAAAAAAATCAAAGTCATATCGAAATCCTATTCCAGATCCAATAGCCACTTCTGTTAAGTCTTTTAAGCCCTCAAATTTCATATCTTGATTTTCGACATCATCCCAAATATTCCAAATATTACCAGTATCAATAAATAGGGCTCCTTTGATAGGTCCAGCAATAGGAAAACGATATTCTAAACTAAGAGCAAGCTTAAGGTTGGCTTCATTAAACTCATTAATATTACTACTACTACCAGGGCCTAATTTATAGGCCTTCCATGCTCTGTTGTCATTTGCTCCTCCAGAAAAGAAAGACCGTGCAAAGGGCATATTGGTTGAATTTCCATAAGGAATAGCAATACCAGTAAACGCATGCAGGGCAAAAACCCTTTCTCTTCCCAATGACAAGTGTTTAATGTAGTCAAATTCTGTTTTGATATACTGAGAGGGGCTTAGTCCCCCTAAAAGGTTTTGTCCTTGATCATTTTTAGGAACCCCTATACTTGAAATTATTTTATTTAATAAATTTCCGGCTAATGTTACTTTCCATCGAAACTGATAAAAATTTTCATCAAAAATACTCTCTTGACTGTTTAGGTTTAAGTTAATAGAAGAGGCTAAAATCAAATTATTGCTAGTGAGTCTAGCTTGTCTTTCTTTAGCTGTATTTACTAATTTAAATTCATCATCATCAATTTCTACAGGAGTTTGATTTTCTAAAACAGCATTTATAAAATTTGATGCTCCTTCAGGGATGATTAAATTATTATTCTCATCTACCCATGAGGTTTCAAAATTATATCTTTGAGAAATTGTATTTAACCGATCATAAGAATTTTTGTAAACATTAAAATAATTAGTAAGGTTTCGGTTGTTAACAAATTCTAAATCAAGCAGTTTTATTTGAATTTTCTTTTCACTGTTAGGTTGCCAATCAAATTGATAGGTTCCTTTAAAAAATTCCTTATCGAGGCCAATGTTTTGCTGAAAACTACTACCCACTATAATTTCTGTTTTTGGATTCATAATCCTTGGAATCCATTCTTTTTGTCTAAATGGAATGAGTATTCTAGGAATACTCAATTTTAAATCAGCACCTAATTCAAATATATTAAAAAACTGATCACCTGTTTGTGCAATATCCCTTGAGGCTCCTAGTGTATTCTTAATGTTTAATTCTAATATTTCGGCACCTCTAAAAACATTTCGGATTCCTAATCCACCTCCTAGGCCTATTCCAAAGTCTTGAATATTAGAATGGGAAAGATCTAGGTCAAAACCAATAGAGAATCGCTCTCTTGGTGATAGAAATAGTGAGGCTGTAAGAGCATCTTTTTTAGAAGGAATTTTAGAGTAGCTTATACTAGGATATTTGAAATTTTTGAGACTTGTAAAATACCGATAAGAAACGTTGCGATCTTCATCACTGTATAGAGCTCCTTTTTTTATTGAAACTCCTGAAGCAATAGCTTTAGGTTTGTATTTGAGTTTTCCTTTACTAAAAATGATTAAGTTGTTGTAGTTTATTGAATCTGTATACAGTTTGTTAATTCCTTGTTCTTTTCGATTTTCAATAAATACTTCAATTTTATTGATTTTATGAAGAGTATATGGAATTTCAATCAGAGTATCATTGATCCGTTTCTGTATGTTGTCAATTTGAATACTAACGGGAATTTTAGTGTCTTGTCCAGTACTGTCTATAGATGCTGTAAATTGAATACTGTTTTGCTGGAAATCATAAATACCATTATTCCTAAACAGAGTGATAAGACGTTCTCGTTCTTTCTCAAAACTCTTGATTTCGAATGGTTGTCCCATTTTGATATATCCTTCATTTTCATGTGCATTGTAAATCGAATCTAGTTGAGCTGATTTTATAAGAGTTGTAATTGAATCTAGGAGATATTTCTTATTTGGAAGAATTCGATAGGTAAGGGTAACTTTGTTTAGTTTAGATTTAAGAGTATCTGAGAAAACTTCAATGTCAAAATAGCCAAGATTTTTGTAATATTGTGTTATTCTATTTTTTGTTTTTTTTATTTCTAAACTATCAATAATTGCTGGAGATTTTCCTTTTTTTTTGAGCCAATCATTAAACTTTACAATATATTTTTCAATAGCTATAAGTTGTTTTTTTGATAACCACCTCTCAAGTTGTTTGCTTCTATTTTCTTTTTTAGCAAGCCAAGCGTTAAATTTTATAGTTGGATCAGGATGCGCTGCTTCATATAAAATTTTAGCCACCGGAATCCCTAAAATTTTTTTATTTGGTGGGGTTGTAATTATAAAATTAACAGGATCATTTTTTAACAAAACTTTATTTTCAAAAATCTCAATCTTATCTATTTGAACTTCTTGTGATCTTAACTCACGTGTACCAGAACATCCCACTATGGTAAGGGTCAATATTAATATAATGATTAGTTTTGTTAAGAAGCGATACACTCAATAGTATTTACTTCAAAAATAAGTCATTTTTATGGTCAGTAATAATCAACGGAAGCAAATCCTTCAATTAAAGCAAAAAAAATATAGATTATCATCTGGATATTTTGTGGCTGAAGGTGAAAAAGTAGTAGAGGAGATACTTTCTGCTTCTTGGGAATGTGTTTTTTTATTTTCAACCGTCCCTAATTTCTTTCCAAAAACAGTTATGGTAAATACTGATCAAATGATGAAAATTACTCATTTTAAGTCGCCAAGTCCTGTTTTGGGAGTATTTAAATTTCCCAATGCAATATTGCCAGTTATTTCGAATATTACTATTGCAGTTGATGGAGTGAGTGATCCTGGAAATTTAGGCACCCTTATTCGTTTATGTGATTGGTTTGGTCTTTCAGAACTAATTTGTAGTAGTTCAACAGTAGATTGCTTCAATTCAAAAGTTGTTCAAGCCTCCATGGGATCGATCGTTAGAGTTCAATGTCGTTATGAAAAAGATTTATCGACTACATTACGAGATCTTAATAAGCCTATATACAGTGCAGATTTCGGTGGAGAGTCATTATATTCTTCAAGCTTCCCTAAGCAAGCAATCATAGTTTTTGGAAGTGAATCCCATGGAATTTCAGCAGAAATAGATGAAATAGTTGATCATAAAATATCAATTCCAAATTTTAGAGAAGGAAGAGGAGCGGAGAGTTTAAACGTTGCAATAGCTGGAGCAATTTTTTTAAGTGAAATTTTTAGGGGTAGATAATTATTCAAAAGTTATAATTACGGCAATTCCACGACTAAGCATTTTATTTATTTTTCCAGTCCATGGACTTGTGGGATCTGCATCAGAAATCAATTCATTTTGGAATGAAAAGATTCCACGCAAGGACGGAGAAAACTTGAAATAATATAGGTAAAAGTCAAACCCAAAACCTAGCTCATAATTGAGGTTTTGATCAGTAACTCTAAAAATATTACCTGCATTATCATTTCTATTTTTTTGATTACTAGAAAGATTAAAATCTGTTGAAATCCCTGCCATTACAAAGGGCTTGAAATTATTAATTCTTTTGGCACTTACTTTAATTAGAAGTGGTAAATGGATGTAAGTAGATTTAATTTCTCTTCTCTGATCTGATTCTTTTGTGAATTCCGGAAATTCTGGATATTTTAATTCACGAGAACTATAATAAAGGCCAGGTTCAAACCTAAGATTTAAATATTTATTGATGCGTATATCCCCAATGAGTCCAACTACAAACCCTGTTTTTGGAATTACAACAATATCTTTATATTTTAATTCTTTGTAGAAATTGTTTATATATTCAAACTTAAAGTCATATTGATTTAAACCAAGGAAATATCCATAATGTATAGGTTTTTTATCAAAATTAGGAAGGTTAATAATACGTTCTTTAACTGTAGGGTATTGAGAGTAAGCTCCACACGAAAAACAAAGGCAGATTAGAATGTTAACAAGAAAAGATCTTTTACGCTTTTTTAGCAAAATAAATGGAAGCTATCCCTAATGTTTGTGGCTTATCTTCTACTGATATAAACCCATTTTTACGTAAAATATTGTTGAAGGCTTCTCCATAGGGAAAGGAAGCAGCAGAATCAGATAAATATTGATATGCACTTTTATCTTTTGAAAAAAGTTTCCCAAGAAATGGCATTATATTTTGAGTATATAAATTGTATAAAGATTTTAATAGGTTATTTTTTGGAACTGCTGTTTCTAAGATAACTAATGTACCATTTGGTTTTAGGACTCTAAGAATTTCTAATAATCCTTTGTCTAAGTTTTCAAAATTTCGAACACCAAAAGCTACAGTAACAGCATCAAAATATTCATCACTATAACGGAGCATCTCAGAATCACCCAATTGCATATCAATTCTATGCGTTAAATTATGTGTGATTACTTTTTTTTTCCCGATTTCTAGCATTCCAGGTGAAATGTCAAGTCCTATAATTTTACTAGTTTCTATTTTAGCAAGCGCAATTACCAAATCACCAGTCCCAGTCGCTATGTCTAAAATTTTGTCATGAGCTTCTTTTTTTAAGATATTCACAACTCTTTTACGCCATAGAATATCTACACCTAGGGTTATAATTCTATTAAGCAAATCATAACTTTTGGAAATCCCATCAAACATCTGAGTGATTTGTTTTTTTTTAGTCTCAGGATTATTTTGATTCGGTTTTATTGTTCTCTTCATAGTTGCGACCAAAGATACTAATTTGAATAGGATGTTGCTCTTATATTTATGCTTCAGAAACTAATATTTGTATATTTGAAACGTATTTCGATACATACTTATGAAAATAATTATCGCAGGCGGTGGCGAGGTAGGGTTTCATTTAGCGAAACTCCTTTCTTTTGAATCTTTAGATATCACTTTAATTGATACCGATAAGGATCGTTTAAATTACGCTGAATCCCATTTAGACATTCGTGGAATACGTGGGAATGCTATGTCTTTGGCTATTATGGAAGAGTCTCAAGTTGCTAATTCTGATCTCTTTATAGCAGTAACTTCTGAAGAAGCAGTCAATATAACAGTTTGTGCATTAGCAAAACAGCTAGGGAGTAAAAAGACCATTGCTAGAATTTCTAACATTGAATTTATAAACGCTAAAGACACCATTAGCTTTAAAGAAATTGGAGTGGATGAATTAATCTCACCGGAAGAGCTAGCAGCTATTGAAATTCAACAATTATTAGACCAATCTGCATTTTCAAATAGTTATGGTTTTGAAAACGGGGCTTTAACACTTGTTGGTACAAGTTTAGCTAAAGATGTACCATTTGTAGGTAAAAGTGTAAAAGAAGCAGCTTCAATTTTCCCAGACGTACATTTTATGCCTATTGCAATTCAACGTAGAGGGAACCAAAACACTATGATTCCTAGAGGAGATACCTGTTTTGAAGAGGGTGATACTGTTTTTTTTATTACTCGAAAAGAAGGGGTAGAAGAGTTGTATAAATTAACAGGAAAAACAAAAGCTTCAATAAAAAATATAATGATTTTAGGTGGAGGTCGGATCGGATATAATACTGCGCGTGAATTGTGTGAAAAAAAGTTTAATGTAACTTTAATTGAAAAAAACAAAAAGAAAGCTTTTGAAATGGCTGATTTACTTCCAAATGCACTGGTTATTAACGCAGATGGTAGAAGTGCTGAATTATTAGAAGAGGAGGATCTTTCGTCTATGGATGCTTTTATTTCTGTGACCGAGAATTCGGAAACTAATATTATGTCATGTCTTATGGCACATACTAAAAATGTTAAAAAAACCATTGCTTTAGTTGAAAATATGGATTATTTTCAATTGTCTCATTCTATTGGAATAGACACTCTTATTAATAAAAAACTATTGACAGCAAATACCATTTTTAGGTATATTCGACGAGGAGAAGTAGTGGACATGACCACCCTTAATAATTTAAATGCTGAGATTTTAGAATTTGTAGTTAATGAGAATTCTAAAGTAACAAATTATAAGATTAAAGATCTTGACTTTCCTAGAACAGCTATTATTGGTGGCGTCATTAAAGAGGGAAAAGGGATTATTGCACTAGGAGATTATACCATTTGTGCAGGCGACAGAATTGTTGTTTGTTGTTTACCTCGATCTATTAAGCGAATTGAAAGTTTATTTTTATAAGACTCCATGCATAGTCTCAATTATAAAATTATTGTTTTTTTAATGGGAGTTCTGTTGTTATTCAATGGAGGATTAATGCTTTTTTCTGCACTTACTAGTTATATATATTCAGATGGCGTAACCTTTGAATTAACTCTTTCTTCCTTTATAGTGCTTTCAATGGGCGCATTAATGATGTTGTTTGGAAGACAACATAATAAAAAAATTCAAAAAAGAGAGGGATACCTTATTGTTAGCTTAGGGTGGTTATTAATGACAATAACGGGAATGCTTCCTTTTATTATGACCAATAGTATAGTAGATATTTCATCTACTTTTTTTGAAACAATGTCTGGGTATACGGCAACGGGTGCCACTATTCTTTCAGACATAGAGTCCCTCCCTGCCGGAATTTTGTTTTGGAGGAGTATGACTCATTGGATTGGGGGTATGGGAATAATTGTTTTGGCAATAGCTATTTTACCTTTATTAGGTATAGGGGGGATGCAACTCTTTTCTGCTGAAGCACCAGGACCTAATAGTGATAAATTGCATCCTCGAATTACAGATACAGCTAAAAGACTTTGGATAATTTATGTTTCTTTTACATTTGCAGAAGCCTTATTATTATGTATTGCTGGGATGTCAATTTTTGATGCTATTAATCATGCCATGAGTACAATGGCATCAGGAGGATTTTCAACTAAAAACAATAGTTTAGCTCACTGGAATCACTTGCCTTGGGTTCACTACATTATAATTATATTTATGTTCTTAGCGGGTTCTAATTTTGTATTAAGCTATTTTGCTTTTAAAGGAAAGCTAAAAAAAGTTTTTAAAGACAGTGAGTTTAAAACCTATTTCACATTAATTCTTATTTTTTCTTTAATAGTTTTCATTGTTCTAATTAGTAGTGTAGACCTAAACAATATTTCGTTTAATCACCCACAGGTCTGGGGGAAGATTGAAAGTTCATCAAGACATGCATTTTTTCAGGTTATATCTATCGTTACTACTACTGGATTTGTCACTTCGGATTATACTGCATGGACACCTTTTCTGACTATTTTCTTTTTTGGACTTATGTTTTTGGGAGGGTCAGCTGGAAGTACATCAGGCGGAATAAAAGTAGTAAGGCATTTATTAATGATTAAAGGGGGTATACTTGAATTAAAGCGTGCTTTACACCCAAATGCAATTATTCAACCAAGATATAATGGGAGAATAGTAAATCAGGAAATAATTTTAAATGTATTAGCTTTCTTCATCCTCTATATGGTTTCCTTCATAATAGGAAGTTTAGTATTTGGTTTATTGGGATTAGATTTCGAAAATGCCATTGGAGTTGCTGCTGCAACATTAGGAAATGTTGGACCAGCTATTGGTGATTTTGGACCGAGTGGAAATTATAGTGAATTACCTGCTTTCGGAAAATTTTGGGCATCTTTTTTAATGTTACTAGGACGTCTTGAATTATTTACTGTTCTTATTCTTTTCACTCCTTTTTTCTGGAAAAAGACTTAGTACCCATATTTTTTATTCCACCTACTTTTTAGAAAATCTCTAATACTTTTTTCTTTTTGATTGTCTCCTGGCTGGTATAGTGTAGTTCCTTTAATTTCTTCTGGTAAGAACTCTTGTTCAATAAATTGATTTTTATAATCATGGGCATATTTATAATCTTCTCCATAACCAATCTCTTTCATAAGCTTAGTTGGCGCATTTCTTAAATGAAGTGGTATTGGTAGATTTCCAGTTTGTCTTACTTTCTCTTGAGCCTCATTAATAGCTTTATAAGCAGTATTGCTTTTTGGTGATGTAGCTAAGTATATAACGCATTCACTAAGTAAAATTCTACCTTCAGGATATCCTACGCTAGTAACAGCCTGAAACGTACTATTTGCTAAAACTAAGGCAGTTGGATTTGCAATACCAATATCTTCAGCTGCAAGAATCAGTAAACGCCTAGCAATAAATCCAATATCTTCTCCAGCTTCAATCATCCTTGCCAGCCAATAGATGGCTCCATTTGGATCACTCCCTCTTATAGATTTAATAAATGCCGAAACAATATCATAATGAAAATCACCATTTTTATCAAATAAAACACTATTGGTTTGCACAGTCTGAAAGACCATGTCATTAGTAATTTTTATTGTTTTATTTCCATTGGCTTGAATAACAAGTTCTAATAGTGAAAGTAATTTACGAGCATCTCCTCCTGCAAGTTCAATCAGCGCTTCAGTTTCATTTAATTGAATATCTATTTTTTTTAAAAAGTCATCATTTTCAAGTGCATGGGTTAAAATTTTCTTTAATTCTTTTTTTTCTAGGGAGTTGAGAATGTAGACCTGGCATCTAGATAGTAGTGCATTAATTACTTCAAAACTTGGGTTTTCTGTGGTAGCACCAATTAGAGTTATAACACCCTTTTCAACAGCATTTAAAAGAGAGTCTTGTTGAGACTTACTAAACCTATGAATTTCATCAATAAATAAAATAGGACTTTTGCCAGAAAAGAGACCTCCTGAATGTTCAGCTTTATGGATAATTTCACGAATCTCTTTTACCCCAGCATTTATTGCAGATAATTGATAGAATGGACGTTCTTTCTCTAGCGCTAATAATTGTGCAAGTGTTGTTTTTCCGGTTCCAGGGGGTCCCCAAAAGATGAGCGAAGGAAAGATACCATTAGTAATCATTTGTGTTAAACTCCCTTGGGTTCCAACCAAATGATCCTGACCAAAGTAATCTGTTAAAGATTTAGGTCGCATGCGTTCAGCTAATGGAGTATTCATCCTATAAATATAAGTTTTTTACTTTTCTATACGCGTTGACGTATGGTTTCATAAAAAACAACGGCGCATGCTACAGATACATTTAGTGAATCGATACCCTCTATCATTGGAATTTTAGCTTTTCGATCTATTATTTTAAGCATTCCCCCAGAAATACCGACGTCCTCTGAGCCAAAAACAAGTGCTATAGGCCCCTTTAAATCTTCTTCATATATACTTAGGGGTGTTTTTTCAGTTATGCCTATTGTGGGCACCTCATGTGCTTTTAAATAATAAACAACATCTTTCAAATGTTGCACTTTTGAAATAGGTACTTTGAAAGCACCTCCAGCAGAAGTTTTTACTACATCACCGTTTAAAGGAGCACTTCCCGAGGTCGGTATAAAAACCGCATCAACTCCCGTTGCTGCTGCAGAACGAAGAATAGCTCCAAAATTACGGGCGTCTGTGATTCCGTCTAGTAGCACAAAAATCGGATTCTTTTTAGCTTCCATTATTATTTCAATCAGTGGCTCCATTTCATGAGTAGCTAAAGCTGCAATTCTTGCTACAGCCCCTTGATGATTTTTGTCTGAAAAGCGATTTAAGCGCTCTACAGGAACAAAACTAAATGCAATGTTGTTAGTTCTAAGAACATGTAATAATTCTTCAAATAAGGTACTCTTTGTACCTTTCAAAAGCCATACCCGATCAATTGACTTACCTGACTGAATTGCTTCTAGAATTGCTCTTAATCCAAATATTGTTACTGTTTCCATTGATCAAAAATAGTGCAAATTGTTTATGCTAAGTATCTTTCGATTAGATTCTTTTAAGTTCATTTTTTTTAAACTATTTATTCATTGTTTTATATCTTTCATGAAAGTTATTAATTTACATGATATCAATATTTTTTATTTCAAACTCTTCTTTTAATTTCAAGAATCTTTATTTATTATTTTTCTTTTTTTTATTGAATTGTTCTGATAATTCAGATATACCTCCTAGTTCTTTTGAGATAAATGTCTTAGTAGAAGGATTAGGGACAATATCTTCATCTACTCTTAATGTTGACGCAAACACAACCATTTCTATTACTGCGGCACCATATAAGGGTTATTATTTTGACCGTTGGGAAGGTTTAGGAGAAGTTAATGAATCTGAAACATTAGATTTATTGGTAAATCAAGCATATGTTTTGACAGCTATTTTTCTCCCCTTTCCAACTTTGGATGAATCAGTTGAGGTTTATAATCCAAAAAAAATTGATTCATCTCCAGTTTTCATGATTAAAAGTGGTGGTACACAAGCTTTTTTAACAGATAAAACAGGTATTAATTTACAGACTTTTGATTTTAATTCTAAATTGGGAAATGATTTGGAGTTATTACCAGATGGAAATTTAATAGGATTATTTAAACCCGAAACTATATTTTTTTCTTTTGGAGGTTATGGTGGAATTCTTAGAAAATTATCCCCTGAAGGAGAAATTATATGGGAATATACCGTTAATACTGAAAATGAGTTACTTCATCATGACTTTGAAATTTTACCCAATGGCAATATATTATTAATGATTTGGGAACGACTCACTGCGTCTCAATCAATTTCTTTGGGATACAAAGGAGATGGACCAATTTATCTTGAGAAAATAAGTGAATTAAACCCAGAAAGTTTTGAAATTGTTTGGGAATGGCGAAGTGTTGATCATTTAATCCAGGATCATCTTGAATCTGCATCCAATTATGGTGTTGTTGGTGATCATCCTGAAAAAATAAATCTCAATTATTCCATAGATCAAACGGGAGATCTTATGCATGCGAATGGTTTATTTTATGATGATTCAAGAAATGTTATTTATTTAAGTGTAAATTTTTTTAGTGAAGTTTGGGTTATCCCACATTCATATTCTACTGATGAAAATAAAACAGATTTAGCTGATTTAAGTTTCCGCTTTGGCAATCCTTCCACTTTTAACAATGATTCAAAACGTTTTTTTTATAGGAATCATCACCCAACTTTAACTAAATATGATCCTTTTACTGAAGGACGTTTTTTAATTTATATGAATGGCTCTGAAGATTCACAGTCCATTGTTTATGAATTCATTCTCCCTGATGATTTTGATTCCAATCCTATCAATTGGGTAATGCCAGAAGAATCATGGAGTTTTACAGACCCAGATTTATTTTATGCTAAAATATCAGGCGCATATCGTCTCCCTAATGGTAATACTTTAATTTGTGAAGGTGATTATGGTTATTGGGAAGTTACACGATCAGGCGAGGTTGTCTGGAAGTATAATGGCGGTGGACCTAATTTCTGGAGAGGGTACGTTTATCCTAATAATTAATTAAAAAAAGGGGACTATTTAGTCCCCTTTTTTTTAATTAGTACAATTTTATATATCTTTTTATTGGCAAATACTAAGTATTTTTTCACCAATAAGGGCATCATTATTTCCTGATGTACCGTGTGAAGCTTGTACAAAACTATTTTGTGCCTTAGACCCATCAAGTTTTGTATACGCTATAGTATAATTTGTTTCATCAGGATATCTACCTTCAATCCATTCCCACTTCATAGTTTTAGCAGAATTTGGAATCGTAATAGTAGAAAAACCACTAGAGTCGTTACCAGTGTATGGTTCAAGGGTTGCATTTATAGCAACTCCACTACCATAAGGACTTGGTATAGCAAAAATATGTTCTGTACCATCTAGTGTTAATTTAATTCTACTATCCTGCCATCCATCACCATAGGTATCTACCATTTTTACTGTATATATACCAGGTACTGCTGACCCATCAGTTACATTACATAAAACAATTTTGTTGTAAGCGTAAGGAGATTTAAAATATGATCCTGTCATTGATCCTGTTACGGCTTCAGTAGAAAAACTTCTACCGTTTGTAAGGTTTAATTTCAATCGAATATTTATTGTGCTACCACCTACGTAACTAATTTTAGAATCAACTTCAGTTAAACTAACACTGAAAGTTGTTCTTGGAAGCCCTGTTGGACCATTAGTAAATTCTGATGCATTTAATGTTCTTATTTGAACTTCTTCACCAGAATCTGCAGATATAAATATTTCCACATTATTCAATAATGCTCCATCTTCTTCATCGTGAGCTTCAATTGTCGCAGTAAAAACTGAATTTGATTGATCATAAAAGTTGTAATCCCCAGAACTTGATATTGTTCTTAAAACTGCACCTTTTTGATAATTATCAAGGACATCGTTTATTGTATTATCAGGATCTGAACAAGACTGAAATACCAATATTACGGTTAGTAAACTAATTATTTTTTTCATAATACTAATTATTTAAGGTTAGTTGCTCCGCTAGCATTCCAAAACACTCGATCGCTTTTAGATGTTCTCTGAGTAGCATTCGAATTCGTGTTCACAAAATTAGCTGGAAAATATTGAGTAGTTGGATAACTTCCTGGATCAGGCTCCACATTCGGTTGAAGTGATCTTGGATATCCATTTCTTCTGTAAGAATTGTAAGCATCTATACCATTTCCAACCATAGAAATAAAGTATTCTGTTGCCCACATATCTAATTTTTCAGCAGTAGATCCTGCAGCATTCCAGTCTGAAGTAAATGCAGCAACATATGCGTCTCTGGCAGCAGTAGTTAAAGTATCACCACCAAGGTCATCTGTTTTATCTAAGGCTTGCGTAAGTGCAGTTAAAGTTTCAGCAGTTGGATCACCACCTGTTGTAACAGCAACTTCAGCATTCATGAAGTGCATCCAAGAAGATAACATTACAGGAGTTATACCTGCTCCTCTTTCACCAGCTCCAAGAACCTGCCCTCCAAAAGAACTATCGTCAAATTTACCACCAGCTGGATAAGTTCCGCGAAGTGTTCTTAAGAATCCATCAGGAGGAGTCCCGTTATCATTTCCATGATCTCTTCCCCAGTATCCACTTGCTGGTTTATTTGCACTATTAGTTGGAGCACAAAAAGGAGTATCATCACCTCTCAATTGTGGTGGTACATAATATCCAGCCAAACCACATTCTAACACTTCTTCATTACCAGCACTGTCAAAACCTGGAGTTTCAGGTACTTGTCTGTAGTAGTAGTAAGGAATTCTAGGATCAGTGTTACCAGCATGACCGTTAATCATACTGAACATTAACCAGTTTGATTGATATTCACCACCTCCTGTATTAGTATAGTTGCTTCGGTAAAGAGGGTGTCTAGTATCAGGTGTTGCCTGATTTGTACCCCACTGAAATTCGAAATCATCAGCTGCTGTTGAAATATAATTTGATATAGCATTATAACCCGCTGTATCACCTGTATTCAACAAAGCTTTTTTCTTAATACTATTAGCAGCTTTAATCCATTTACTTGAATTACCTCCATAGTAAAAATCATTTGAAGAACTAGCTAATGATCCTGCATTAAAATCTGCAACAGCACTATCTAATAACGCAATTGCAGCAGAATAAATTGATGCTCCATCATCAGAGGTTGGATTTAAATTACCTTCACTACCCTTTAGGGCTTCACTGTAAGGTACACTTCCAAATTGGTCAACTAAAGTTAACATTATATAAGATTGAAAAACCTTTCCCATTCCAATTTCGAATTGCAATCCTCTTTCTTCTGCAATTAAATTCATTAATCGAATATCTTCTAGCATTCCACGATAAGCAGATGACCATAGGCCATTCCAGCTGTCTGGAGAATAAATATTATCATAATTTCTTCCACTCATATAGTTGATACGTGTTAGTTCTCCTGTACGATCTCCCATAGAGTGAACCCAGTACGCAAAGTCTACTTGGATTGCGTTCAAAAAGAACCCAGGATCCGCTTGACTAGGACTTAAGGCATTAGGGTTGTCTGTTAGCTCTATATCTAGAGTTTCACAAGAAGTAACCACTAACATAGCACCTAAACAAAGTCCTAAAATGTAATTTGTATATTTCATCTTTCTGTTTTTATTATTATTAGAATGTAAGTTTTACACTTGCACCATATCTTTTAGCACTAGGGCCATTAAGGTAATCAAATCCTCTACCGTTACCAACACCAACACCTGCAATGTTAGGATCAAAATTTGTTCCCGGGGGTGTGTTATAGGCATCATAAGCAAGGTTAAATCCTGAAGCTGTAATTGAAATGTTTCCAAAAGGAGTATTTTCAATTAAGCTTTTTGGAAGATTATAAGAAAGGGATATTTCACCTAATCTCCAGTGACTAGCATCATAAACTAACATTTCATCAGGACCGTATAATACATTACTAAAGTAAAATGTTGAATTGTTAATCATCTTAGTATTCTGAACACCATTAGAGTTTACTCCTGGAAGAATGAAACTTAATTCACGATCTAATGTATCTGCTGATAAACCACGTCCTAACAATGTAGCTACCGTGTAAGTGAAGATATCTCCACCTTGTTGGTAGTTAAATAAGAAATTAAAACTAAAATTCTTGTAAGACACACTATTGCTGATATTCGCAATCCAATCAGGATTAGCATCACCAATTATCGATGGTGTGAATGTTTCAGCATAACTACCTGCATTATTTACTACCTTTTCACCACCTGTCCAGCGGAAGTCTTCAATATCTGCATTGTATCTAGTTACAGACGAACCAATAATAGTTCCTAGCGACTCTCCAACAATGGCCGCATTTCCTAAAGTTCCAAATCCAGCATAAACAATTATGTCTGTATCTGCTCCTAGATCTCTTACAATAGCGTCATTAGTTGACCAATTTAAAGCAGTTGTCCAGTTTACACCGTCATTGCTTTGGATCCAGTCATAAGATAAATCTAATTCAACTCCTTGGTTCTCAATCAAACCAATATTAGTTTGAGTTGATGTATATCCAGTTGAAGGATCAAGAGGGCGGTCGATAATTAAATCATTAGTATTCTTACTGTAAATAGAGAAATCTAAACTCATTCTGCTTCTGAAGAAACGACCTTCAATACCCACTTCAATCTCATCTATACGTTCAGGCTTTAAATTAGGATTACCTAAAACAGATCCTGATGAATTTGAGATAACAAAGTTTCCACCATTTTTAAATGATTGAGTATCAAGGTTAAGTGTCGCTGCAACAGGATACCCAGTAGGGAAGTTAGCAGACGTTCCATAACCGGCTCTTACTTTTAAAAGACTTACTATATCCCCTTTCAATTCAGGAAATAATGTAGTAGGAAGGAAAGATGCACTTACAGAAGGATACACGATTGATTGATTTTCAGGATTAAGGTTTGATACCCAGTCCTTACGTGCCGCAAGGTTTAAATAGATCCATCGGTTGTAATCTATCTCTGCTTGAACAAAAGCTCCTAAAATATTTCTTCTTTCAAAATATTGTATTTCATCTTGTTGTTCAAAGTTAAAGTGACGTAATACACCATAAACTTGTTGCCCAGTACTTCTTGTTCCATTACTGTCAAAAGTATCGCTTCTTGATTCAAGACCAATGTTGAAAGTAATTCCAAAATCATCAACATCATAATCACCATTTAAATTAAAATTGTGATTGGAGATAGATTTAGTATTATTCCAAGTTTCATAAATACCGTTTTGATTTACTGTACTTCCAGTCTTTCCACCTTTATTTGAATAGTTGATATTATTCTCTGAATAAACATCTATACCATAACGATAAGAAGCATTTAGATTGTCAGTAAGACCATATTGAACATTAGTTGAGCCAAACACACGATTTGTATTTTGAATGTTAGCTGCATTAGCAACGGTCCATCTAGGATTCTGAATACTATTATTCTGTCTATAATATATAGATGATCCATCTTTAGGATTTTCCCAAGGAAGACCCATTAAATCTACACTTCGAGGAGTATAAAATACATTAGCAAAAACTGAAGCACCTTCACCACCTACATTACTACCGTAGTTGGCAGCTACTGGAGGAGTTTGAAATTTAGTTTGAGTAAAGTTTAATGTTCCTCCAACGGTAAATTTATTTGCAAGCCTTGCGTTTCCACCAAAACTTAAAGTATTTCTGTTTACTGAGTTACCTGGGGTAAATCCAACATCTTCTAAGTTACCGTAGTTAATATTGTAATTAGCAGAACCATCGGAAGATGATCCCCTTATGTTAACGTTATTACTAAATACATGACCTGTTCTAAAGAAGTTACCAACACTGTCATAAGCTTTCCATTCATAAGTTGCATCAGGAGCAATCCCTAATTCACCTAAGATTTGAGGTATTCCAGTTGCACTACTTGCTGTAGTGTAGGGATGTCTTAAAAAGCCAGGCTGTCCGGAAAGAGTACCATTTATTGAACTTTGTCCAGCCCAACCTGCAGGTCCACCTTCATCGAAGCTAGGTCCCCAGTTTGAGAAAAACCATCCGAAAGCTTGGTCAAATCCATTTCCATATTGACTTTGATAGTCAGGCATAGAAGCAAACTCTACGTTAAAATAAGATGAGTTAATTGTGATCTCATTTTTTTGAGGCTCTCCACCAGCAGAGCTACCAGATTTAGTTGTAATTAGGATTACACCATTTCGTCCTTGAGTTCCGTATAGGGTAGCGGCAGCTAAACCTTTTAAAACACTTACTTCTTCAATGTTGTTAGGGTCAATGTCCAGGAATCTAGAAGATCCATTATTTCCATTAACAAAACTACCTTGAGCATTTGTCTCTGTACTAAAAGGAACACCATCTACTATAAATAGAGGTTGATTTCCTTGAGAGAAAGAGTTGAATCCACGAATTACGATACTTGTACCTGATCCAGATAAACCACTTTGGTTCGTTATCTGAACACCAGAGGCTTTTCCTGTAAGTACTCGGCCTATATCTCCTTCAGCACGCTGCTCAATAGAAGCAGTCTCTACTTTAGAAACCGCGTAACCTAAGGCTCGCTTTTCACGTTTAATACCTAAAGAAGTTACAATTACTTCCTCTAATTCATTACCCTGTTGTAGGCTGAAGTTAATTGAATCTTGACCTTCAACCACTACAGTTGCTGTGTCATACCCTACAAAGCTTGCAGAGATTGAGGCTCCATCTTGTACTGTGATGGAATAGTTACCGTCAAAATCAGTTGTGGTTCCATTGCTAGTTCCTATTTCTAGGACAGTAGCACCAGGAAGCGGCACACCTTGATCATCAATAACATTACCTGTTACTGTACTCTGAGCTACAGCGAATTGAACGCACAGTGCTAGAGACATTAAATAGTATAGTTGTTTCATTTTAAAAGAATTTTAGTCTGCTAATATATCAATTAAAAGATAAATATGTTAAAGAAATCAAAATTTATTAATTTAAAACTAAAGAATACATAACATTTCACCTTAATTTGTTATAAATTTAACAAGAATAAGAACTTAAAAATAACAATTTTTCAATTATGCTTTTAAGCAATGAGTACTAATTGATTAAATAAATATGAGAAGTTATATTAGATATCTTCTAAAAAGTTGAATAGCTTAATTATGTCACTTGGATTTTTAAGCTTAACCTTATTTGAATTAATAAAAGACTTTATTTCTTGTTCATAGGAGCTTAATGTATTGACAATATGTTTCTTGGAAAGTTTAGTTTGTTTTAAAGAACCATCTCCTAGCGCAATGTAATAATCCGTTTTGTCAGTGAATCTTGGTGGGAATGATCCTTCAAGGGAAGATTTTGCTTTTACCCCCTCTTTATATTCTTTTATTTCCCTTACGTACAAGGAAAACTTATTTCCTTTAAAGAGTTCTTTAAGGTATCCAACTGCCGGTTGTTTATTCTCTTTAATATAATTTAGATATTTATATGAATATCCGTTAAGAGTGCAGGTAATTTTTTTATTTTTAATCAATGCATCATCTGAACTAGTCTGAGATTCAGATTTAGCCATTTCCATTTCATCACTATACGCATTGTACCTTATATATATGTTTTCCTTTAATATTTTGCCAAAATATACTATTTGAGCAGTTTTGAAGCTTTCTTCAAAATAGGGGCTTCCAGAAATTTTTTCTGTTTTTATTTTACTTCCTTTTGTTTTATTCTTGAGATTTTCAAATACACTAATTAGTCTTCCGTCAGAATTAGCACCATAAGGTGTACCTTCTCTATTTGTTTGACTAAAAACATTAAAAAAGCAGAGAAGGATTGATGTAAAAGTTAAAAGTAATTTCATTTTTTTTTCAAATCTATTTATTTTTTTTTAAAAGTTTAATTTTTTAAATACAACTTTATGAATTTAACTATTTCCATAAATCTATTGACCTAAAGTATTTTTGTGAATTAAACTAAAAAAAATTATGGTGATGGGTTTGAAACAACAAAAAAATATTCTACATTTGCACGCCCATAAAATCGGGAAATTAGATATTATATATGCCAACTATTGCACAACTAGTACGAAAAGGAAGAGTCAGTATTACCAAGAAGAGTAAATCGGCTGCTTTGGATTCGTGTCCACAACGAAGAGGTGTTTGTACTCGTGTTTACACGACTACTCCAAAAAAACCGAACTCTGCAATGCGTAAAGTAGCGCGTGTTCGATTGACCAACGGAAAGGAAGTCAATGCCTACATTCCCGGAGAAGGACACAACCTCCAAGAGCACTCGATAGTATTGGTACGAGGCGGAAGAGTTAAAGATTTGCCGGGGGTCCGTTACCACATTGTTCGTGGTGCGTTGGATACTGCCGGAGTTGAAGGTCGTTTGCAAAGACGTTCGAAATATGGTGCCAAAAGACCCAAAAAATAATCGGTGAAATCTTTTACTACTGAATCATGAGAAAAAAACAAGCAAAAAAACGTCCCTTATTACCAGATCCAAAGTTTAATGATCAATTGGTAACACGATTTGTAAATAACTTAATGTGGGATGGGAAAAAGTCGACAGCGTTCAAAATATTTTATGATGCCATTGAACTAGTAGACGAGCGTAAGCAAGATGATGAAAAATCAGCTTTAGAGTTATTTAAAGAAGCTCTTTCTAATGTCATGCCACATGTTGAGGTTCGTAGCCGAAGAGTTGGAGGTGCTACTTTTCAAATTCCAATGCAAATTCGACCAGACAGAAAAGTATCGCTAGCCATGAAGTGGTTAATTACTTATTCTAGAAAGCGTAATGAGAAATCTATGGCTGTTCGTTTGGCCAATGAAGTTCTTGCAGCTTCCAAAGAAGAAGGTGCTGCCGTCAAAAAACGCCAGGATGTTCACAAAATGGCTGAAGCAAACAAAGCATTTTCACACTTTAGATTTTAATAAAACCTATATCTATACATAGCAATGGCTAGAGATTTAAAATACACAAGAAATATAGGAATTGCCGCTCACATTGATGCTGGAAAAACCACGACTACTGAACGTGTTCTTTTCTACACCGGGGTAAGTCATAAGATTGGTGAAGTGCACGATGGTGCTGCAACCATGGACTGGATGGAGCAAGAGCAAGAACGTGGAATTACCATTACTTCTGCTGCTACAACTTGTACATGGAATTTTCCACAACATCAAGGAAAACCTTCAGAAGATTCTAAACCTTACCATTTTAATATTATTGATACGCCCGGTCACGTTGACTTTACGGTTGAAGTAAATCGATCACTTCGAGTTTTGGATGGATTAGTTTTTTTATTTTCAGCAGTAGATGGTGTAGAGCCACAATCTGAAACAAACTGGAGATTAGCCGACAACTATAAAGTGCCACGTATTGGTTTTGTAAATAAAATGGACCGTCAAGGTGCTAACTTTTTAAATGTTAGCAAGCAAGTTCGTGAAATGTTAAAATCTAATGCAGTACCAATTGTTTTAAATATTGGTGATGAAGAAGACTTTAAAGGTATTGTTGATTTAATAACAAACAAAGCTATAGTATGGCATGAAGATAATCACGGGTCTACCTTTGATGAAGTGCCAATACCCGAAGATATGCTTCCAGAGGTTCAAAAATACCGAGCCGAACTAATTGAAGCTGTTGCTGAATATGACGAAGGATTATTGGAGAAATTTTTTGAAGATCCAGATTCTATTAGTCCAGATGAAATTCACGAAGCGCTACGTGCCGCTACACAAGACATGAGTATTATACCTATGATTTGTGGTTCATCATTTAAAAATAAAGGAGTACAATTTTTATTAGATGCTGTATGTCGTTACTTACCTTCACCAGAAGATAAAGAAGCGATTATTGGTACTAATCCAGATACAGAACTTGAAATTTCTCGAAAGCCTGATGCTTCAGAACCATTTGCTGCCTTAGCCTTTAAAATTGCTACTGATCCCTTTGTAGGTCGTCTTGCATTTTTCCGAGTTTATTCTGGTCGTTTAGATGCTGGTTCTTATGTGTTGAATAATCGCTCAGGAAACAAGGAACGAATTTCTAGAATTTACCAAATGCACTCTAACAAACAAAACTCAATTGATTTTATTGAGGCAGGTGATATTGGAGCAGCAGTAGGATTTAAATCCATTAAGACTGGTGATACGCTTTCAGCAGAAAAACATCCTATCGTTTTAGAAAGTATGGACTTTCCTGACCCAGTAATTGGAATCGCTGTTGAGCCAAAGACTAAAGCTGATGTCGATAAATTAGGAATGTCTTTAGCTAAATTAGCAGAAGAAGACCCAACCTTTCAGGTTAAAACGGATGAAGCTTCTGGACAAACTATTATTTCAGGAATGGGAGAATTGCATCTTGATATTATTGTAGATCGTCTCCGACGTGAGTTCAAGGTTGAAGTAAATCAAGGTCAACCACAAGTTGAATATAAAGAAGCAATTACCGCCACTGCAAAACATCGTGAGGTTTATAAAAAGCAAACGGGTGGTCGTGGTAAATTCGCAGATATTGTATTTACCATTGAGCCTGCCGAAGAGGGTAAGACTGGTCTTGAATTTGTCAATTCAATTAAAGGAGGGAATGTCCCAAAAGAATATGTTCCTTCTGTTGAAAAAGGATTTAAAGAAGCCATGAAAAATGGTCCCTTGGCAGGATTCGAATTAGACTCCATGAAAATCACTTTACAGGATGGATCATTTCACCCTGTAGATTCTGATTCACTCTCTTTTGAGTTAGCTGCAAAGCTTGGTTTTAAGGAATCTGCAAAAGCAGCTAAAGCTGTTATTATGGAACCTATCATGAAATTGGAGGCATTAACTCCAGAAGAAAACATGGGAGATATTGTAGGTGATTTAAACAGACGTCGTGGACAAGTTAACGCTATGGACGATCGTGCAGGAGCTAAAGTTGTTAAGGCGGAAGTCCCATTATCTGAAATGTTTGGATATGTTACTTCATTACGTACACTATCGTCAGGTAGAGCAACTTCAACAATGGAATTTTCACACTACGCTGAAACACCCTCACACATTTCTGAAGCCGTAATAGCTGAAGTAAAAGGTAAAAAAGCATAAATAACATAGCATGAGTCAAAAAATTAGAATCAAATTAAAATCCTACGACCACAACTTGGTAGACAAGTCTGCTGACAAAATCGTAAAAACAGTAAAAACAACTGGTGCAGTTGTAACGGGTCCAATTCCATTACCAACTCATAAGAAAATTTTTACTGTATTACGTTCTCCTCACGTAAACAAAAAGTCGCGTGAGCAGTTCAAATTATGTTCGTACAAAAGATTATTAGACATTTATAGTTCGTCTTCAAAAACAATTGATGCTTTAATGAAGCTTGAATTGCCAAGTGGAGTTGAGGTAGAAATCAAAGTTTAATTAGAGGGATAAAGAATAAAAGAAAATTAATTAATAATTTAAAAAAAAACAATGTCTGGGTTAATAGGAAAGAAAATCGGTATGACTAGCCTCTTTGACGACAAAGGAAAGAATATTCCTTGTACAGTTTTAGAAGTAGGTCCATGCGTGGTTACCCAAGTCAGAACCAAAGCGGTTGACGGGTATGAAGCGCTTCAACTGGGTTTCGACGACAAGGCAGAAAAAAGGATAGGTAAAGCATCTGAAGGTCACTTCAAAAAAGCAAATACTTCACCTAAAAAGAAGCTCGTCGAATTCCAGAATTTTGAAGAAGAATTAAATTTAGGTGATACCATTACAGTAGAGCATTTTGCTGAAGGTGACTTTGTTGATGTCTCAGGTACTTCTAAGGGGAAAGGTTTCCAGGGGGTAGTAAAACGCCATGGCTTTGCTGGGGTTGGTCAAGCTACACATGGACAACACAATCGCTTAAGAGCACCCGGATCTATTGGAGCAGCTTCTTATCCTGCACGTGTATTCAAAGGAATGCGCATGGCGGGTCAAATGGGAAATGTAAAAGTTAAAGTGCCAAATCTTAAAGTAGTGAAAGTGGTTGCTGAAAAGAACCTTCTCGTTGTTAAAGGATGTGTACCAGGTCATAAAAACGCATACGTAATCATTCAGAAATAATGGAATTAAACGTACTAAACATTGAAGGAAAAGAAACCGGTAGAAAGATCAAGCTCGACAAAGCGGTCTTCGGAATCGAACCAAACGATCATGCTATTTATTTAGATGTAAAGCAACATTTGGCGAATAAACGCCAAGGTACGCACAAGTCAAAAGAACGAGCTGAGATTGTTGGTAGTACTCGTAAAATCAAGAAACAAAAAGGAACAGGTACAGCTCGTGCAGGTAGTATTAAAAACCCATTGTTTAAGGGTGGAGGGCGAGTATTCGGTCCAAGACCAAGAGATTACAGTCAAAAAGTAAATAAAAAAGTGAAGCGTTTAGCTAGAAAATCAGCCTTAAGTATTAAAGCAAATTTAAAATCAATTATGATTTTAGAAGATTTTCAAATGGACAAACCACAAACTCAAAATTATCTTAAAATGTTATCCGCCCTTGGAATGGCAGATAAAAAAAGTGTTTTGGTCTTGGGTGAGTTGAATAAAAATGTATATTTGTCCTCGCGTAATTTAAAGAATTCTAAAGTTGTAATTAACTCAGAATTAAACACTTACAGTATATCAAACGCCAATAGTTTGATCTTTTCTGAAAGTGCAATTGCAGGACTTGAATCACTTTTGAACCGATAATCATGAGTATAATTATAAAACCAATCATTACTGAAAAGGCTACGTTAGGGAGTGAGCTCCATAATCGTTATACTTTTTTGGTACATCCTAAAGCTAATAAAGTTGAAATCAAAAAAGCGATTGAAGCTGCTTATGGGGTAACGGTAGAACAGGTCCGTACAATGAATTACGGTCCAGAACGCAAAATGCGTTATACCAAAACAGGAATTCAGAAAGGTAAAACCAATGCTACTAAGAAAGCCGTTGTGCATGTAGTTGAAGGTGATGCCATAGATTTTTACAGTAACTTATAATAGCGTCAGATGTCAGTAAGAAAATTAAAACCGATAACTCCCGCGCAGCGTTTTAGAGTAGTAAATGGATTTGACGCAATTACTACTGATAAGCCCGAAAAGAGTTTATTGGCTCCCAAGAAAAGATCTGGGGGAAGAAATAATAAAGGTAAAATGACTGCACGTCATATTGGAGGTGGTCATAAGAAGCAATACCGTATTATAGATTTCAAACGCAATAAATTTGATGTTGCGGCTGAAGTTAAAACAATAGAATACGATCCAAACCGTTCAGCTTTTATCGCACTGGTAGAATATATGGATGGTGAAAAGCGATACATTATTGCTCCTAACGGATTGAAGGTAGGGCAACAAATCGTTTCAGGTGAAAGTGCATCACCAGAAATCGGAAACACACTCTTTCTTTCTAAAATTCCACTGGGAACAATCATCTCATGTATTGAGTTGAGCCCTGGTAAAGGAGCTTCAATAGCTCGTAGTGCAGGAGCTTTCGCTCAGTTAATGGCACGTGAAGGTAAATTTGCTACCGTTAAATTACCCTCAGGGGAAACACGTATGATCCTAGTAAACTGTCTCGCAAGTATTGGTGCAGTTTCTAATTCTGACCATCAGTTATTGGTGTCCGGAAAGGCAGGACGTTCACGTTGGTTAGGAAGAAGACCACGTACTAGACCAGTAGCTATGAACCCTGTCGATCACCCTATGGGTGGTGGAGAAGGAAAGTCATCTGGTGGACATCCTAGATCTCGTAATGGTATTCCAGCAAAAGGATTCCGTACTCGATCAAAAACTAAGTCAAGTAATAAGTTCATCATTGAACGTAGAAAAAAATAATAAATCATGGCTCGTTCATTAAAAAAAGGACCTTTTGTACATCACAGTCTTGAAAAGAAAGTGATTAAAAATAAAGAGGATAATAAAAAAACAGTAATTAAGACATGGTCTCGTGCCTCTCTTATTACTCCAGATTTTGTAGGTCAAACCATTGGAGTTCATAATGGAAAAACATTTATTCCTGTTTATGTAACTGAAAATATGGTAGGACATAAATTAGGTGAATTTTCATTGACACGTAATTTCCGTGGACATGCAGGCGCTAAGAACAAAGGCAAAAAATAAAGGACTCATGGGAAATCGTAAAAGACAATCTGCTCAAGCGCTTAAAGAAGCAAAAAAATCAATTGCTTTTGCTAAATTAAATAACTGTCCAACTTCACCACGAAAAATGCGATTAGTCGCTGATCAAGTTAGAGGAGAGTCTATAAATAAGGCCTTAGCAATATTAAAGTTTAGTCCAAAAGAAGCATCACTTCGTTTAGAAAAATTATTATTATCTGCCATAGCAAATTGGCAATCTAAAAATGAATCTGACGACATTGAAAAAGCAAACCTTTTCGTCTCCGAAATCCGTGTGGATGGAGGGAGTATGTTGAAGCGTTTACGACCTGCTCCTCAAGGAAGAGCTCACAGAATAAGAAAACGTTCCAATCACGTTACCGTTGTATTGGGATCTAACATTATAGAAGCATAATATGGGACAAAAAACTAATCCTATTGGGAATCGTTTAGGAATTATCAGAGGGTGGGATTCCAACTGGTATGGGGGTAGAGATTTTGGTGATAAACTTGCCGAAGATGATAAAATCCGTAAATATATTCACGCTCGTTTATCGAAAGCAAGTGTTTCTAATGTTATCATCGAACGTACCCTAAAAATCATTACAATTACTATAACTACTGCCCGCCCAGGTATTATTATTGGAAAAGCAGGTCAAGAAGTAGATAAGCTTAAAGAGGAGCTTCGTAAGATTACGGAAAAAGAAGTACAAATCAATATATTTGAAATTAAACGCCCTGAATTAGATGCTCGATTAGTTGGTGCAAGTATTGCTCGTCAAATTGAAAGTCGTATTTCTTACAGACGTGCCATAAAAATGGCAGTTGCTGCAGCAATTAGAATGAATGCAGAGGGAATTAAAATCCAAATTTCAGGCCGTTTAAACGGTGCAGAAATGGCGCGTTCTGAATCATACAAAGATGGACGTATCCCATTATCTACATTTCGTGCAGATATTGACTATGCTTTAGTCGAAGCACACACAACGTATGGTAGATTAGGAATTAAAGTTTGGATAATGAAGGGTGAAGTTTATGGTAAACGTGAACTATCGCCTTTAGTAGGAATGTCAAAAAAAACTGGGCAAGGGGGTTTAAATTCTGGAAACGGAAATAACCGTCAACGCCGACGTAAATAATATAATAGGTTAAGAAATCATGTTACAACCAAAAAAGACAAAATTTCGTAAAGCTCAGAAAGGTCGTATGAAAGGCCTTTCACATAGAGGACATCTACTTTCTAATGGTATGTTTGGGATTAAAGCTTTAGATTCTGTTTTCATTACTTCACGTCAGATAGAGGCAGCTCGTGTTGCCGCAACGCGATACATGAAAAGAGAAGGACAGCTATGGATCAAAATTTTTCCAGATAAGCCCATTACAAAGAAGCCTTTAGAGGTCCGAATGGGTAAAGGGAAAGGAGCTCCTGAATACTTTGTAGCTGTTACAAAAGCAGGACGTATAATGTTTGAAATTGGAGGAGTTCCTTTTGATGTAGCAAAAGAAGCTTTGCGTTTAGCTTCTCAAAAGTTACCTGTAAAAACTAAATTTATCGTAGCTCGTGATTATGAATCTTAATGTAAGGAAACTATGAAACAAACAGAAATTATAAGTCTATCTAAGGAAGATCTTCAAGATAAATTAGCTGAATATCAAAAACAATTAGCTGAATTGAAAATGACACATGTTATTTCTCCTTTAGAAAACCCGTTACAAATAAAAACGGCTCGTCGTGTAATCGCTAGACTAAAAACAGCCCTTAGCAACCAAGAAGTATAAGCACATGGAAACAAGAAACTTAAGAAAAGAACGAATTGGGGTAGTGACTAGTAACAAAATGGAAAAATCTATTGTTGTTGCAGAAGTCAAGAGAGTAAAACACCCAATGTATGGAAAGTTCGTTTTGAAAACAAAAAAATACGTAGCTCACGATGATAAGAATGATTGTAACATTGGTGATACAGTAAAAATAATGGAAACTCGACCTGTAAGCAAATCAAAATGCTGGAGAATGGTTGAAATAATAGAAAGAGCTAAGTAATATGGTACAACAAGAATCAAGACTTAAAGTAGCCGATAATACTGGTGCCAAAGAAGTCCTCACAATTCGTGTATTGGGAGGTACTAAGAGACGTTATGCATCTATTGGAGATAAAATTGTAGTTACTATAAAAGATGCGTCCCCCTCTGGAACAGTTAAAAAAGGACAAGTTTCTACAGCAGTAGTGGTGAGAACTAAAAAGGAAATAAGACGTGCAGACGGATCTTATATTCGTTTTGATGAAAACGCTTGTGTGTTATTAAATCCAACAGGCGAAATGATTGGTACACGAGTTTTTGGCCCCGTAGCCAGAGAACTACGAGATAAACAATTCATGAAAATAGTATCATTAGCACCTGAAGTGTTGTAATAAATAAAGATATGGGAACTAAGATAAAAATTAAAAAAGGAGATACCGTTCGTGTTATTACAGGTTCACATAAAGGATCTGAAGGCACTGTAATGAGTATTTCTCGTGAAATAAACAAAGCTATTGTGGAAGGTGTTAATATGATTAAAAAACATAACAAGCCCAATGCGCAAAATCCACAAGGTGGAATAACAGAAAAAGAAGCACCCCTTCATATTTCTAATCTTTCCTTACTTACATCTGATGGTAAAACAACTCGTGTAGGATATAGAGTAGAAGATGGATCTAAAGTGCGTGTTGCTAAAAAAACAGACGAAGTCGTTTAATTATGAG
Organism: uncultured Flavobacteriaceae bacterium; assembly: GCA_905480425.1. GTDB lineage: Bacteria > Bacteroidota > Bacteroidia > Flavobacteriales > Flavobacteriaceae > MS024-2A. The sequence continues at coordinate 27,063 of CAJQQG010000031.1, read as the reverse complement.
CTATATACCAAGACTTAAAAAAGAATATAACGATCGTATCGTTAGCACATTAAAAGATACGTTTAGCTATAAAAGCGTAATGCAAGTTCCTAAACTTCAAAAAATAATTCTCAGTCGTGGGGTAGGTGGAGCTGTCTCTGATAAGAAATTAATTGATCATGCTGTTGATGAGTTAACAATGATTACAGGTCAAAAAGCTGTATCAACACTATCTAAAAAAGATGTTGCGGCTTTTAAATTAAGAAAAGGAATGCCTATTGGTGCTAAAGTTACCTTAAGAGGTGAACGTATGTATGAGTTTTTAGATCGATTAGTCACCACTGCATTACCCCGTGTAAGAGATTTCCAGGGTATTAAATCTACTGGTTTTGACGGTCGTGGAAACTATACTTTAGGTGTTACAGAACAAATCATCTTTCCAGAGATTGACATTGATAAAGTAAATCGTATTAATGGAATGGATATTACTTTTGTTACTAGTGCCAACACTGATCAAGAAGCAAAATCATTACTAACCGAATTAGGAATCCCCTTTAAAAAGAATTAATATGGCTAAAGAATCCATGAAAGCACGTGAGGTTAAACGTGCAAAGACCGTTGCTAAGTATGCTGAAAAGCGTAAAGCACTTAAGGAAGCTGGAGACTATGATGCTCTTCAAAAACTTCCTCGTAATGCATCTCCCATCCGTATGCATAACCGTTGTAAATTAACGGGTAGACCAAAAGGATACATGCGTCAATTCGGGCTCTCTCGTGTTACATTTCGTGAAATGGCAAACAAGGGCTTAATTCCTGGAGTAACAAAAGCCAGTTGGTAACCTTATATATAAAAGATTATGTTTACAGATCCTATTGCAGATTATTTAACACGAATTAGAAACGCTAACAGCGCTGGACACCGTGTAGTAGATATTCCTGCTTCAAATACTAAAAGAGAAATTACAAAAATTCTTTTTGATCAAGGATATATCCTTAGTTATAAATTTGAAGAAACAGAAAACCACCAAGGCAACATTAAAATTGCCTTGAAGTATGACAAGCTTACAAAAGAGCCTGTTATAAAAAAATTACATCGTATTAGTACTCCTGGTTTACGAAAGTATTCTGGTTCAGATAATCTTCCAAGGGTCTTGAATGGCTTAGGAATTTCCATTGTCTCTACCTCACATGGAGTAATGACCGGGAAACAGGCTACCAAAGAAAATGTTGGTGGAGAATTAATTTGTTACGTACACTAACAAAAACAGTATAAACAATGTCAAGAATAGGAAACAATCCGATCTCAGTACCCGATGGAGTTGATATAGATATCCAACCTACACTAGTTACCGTGAAAGGAAAACTTGGAGAGCTTACTCAAGAGTACAGTGAAGTAGAAATTAAAATAGAGGATAATACAATATATGTTACTCGCCCTTCTGAAAAGAAATCTGTTAAAGCTAAACATGGTCTATATCGTGCTCTTATTTTCAATATGATTGAAGGAGTAACTAAAGGTTTTACAAAAGAATTAGAACTAGTTGGAGTAGGATATAGAGCAAGTAATCAAGGGCAAAAATTAGATTTAGCTCTTGGATTTTCACATAATATTTTAATTGATATTGCTACAGAAGTAAAAGTAGAAACGGTTTCTGAAAAAGGAAAAAATCCACTTATTAAGCTTACCTCACACGATAAGCAATTAGTTGGGTATATAGCCTCTAAAATTCGTTCTTTTAGAAGACCAGAACCATACAAAGGAAAAGGAGTCAAATATGTAGGCGAACAGATCCGAAGAAAAGCAGGTAAATCAGCATAATATAAAACCATGGGTTTAACAAAATTAGATCGTAGAAATAGAATTCGTAGAAGAATTCGTAAAATCATTAACGGAACATCGTCTCAACCTCGTATGTCTGTCTATAGAAGTAATAAAGAAATTTATGCACAACTTGTAGACGACCTAACAGGAAAGACCATTGCAGCAGCTTCTTCCAGAGATAAAGAGGTTGTAGACGCTAAATCTACTAAAATAGAAGTAGCAGCAAGTGTTGGAAAACGGATTGGTGCAATAGCTAAAAAGGCAGGAATCACTGAAGTTAAATTTGATCGAGGAGGCTATTTATATCATGGAAGAGTCAAAGCTCTTGCAGATGGCGCTCGGGAAGGTGGATTAAAATTTTAATTAGAATATGTATCAAGATTATAAAAACGTAGAATTAGTAAAACCTGCAGGGTTAGACTTAAAAGATCGCCTTGTTGGCGTTCAACGAGTAACGAAAGTTACTAAAGGTGGACGTGCTTTTGGTTTTTCTGCCATCGTGGTAGTAGGTGATGAAAATGGAGTTGTTGGACAAGGTCTAGGAAAATCCAAAGAGGTTGCTGAAGCAATTGCAAAAGCGATTGAAGATGCTAAGAAAAACTTGGTCCGTATTCCTATTAATAAAGGAACGTTACCTCATGAACAAAAAGGAAAGTATGGTGGAGCACGTGTGTTTTTGAAGCCCGCATCGGAAGGTACGGGAGTAATTGCAGGAGGTGCTGTTCGCGCGGTCTTGGAGGCGGCGGGAGTTCACAATATACTCTCTAAATCACAAGGTTCATCAAACCCTCACAACGTTGTAAAAGCAACTTTCGATGCATTATTACAATTACGTAATCCACAACGTATTGCGGAACAAAGAGGAATTTCATTAGACAAAGTCTTTAACGGATAAGCGAATTAGTCATGTCACAGATAAAAGTAAAACAAGTAAAAAGTACTATAAAGCGTATACAAAATCAAAAACGTACTCTTGAAGCATTAGGCTTAAGGGGAATAGGTAAAGAAGTTATACATGAGTCAACTCCAAATATTTTGGGAATGATCGCTAAAGTTCAACATTTGGTAATAGTTACCAAAGTATAAAAAACCATTATGAGTTTAGAAAATCTAACCCCTGCATCGGGATCAACAAAATCTGCTGGAAAACGTTTAGGAAGAGGACAAGCCTCAGGAAAAGGTGGGACAGCAGCCCGAGGCCATAACGGCCAAAAATCTCGTTCAGGATATTCAAGAAAAATAGGTTTCGAAGGCGGGCAAATGCCATTACAACGTCGTGTACCTAAATTTGGATTTAAAAATATAAACCGAAAAGAATATCGTGCAATTAATATAGACACTGTTCAAGATTTATTGACAGATAAGAAAATCGCTAAAGAATTAACAATTGAATTACTTGTTCAGCTGCGTCTAGCTCACTCAAACGATCTTGTTAAAATTTTAGGTAGAGGTAAATTAGATGGCCCAATAAAAATAACTGCACATAAATTTTCAGCCTCAGCAAAAGCTGCTATTGAAGCTGCTGGAGGAGAAGCTGTAACCGTTTAATTTAACTTCTAATGAGAAAAGTTCTAGAAACACTTTATAACATTTACAAAATTGAAGAATTACGTGATCGTGTCGTTCTTACACTTGGGATGTTATTAGTCTACCGCCTTGGTGCTCAAGTAGTTTTACCTGGAATTGACCCCGTTCAATTAGCAGCTTTGAGTACTCGTACTGAAGGAGGAGGGCTATTAGGAATTTTAAATGCTTTTACAGGAGGGGCATTTGCTAATGCATCAGTATTTGCGCTAGGAATTATGCCCTATATTTCTGCATCTATTGTTGTTCAGTTAATGGGAATTGCGGTTCCATATCTTCAAAAACTTCAAAAAGAAGGTGAAAGTGGTCGAAAAAAAATTAACCAGATTACACGTTGGCTAACTATATTAATATGTATTGTACAAGCACCAGCTTATTTATATGGATTAAGTGCTTTGGGTGTTCCTGAAAGTGCTTTTATTTTAGGTAAAGGTCCTTTGTTCATCATTTCTTCTGTAATTATTCTTGTTACCGGGACTATTTTTGCAATGTGGTTGGGAGAAAAAATTACAGACAAAGGAATTGGTAACGGTATATCACTCTTAATTATGGTCGGTATTATTGCGACACTTCCTTTATCATTTACTCAAGAATTTATTTCAAGAGTATCTGAAAATAATGGTGGACCAATGTTAATTCTTATTGAGTTAGTATTATGGATTGTCATCATACTTCTTTCCATACTTTTAACACTTGCTGTTAGAAGAATACCTGTTCAATACGCAAGGCGTGCTGCCGGTGGTGCAACTTCAGACCGGTCTGTTTATGGATCACGTCAATACATCCCTCTTAAGTTAAACGCTTCTGGAGTTATGCCTATTATTTTTGCTCAAGCAATTATGTTTGCACCAGCTGCTTTAGGTGGTGTCTTAGGTGATTCAGATTCAGGACAATGGTTACAAACTAATTTCCAAGACATTTTTGGTTTATGGTATAACATTTTATTTGCGGTACTTATTATTATTTTTACTTATTTTTATACTGCAATTACGGTCCCCACTAATAAAATGTCTGATGATCTAAAGCGTAGTGGAGGATTTGTTCCGGGCATTCGTCCTGGAAATGAAACTTCAGAATATTTAGATACTGTAATGTCACATATTACATTCCCCGGATCTTTATTTTTAGCAGGAATCGCAATCTTTCCTGCAATTGTAGTAAAACTTATAGGAATTCAACAAGGATGGGCATTATTTTTCGGAGGTACTTCACTTTTAATTATGGTAGGGGTTGCAATCGATACTATCCAACAAGTTAATTCGTATCTGTTAAATAGACATTATGACGGTTTAATGAAAACTGGAAAAACACGTAGAAACGCAAATTAATATATGGCTAAACAAGCAGCAATAGAGCAAGAGGGTACCATAATCGAAGCATTATCAAATGCGATGTTTAGAGTAGAACTAGAAAATGGCCATGTAGTAACCGCACATATTTCAGGTAAGATGCGTTTACATTATATTAAATTATTACCTGGAGATAAAGTGAAATTAGAAATGAGTCCTTACGATTTAAGTAAAGCAAGGATAACCTTTAGATTTTAAAGTATAGATATGAAAGTAAGAGCATCATTAAAAAAACGCAGTGTAGACTGTCAGATTGTAAGACGTAAAGGACGTCTTTATGTTATCAACAAGAAAAATCCTAGATTCAAACAAAGACAAGGTTAAATTATGGCTAGAATATCAGGAGTAGACATTCCCAAGCAAAAAAGAGGAGTTATTTCCCTTACATACATTTTCGGTATCGGTAGAAGCCGTGCACAAAATATTTTGGAAGCCGCAAAGGTTGACGAAAATAAGAAAGTAGCAGACTGGACAGATGACGAAACAGGTCGTATTCGTGATGCTGTTGGTAGTTTCAAAATTGAAGGTGAGTTACGTTCAGAAGTTCAACTAAATATCAAACGGTTAATGGATATTGGTTGTTACAGAGGAATTCGTCACAGGGTGGGACTTCCTTTAAGAGGACAACGTACAAAAAACAACTCTCGTACTCGTAAAGGGAAACGAAAGACTGTGGCAAATAAAAAGAAAGCAACTAAATAATAGTTTGTAATTATGGCTAAAACAGCAAGTAAGAAAAGAAAAGTAATCGTAGAATCTATTGGAGAAGCTCATGTAACAGCTTCATTCAATAATATCATTATCTCACTGACAAATGCTAAAGGAGAAGTTATTTCTTGGTCATCTGCAGGAAAGATGGGCTTCAGGGGATCTAAAAAGAACACTCCTTACGCAGCACAAACTGCTGCCGAAGATTGCGCTAAAGTAGCTCAAGAAGCGGGATTACGTAAGGTAAAAGTATTTGTGAAGGGTCCAGGAAATGGACGTGAATCGGCTATTCGTACCCTCCATAACAATGGGATTGAAGTAATGGAAATTATTGATGTAACTCCACTACCACATAATGGATGTAGACCTCCCAAACGAAGAAGAGTATAATTAATTAATATCGAGAGTTAATACTACGCTATCGAAGGAAATGACCTTAATTCATAGCAATTAATTCCACTAAAAACCAACAAAATGGCAAGATATACTGGTCCAAAAACTAAAATTGCTCGAAAATTTGGCGAGCCTATTTTCGGAGATGATAAATCTTTCGAAAAAAGAAATTATCCCCCGGGGCAACACGGAAACACAAGACGTAGAGGAAAAAAATCTGAATATGCTGTTCAGCTTATGGAAAAACAGAAAGCTAAATTTACATATGGTATTTTAGAGCGTCAATTTCGTAATCTTTTTGAAAAAGCAAGTCGCAGCAAAGGAGTTACTGGTGAAGCTTTACTCCAATTATGTGAATCTCGTTTAGATAATGTTGTTTTTCGCTTAGGTCTATCTCCTACAAGAAGTGGTGCTCGTCAACTAGTATCTCATCGGCATATTACAATAAACGGATCTATTTTAAACATTCCTTCTTATCAAGTCAAAGTAGGAGATATTATTGGAGTTCGCGAAAAATCTAAATCCCTTAATATTATTGTTGAGGCTAAAGCAAAAGACGTATCAGCTTACGAATGGTTAAGCTGGAACAAGGATCAATTACAAGGTACTTTTATAACAGTTCCTGAACGTCTCCAAATACCAGAGAATATCAAAGAACAGTTAATAGTAGAATTATATTCTAAATAAGCAAAAGAAAACATATTATGGCAATATTGAATTTTCAAAAACCAGACAAAGTAATTATGATCGATTCATCTGAATTCGAAGGCAAATTTGAATTTCGCCCTCTCGAGCCAGGATATGGATTGACTGTTGGAAATGCATTAAGACGTGTGCTATTATCGTCTTTAGAAGGTTTCGCAATTACTTCTGTTAAAATGGATAACGTAGAACATGAATTCTCTACCATTTCTGGAGTAGTTGAAGACGTAACCGAAATCATTTTAAATCTTAAACAAATACGCTTTAAGCGTCAAATTGAAGAAACAGATGAAGAAAAAGTAATCATTACAATTGGTGGTCAAGATCAGCTAAAAGCTGCTGACTTACAAAAATTTATTTCAGGCTTTCAAGTTTTAAATCCGGATTTAATAATTTGTAACCTTGAAAAAAGTGTTCAATTAAATATGGAGATCACAATTGAAAAAGGACGTGGTTACGTTCCTGCAGAGGAAAATAAAAATTCTAATGCTGAATTGGGTGTGATTGCAATTGATTCTATTTTTACACCAATAAAAAACGTAAAATATAACATTGAAAACTTTCGTGTAGAGCAAAAGACTGATTATGAGAAGCTAGTTTTTGAAATAATTACTGACGGCTCTATTCATCCAAAAGATGCACTTACCGAAGCTGCAAAAACATTGATTCATCACTTTTTATTATTTTCTGATGAACGAATTACACTTGAGGCAGATGAGATTGCTCAAACGGAAACTTATGACGAGGAGTCTCTACATATGCGCCAATTATTAAAAACGAAACTTATAGATATGGACTTGTCTGTGCGTGCATTAAATTGTTTGAAAGCCGCAGAAGTCGAAACGCTCGGAGATTTAGTTTCTTTCAATAAAAATGATTTAATGAAGTTTCGAAACTTTGGTAAAAAATCATTGACTGAGTTAGAAGAGTTGGTTGTATTAAAAGGACTTTCTTTTGGAATGGACCTTGCCAAATACAAACTAGATAAGGATTAATTCACATTTTTAAAGAAGAAAAATGAGACACGGAAAAAAAGTAATGCATTTAGGGCGTAAAACTGCTCATAGAAAATCAATGCTCTCTAATATGGCTTGTTCATTAATTGAACACAAGCGTATAAATACAACTGTAACTAAAGCAAAAGCTTTGAAGCAATTTGTTGAACCTATTATCACTAAAGCTAAGTCTGACACTACTCACAATAGAAGGTTAGTATTTAGTTCACTTCGTGATAAAGAAACAGTTACAGAATTATTTAGAGATATTGCCAAAAAAGTTGGTGATCGTCCTGGAGGATATACACGTATTATTAAGTTAGGAAATAGACTAGGTGATAATGCATCTATGGCAATGATTGAGCTTGTAGATTATAATGAAGTATATAAATCTGAAGCTACAGAGAAAAAGAAAACACGTCGACGTGGTGGAAAAGCTAAGACTACAGCTAGTGAAACCGTAATTGAAGTTAAAGAAGAGACAGCTCCAGTTGCTGAAGAAGCTATACCTGAAATTGACACAAAAAATGATGAGGATACTGAGAATGCAAAATAATTCATTTCATATTCTTATTTTTTCTTAATACATAAAAGGATAAACGTTTTAGTTTATCCTTTTTTTTGATTTATTTTGTAATTAAAACCATGGAATACAGATTTAGAAAAAAAGCTTTTGTTCTTCTTGCAGATGGCACCCAATTTTTTGGTAAATCCATTGGTATAGAAGGGAGTGCTTTCGGTGAAATATGTTTTAACACTGGTATGACCGGTTATCAAGAAATATTTACTGATCCTTCATATTTTGGACAGTTAATGGTTACAACCAATACACATGTTGGAAATTATGGGATTTTAGAAGAGGAATCGCAATCTGAACATATTTCTATTGCAGGTTTAATATGTAAAGATTTTAGTTTTAATTATTCTAGACCTAGAGGAGAAGAATCTCTTTTTAATTATTTAGAAAAAAATAAGTTGGTCACTATATCAGATGTCGATACAAGGGCTTTAGTTAATTATATAAGAGAAAACGGAGCGATGAATGCCGTAATCTCTACTGAAACAGAACGTAAAGAAGAATTACTTAAAGAGCTTGCAGCTGCTTTGAATATGAATGGACTTGAGCTTGCTTCCAAAGTTTCAACAAAAAAAACTTACACTGTGGGTAATCCTGATGCAGAAATCAAGATATCTGCTTTAGATCTAGGGATTAAGAAAAACATTTTACACAATATGGTTTCGCGTGGAATGTATGTAAAAGTATTCCCATACGATACTTCTTTTAAAACTATGGAATCATTTAAGCCAGATGGATATTTTATATCAAATGGTCCTGGTGATCCAGAGCCTTTGAAGCAGGTTCAAGAAGTAGCTAGAATTATTATAGAAAAAAATAAGCCTTTGTTTGGTATTTGTTTAGGACATCAAGTGATTGCGTTAGCAAATGGAATTCCTACTTTTAAAATGTTTAATGGTCATAGAGGTATTAATCATCCAGTGAAGAATTTATTAACAGGAAGAGGAGAAATTACTTCACAAAACCATGGATTTACTGTAGATATCGAAGCTGCAAAAGCTCATCCTAATATAGAGATAACACACGTACATTTAAATGATCAAACCCTTGCAGGGCTTCGTATGAAAAGCAAAAATTGTTTTTCTGTTCAATACCATCCTGAAGCGGGACCAGGACCAAACGATGCAAGTTACCTGTTTGATATTTTCAAAGAAAACATTATTAAATCTAAAATAATTTAAATAAAATGAGTATTATTATTAACGTACAAGCAAGACAAATTTTTGACTCTAGAGGAAATCCAACCGTTGAAGTAGATATCATTACTGAAAATGGAATTTTAGGTAGAGCAGCGGTTCCTTCTGGAGCTTCAACTGGTGAGCATGAAGCTGTAGAGCTTCGTGACGGCGGTAGTTCTTATATGGGTAAAGCTGTAGGTAAAGCCATAGATAATGTTAATAATTTAATCTCCCAAGAAATTATTGGCAGCTCTGTTTTTGATCAAGAGCAACTTGATAAATTAATGATCGATTTGGATGGGACACCAAATAAATCAAAATTAGGGGCTAATGCAATTTTAGGCGTTTCTTTGGCAATTGCTAAGGCTGCTGCTAATGAATTAGGCCTTCCGCTATACAGATATATAGGTGGTGTGAGCGCAAAAACATTACCTGTTCCTATGATGAATATTATTAATGGTGGATCGCATTCTGATGCTCCTATAGCTTTTCAGGAATTTATGGTAATGCCAACTGGTGCAAAATCTTTCTCACATGCAATGCAAATTGGAACTGAAATTTTTCATCACCTTAAAAAAGTTCTTCATGACCGTGGTTTAAGTACAGCTGTTGGTGATGAAGGTGGATTTGCTCCTGTTTTAGAAGGAACAGAGGATGCTTTAGATACAATTATCAAAGCAATTAGTAATGCGGGATATATAGCTGGAGAAGAAGTAATGATTGCTTTAGATTGCGCTGCTGCGGAATTCTTTAAAGACGGGGTTTATGATTACACTCTTTTTGAGGGTAACTCTGGTGTTAAAAGAACTTCAAAAGAGCAAGCTAGCTATTTATTTGATCTCAGTAAAAAGTACCCAATTGTTTCTATTGAAGATGGTATGGATGAAAATGACTGGGATGGCTGGAAATCTTTAACGGAAATGGCAGGAGATCATGTTCAACTAGTTGGTGATGATTTATTTGTAACTAATGTGAAAAGATTAAGTAAAGGAATTGAGAATGGAATTGCAAACTCTATTTTAATTAAAGTAAATCAAATTGGAACTCTTTCTGAAACCATTGCTGCTGTTGACATGGCACACCGAGCTGGATATACATCTGTAATGTCTCATCGTTCTGGTGAAACAGAAGATAATACAATTGCAGATCTTGCAGTAGCTTTAAATACAGGACAAATTAAAACAGGATCTGCTTCACGAAGTGACCGTATGGCAAAATACAATCAGTTACTTCGTATTGAAGAAGAATTAGATGCATTAGCTTATTTTCCTGGAAAAAAAGCATTTAACCATTAAGGTTAATATGATTGAATAGTTGCGTTCTTCCTTTACAAAAAGACAAGAATGTGATCCTATAATAAAAGACTAAAGTCCTAAGGCATATGGTATTAAATGCTATATAGAATTTAATATAAAACTAAGAATATGAGTGAATCAGTAAAACTTAGCTACAACAATCAAACCTTTGAATTTCCTTTAATTGAAGGGACAGAAAACGAAAAAGGTATTGACATTAAAACACTCAGATCATTAACAGGATTGATTACCTATGACCCGGGATTCAAAAATACAGGATCGTGTAAAAGTTCTGTTACATTTTTAAATGGTGAAGAAGGTATTTTAAGGTATCGAGGTTATTCCATTGAAGATTTATGCGATAGATCTAGTTTTATTGAGGTTGCTTTTTTATTAATTTTTGGGGAATTACCAAATGAGGAAGAGCTTGATCTTTTTAATAAAGAAATTAAAATTGACTCCTTAGTAGATGAAGACTTAAAGATGATTTTAAAAAGTTTTCCTAAGGCTGCTCATCCTATGGGTGTTCTTTCGTCTCTAACCTCTGCTTTGATTGCATTTAACCCGTCTTCTGTAGATATTGACTCAGAATCAGACATGCGAGAAGCTATTATTATGTTACTGGCTAAATTTCCAATTTTAGCGTCATGGACTCAAAGAAAAGTTAAAGGATTGCCATTGAATTATGCTAATACTTCCTTGTCTTATGTAGAGAATATTGCACATATGATGTTTAAACGTCCTCATGAAGAATATTCGCCAAGTCCGGTGGTTGTTTCTGCATTAAATAAATTATTAATTCTTCATGCCGAGCATGAACAAAATTGTTCAACTTCAACAGTACGGATTGTGGGATCTTCTCATGCTGGTTTATTTGCATCTGTATCTGCTGGTATTTCTGCACTTTGGGGTCCACTTCATGGAGGAGCAAACCAAGCAGTTATTGAAATGCTTGAGGCCATTCAAAAAGACGGTGGCGACACAAAAAAATATATGGCTAAGGCTAAAGATAAAAATGATCCTTTCCGTTTAATGGGATTTGGACATAGAGTTTATAAAAATTTTGACCCCCGGGCTAAGATTATTAAAAAAGCAGCTGATGAAGTTTTAGCTGAAATGGGAATCAATGACCCTATTTTAGATATAGCAAAAGGCTTAGAAAAAGAAGCACTGAATGATTCTTACTTTATAGAACGAAAATTATATCCAAATGTTGATTTTTATTCTGGTATAATTTATCGTGCTTTAGGTATTCCTACAGAAATGTTTACGGTTATGTTTGCTTTAGGGAGATTGCCAGGGTGGATTTCTCAATGGTTAGAAATGCGTAAAAATAATGAACCTATTGGACGTCCACGTCAAATATATACTGGCTCTAGACACAGAGAACTATAGGTCTTCTAAAGAGGGTGGTACTTGTAATGATTTTTGAGATCCTACCTTTTTAAGGAAGGCATGATTTTTTTTTGAGTCCACAAAAATTTTAATGTAATATTGATCAATATATAAAGAATATTCTTTTGCTTTTCCTTTATATAGTTTGAGTTTATAATAAGGTATAATTAATCCATAGGTTTCTAAAAGACTTCTAAAGTGAACAATAATACCTAAAGGTCTTAGCTCTAAGTTACAAGACTTTAAATTATTATCTAAAATCAGCAAGTTATGTATGTCAATAGAAGCGCTATTAATCATTAATTTCTGTGATCCAATACCACCTAATTTCCATCTTTGTTTTAATGAAAAAGGTCTTCCTACTGCCTTTTCTATTTGCCGCTTAACAGTGGGATCGTTATAAGATATATTTAATAGCATATAGTTAAAGATAAGGGTTTGCCAAACGAAGGCATAATCAATTGAATATATTTATCTTTGATATCAAATATTGTCATGAACATCAATTATAGTGAGCATTTTACACCCATTTTGAATCATTTTTTTCAGTCTCAACATAATGTTACCATTGAAAGTTATGAATTTCAAAGCACTCGGAAAGAATTTGAAGGTGACCTAACCTTGGTTGTATTTCCGTTAGTACGTCAGGTAAAAATACGTCCTGATGATTTGGCAAATACACTTGGAAATTACTTGTTAAATGAGCTTGAGGCTGTTCTAAATTTTAATGTAGTTAAAGGGTTTTTGAATCTCGTTTTAAGTGATGCGTTTTATGTAGAGCAGTTTTTGAAAATTCTAAATATTTCAAATTATGGTCATCAAATTATAAATGATGTTTCACCAATTGTTATGGTTGAATTTTCATCACCAAACACAAATAAGCCTTTACACCTAGGTCACATAAGAAATAATGTTTTAGGATATTCAGTTGCTAAAATTCTTGAGGCAAATGGAAAAAAAGTGATTAAAACACAAATTATAAATGATCGTGGAATTCACATTTGTAAGTCTATGATTGCTTGGGAAAAATTTGGGAATCAAGAAACACCCTCTAGTTCAGATTTAAAAGGAGATCAGCTGGTAGGGAAATATTATGTAAAATTTGATGTTGAATATAAAAAAGAAATAACTACACTAACAAAACAAGGTTATTCAGAAGAAGAAGCAAAACAAAATGCTCCCCTTTTATTAGAAGCACAAGACATGTTAAGGCGTTGGGAAGATAATGACTTAGCTGTTCATAAACTTTGGAGGACCATGAATGATTGGGTATATCAAGGTTTTGAAGTAACGTATGCTAGTTTAGGGGTCTCTTTTGATTCCTATTATTACGAAAGCGAAACTTATTTACTAGGAAAAAATATTATTAAGAAGGGACTTAAAGATCAGGTGTTTTTTAAAAAAGACGATGGCTCTGTTTGGATAGATCTCACTGCAGAAGGATTAGATGAAAAATTACTTTTACGTTCCGATGGAACTTCTGTATACATGACTCAAGATCTTGGAACTGCTCAAAAAAGATTAGAAGATATTCCTCAGCTAAAGGGAATGGTTTATACTGTTGGGAATGAACAAGATTATCATTTTAAAGTATTGTTTTTAATTCTTAAGAAATTAGGTTTTGACTGGGCAGAAGCTTTGCATCATTTAAGTTATGGAATGGTTGATTTGCCTAGTGGGAAAATGAAAAGTAGAGAAGGTACTGTTGTAGATGCAGATGATCTTATTAAAGGCATGATATCACAAGCAAAAACTATTTCAGAATCTGTAGGTAAACTAGATTCTCTTAATGATAATGAAAAAACTACTCTTCATGAAACTATTGCATTAGGCGCATTAAAATATTACATTCTTAAAGTAGATCCCAAAAAACGAATTCTTTTTGATCCTGAGGCTTCAATTGATTTTAACGGAAATACAGGCCCTTTTATTCAGTATACTCATGCACGAATTAAAACATTGATTCTTAAATCAGATAAAGATTTATTAGAGTCGTTCGAGTCATTAACAGAGTTAGATATTCGTGAAAAAGAGGTAATTAAGCAATTGGAAATCTATCCTGAGATAATTATATTAGCAGGTAAGCAATATAATCCTGCACTCATTGCTAACTATCTATATGACTTAGTTAAGAGTTACAACACTTTTTATCAAAATGTTTCTGTTCTAGGAAGTACCGATATAACTCAAAAAGCATTTCGTGTAGCCCTTTCTGAAAAGGTAGCAGAGGTGATTGCTAATGCTTCTAATTTATTGGGTATTGATGTACCGAACAGGATGTAAAAAAAAAATCGCTCAAAAGAGCGATTTTAGTTTTATATATAAAAATTGTTTCCTTTTCAGGATTATTTTGAATTTACAGCTAAGTTGTAAACAACTAGACCAAACCCAATTTTGTTGATAGCATCACCAACGTTATAAATAACGTCCATTGGCAATCCACCAAATATTCCACTATACCATCCTTCAGTACCGGCCATATATCCAATTGGATAAATTGCCCATCCTACAAGAACAAACCAGCAGAGTGTTTTGTGAGCAGCTTGTACTGCACCACCTGCAGCTGCAGCTAGTTTAGAAGTGCTACCCATCCAGATTTCATATACAATCCAGAAGTAAGCAAGACCAGAAACAAGACCCCATACTGCAGGACCTGATCCCGTTGTGTATACAGCTTCTCCAAAGTAACCTGTTACTAACATAACAATAGAAGCGAAAATCAATTTCCACATTAATTGTTTAGTAGCTCCAGCTGCTTTTAGAATTAAATAAAATTCAACACACATTAACGGAACAGTTAACACCCAATCTACATATCTAAAAAATGTTGGAGAGGTCATATTAGTTGCCCAATAGTCACGCATGTACCAATAGTGAACAGCTGCAATGAACGTAATTAGTCCAGACACCAAAATAGAGGTTCTCCATTTTGCATCAAAAGAGCTCATTGAGAGAAAAAAGAACGCTGATGCTGCCATCATCGCCATACATCCTACGAAGAAAGTAAATCCAACGTAGTCATCTGTAGCCATCGCTGGCACTACAGTTATTAAACTTAGTAATTTTTCCATAATTAATATCAATTATTTGTTTTTGTTTAGATAAATTTAAAAAAAATTAAATCACCCACCATTTATATATAAGTTATTTTTCATTGAAATTGTTAACTATCTCATTTACAAAGCATAAATTTTTAATAATACCGCAATTAATAACACTGACCTGTATCATATTTGCAGTTTTTTGCAATGATTCTAGTCAAAATCTCATTGCTTTTATAGGAATTTTTTCTTTTGGGATTCTTCATGGTGCAAATGATTTGAAAATAATTGATAAAAATTTCGGAAAAAATCAAAAAAAACTAAAGGCTTTGTTTTTTGTCTCATATTTAATGGTGGTTATTTCAGGAATAGGTATTTTTTATTGGATACCCGGAATTGCTCTTATTTCTTTTGTGCTAGTAAGTTGTTATCATTTTGGAGAGCAACATTTGGAGCGAATAGTAGATTTAAAAAAGGGTAAGTTATTTTTTTATTTCACCTATGGAGCCTTTATATTTTTGATGCTGTTCTCGTTACACTATAATGAAACTGTTAAAGTAATTTTTCAAATCTCAGGTAAAGCACTTCCTTTCAACTTTTTTATTTATTCATTATTAGTCACTTCTATAGCCATAGTTATTCAAGCCCTCTTTCATTTTAAAAATAGTAAATTATTAATGCAAGAGTTTTTCCTTTTGGGATTATTGGCCTTATTGTTTACATCAAGCAATTTGCTTTTCAGTTTTGGAATTTATTTTGTTATATGGCATAGTTTGCCTTCTTTAAATTCACAAATTAAATTTTTGTACGATGGTACAGTTTCTGGTAAAACTGGATATAAAAAGTATATAAAGGCTTCTTTTTTATACTGGATTTTAGCTTTAGTTAGTTTAGGTGGAGTTTATTTTTTTGCAGACATTCCAAGAGAACAGTTTTTACCGCTCTTTTTTTCCTTTTTAGCAGCTATAACATTCCCGCATGCTATTGTTATGGAGAGAATGTTTTCATTCAACACTAATCAGTAGTTAATATTCTCTTCGCATTTCTTATTTTTGTTTTTTGACATTTAATATTCACAATCATTATGTTCGATAATCTTAGCGGTAAATTAGATAAAGCTTTCCAAGTTCTTAAGGGTCATGGAAAAATTACAGAAATTAATGTTGCTGAAACACTCAAGGAAGTTCGTAGAGCCTTATTAGATGCCGATGTTAACTTCAAGATAGCCAAAGAGTTTACGGTTCGTGTAAAAGAAAAAGCATTAGGAGAAAAAGTACTAACAAGTCTTCAGCCCAGTCAACTTCTTGTAAAAATAGTCAAAGATGAATTAACCGCACTCATGGGTTCTGAGTCTGTTGGCGTTAATTTAGAACAAAAGCCTGCTGTAATTTTAATGACAGGATTACAAGGATCTGGTAAAACAACTTTTACTGGAAAGCTAGCTCTTCATCTAAAAAAGAAACAAGTTAAAAGCCCTTTGTTGGTAGCTTGTGATGTTTATCGCCCTGCAGCTATAGATCAATTAGCAATTGTAGCTGAACAAGTAGGTGCTGCGATATATGAGGATAGGGAAGAAAAAGACCCTGTGAAAATTGCACTTGCTGCTTTAGAGGTGGCAAAAAAGGAAAAACATGACGTTGTAATTATTGATACTGCTGGTCGTTTAGCAATTGATGAAGTGTTAATGACTGAAATTAAAGCTATTCATTCTGCAGTAAAACCATCAGAAACTCTTTTTGTTGTTGATGCAATGACGGGGCAAGATGCTGTAAATACAGCAAAAACATTTAATGATTTATTGAATTTTGATGGTGTTATTTTAACTAAGCTTGATGGAGATACTCGTGGCGGTGCAGCTTTGACCATTAAGTCGGTTGTGAATAAACCAATTAAATTTATTGGAACAGGGGAAAAAATGGAAGCTTTAGATGTTTTCTATCCAGAACGTATGGCTGATCGCATTCTTGGCATGGGAGATGTGGTTTCACTTGTAGAAAGAGCTCAAGAGCAATTTGACGAAGACCAAGCACGAAAGATTAATAAAAAAATAGCTAAAAATAAATTCGGGTATGATGATTTTCTTTCTCAAATCCAGCAGGTCAAGAAAATGGGAAATATGAAAGATTTAATGGGAATGATTCCTGGTGTTGGTAAAATGATGAAAGATGTCGATGTCGATGATGACGCTTTTGCTGGCATTGAGGTAATAATAGGCTCTATGACTCCTAAAGAAAGATCTCAGCCTCAATTAATGAATCATAGTCGTAAAACTAGAATAGCAAAAGGCTCTGGTAAATCAATAGAAGATATAAATCAGCTTATTAAGCAGTTTGAACAAATGGGAAAAATGATGAAAATGGTGCAAGGTGGAAAAGGACCCCAAATGATGCAACAAATACAAGGTTTAAAATAAGATAATGATAGTATTAGACGGAAAAAAAACTGCAATAGCGTTAAAAGAAGAAATTAAATTAACGGTAGATAACAGGATAAACGATGGAAAAAAAATACCACATTTAGCAGCAGTACTTGTTGGTAATGATGGAGCTAGCTTAACTTACGTTGGAAGTAAAGTTAGGTCTTGTGAGCAAATTGGCATTAAGTCTACTTTAATTCATTTAGATGAGACGATTTCAGAAAATGAATTATTGCAAAAAATCACCCAATTAAATAATGATGATAGTCTAGATGGATACATTGTTCAGCTCCCTTTGCCAGAGCACATTAATGAAGAAAAAATACTCTTAGCAATTGATCCTAGAAAAGATGTAGATGGATTTCATCCTTCTAATTTTGGACGTATGGCATTAGAAATGAATTCTTTTATCCCAGCTACTCCTTATGGTATTATGGAGCTTTTGAAGCGCTATAAAATCGAAACCTCAGGCAAGCATTGTGTGGTAATTGGACGGAGTCATATTGTGGGTCGCCCCATTAGTATTTTGATGAGTCAAAAAGGTCCTTATGGAAATGCCACTGTAACGGTTGCTCATAGTCGAACAGAAAACATTAAAGTACTTACCCGCTCTGCAGATATTATTGTTTCAGCACTTGGAATTCCAGAATTTTTGAAAGCAGATATGGTTAAACAAGACGTCGTTATTATTGATGTAGGTATTACTAGAGTTCCAGACACAAGCCACCCAAAAGGATATCTTATAAAAGGTGATGTTGCTTATGAAGAAGTGGCAAGAAAAGCTTATGCTATTACCCCGGTTCCTGGAGGCGTAGGTCCAATGACCATTGCGATGCTTCTTAAAAATACTCTTCTGGCTTGTGAGCGAAGAGATTGAATTTTAAGAATTTTGTAATAAGTCAGATTCCATTTTATGATATATTCTTAGTATGAGTAACCCAAAAAGAACACTGGAGATAATCAATAAAATATTGGTTAGACCATAGGTTCCAAAAGAGAGTCGTATCAGAATTGTACATATCACGAAACCTGTATTCCTAATTAGCTGACTGTAGCGTTCTGTATATTGAAAGGATAGGAGTAGGATAAAGACATCTGCTAAAATTAAAATGGTAAAAAACTCATTATAAAATACAGAGTTTATATCGGGTAAAACACTTTCTTTCATTGATGCTGAAAACAAACCACTTATCCATGTAAAGGCAGTATAAATTGAAGTAAAAATTAATACAGGAAGAAGTATAAGACTGACGGCACGTTTTGAGCTTACAAACCTTTTTAAGCTAATGCTTAATTCTTTTTTGGTGATTTTATTTTGGTGTTTATTGAATTGATAAATCAAAAAGTAGAGGATTAGAACGCCAATAAGATCATATATTAATTGTCTGTTTGCCGTATTTTCAATCCAATTTACATCCAATTCAATTTTAGGGATATCTCCAAAAATTCTACGGATTAATATCAGGGATATAATCTCAAATTGTTTGGAAACTGCAGTCGTAAAAGATCTGGGTAAATACATAATGAGAAGGTATATCTCATATACTAAAATGATTGAAAAAGGAGTGTAAATAGCTGAAATAGGATCATCTAGAAGGCGGGCCTCAAATGGGGTGTGAAATAGCTCAAATCTTTTAGAAAAAATCAATAATAGATGAGTGATAAATCCAATTATAGATAACCATAGGGTGACCCTTTCAATTTTCTTTTGATTCTTATCAGAAAAGATGTGCTCAAAGAGTGTGTCAAAAAAAGTTAATATTTTATTCATAATATTATGTGGCAAAAATCTGATCCTTATTCTTGAAGGACTTGAATTCTAAGGCATTTCCTGCGGGATCATAAAAAAACATTGTCATTTGTTCGCCAGGTAAACCCTTAAATCTCAAATATGGTTTAATTACAAACTCAACACCCTTTAGAATTAATTTTTCAGCTAATTCATTAAAAATTCCCCACTCTAATACAACTCCAAAGTGGGGGACAGGGACGGATTTTCCGTCTACTTCGTTATGATGTTTTTTAGATTGAAGTGATGGATCAACATGAAGCACTAATTGATGACCAAACATATTATAATCAATCCAATGGTCTGATGATCTACCTGCTTTACATTCCAAAATGTTACTATAAAAATCACTACAAAGTTCCAGGTTGTCGACAGGAATAGCTAAGTGAAATGGGCTAAGCATAATTTAAATTATTAATCTTTTTAAAGATACAATTTCTGTAGGAATGTACTTTTGGAAAGTGGTATCTTTGCCAGATGCAAGCAAAAGAATCAATCGCAGCGGTAGCTCAAGGTTATTCACTTCCATTAATGGAGGCTTTTTATACTCTTCAAGGGGAAGGATACCACAAAGGAGGTGCCGCTTATTTCATAAGGATTGGCGGTTGTGATGTTGGATGTCACTGGTGCGATGTGAAAGAAAGTTGGAATGCTGCTTTGCATCCTCCAACTCATATAGATCAGATTGTTAGAGGTGCTAAGCAGTATTCAGATACGGTTGTAGTCACTGGGGGTGAACCATTAATGTGGCCAATGGAGCCCTTGACAAATTTATTACATTCCAAAGAAATCAATATTCATATTGAAACTTCTGGTGCTTATCCACTAAGCGGCAATTGGGACTGGTTTTGTCTATCACCAAAAAAAAATAAATTACCTATAAAGGAAGCTTATGAAAGAGCTGATGAGCTTAAAATGATTATTTATAACAAAGATGATATTCGTTTCGCCGAAGAACAAGCCTCTAAAGTTGGTTCAGGGTGTAAGCTTTTTTTACAACCAGAATGGAGTAAGAGAGATGTTATTATGCCGCTATTAGTAGATTATGTTTTGGATAATCCCAAATGGAAGGTTTCGCTTCAGACGCACAAATATTTAAATATACCTTAAGGATAAAGAAGGTATTTTATTCTTGTTTTTTTAAATTTATTAAGGTCATCAGTCCAAGAGTTTCTAATTGTTTTTTCGCTGGCTCCTCCTATAAGTTGCTTTTTTAAGTTACTTACTCCACTTATTCGTTCAAATCCCTTAAGGAAAAATGAATCTTTTTCAGGAAAACCTGAGTAGGCATTCATCAGCCATTTTAATTCAATTTTTGAAGGAGGATTGATGGTAGTTAAATTCTCTCCATAACAAATTTGTCCCTTGTGTTTTGGATTTTTTGAACCAAAATTTGATTTTGGTACATAAGAAAAATCTGTTTTAGGAAATCCAGGATGGCCATAAACCTGGAATTGTAAATCGGTTCCTCTTCCGATACTAACTCTAGTCGGCTCAAGCAAACATAAACTTGGATATAATGCGATAGATTGTTTGTTGGGTAGGTTGGGTGATGGTCGAATGGTTAATTCGTAAGTTGTTTGATGGGTGTAATTTTTAAGTGGAATTATGGTTAAGTCACATTTGATAGAATTGGCAAGCCATTTTTCACCATTAATCATTTGCGCATATTCACCAATAGTCATTCCGTATACTATAGGAACAGGGTGCATTCCAACAAAGCTTTTATGTTCAATATTTAGAACTGGTCCATCGATGTAATGTGCATTTGGATTGGGGCGGTCTAAGACAATTAAAGGAATATTGTTTTCAGCACATGCTTCCATCACATTATGAAGTGTGGATAGGTAAGTATAAAAACGAACCCCAACATCTTGTAGATCAAAAACCATTATTTCAATACCCTTAAGTTGTTCTTTACTTGGTTTTCTGTTTTTTCCATATAATGAAATTATAGGAAGTTGAGTTTTAGAATCAATTTGATTTTCTATTTTTTCACCTGCATCTGCTGTTCCTCTAAATCCATGTTCTGGTGCAAAAATCTTTTGAATTGAAATGTTTTTTTTTCTGAGTAAGTCTACTAAGTGAATCGTATTTTTTGCACTTGAAATGACACTTGCTTGGTGCGCAACTATTCCTACTTTTTTTTCTTTCAATAGAGGGATGTAAGCATCAACATTTGCTGCTGAAATTGTAATTTGTTTTTGACATGATGCAGAAGTGAAGCTTACCATGGTAAGCCAAAATAAAAATGTACTTTTGAAAAGGATACTTTTAAATAGATATTTCATTGAATATAGCTTTATTTTTTGCAAAAAAAATGCGAGTACAGAAACAGCATAAAAGTACTGTTTCTGCTCGAATAATCAATATTGCAACTACAGCAGTTGCCCTTGGAATTGCCTCTATTTTAATTGCAATTTCTACAAGCCAGGGATTACAAAAAGAAATTCAAAAGAAAACAAGTGTTTTTAATGGGCACATTTTAGTAACTCTTTTTGAAAACAATGAATCCCAAGTTTCTCTTCTCCCCATAATCGATAGTGATTCCATTCGCAACCAAATTAAGGAAGAAAAAAACATTGAAAAAATACATTCTATTGCCCTAAAAGCTGGAATGTTTAAAACGGATTCGGACTTTGAAGGGATACTTTTTAAAGGAGTTTCTGAAAATTTTGATTGGACTAGCTTGAGTTCTTTTAAAACTCAAGGAACTTTTCCAAGTTTTGAACCTCAATTAACGAGTGATGAAATTTTAATTTCAGAAGTAATAGCCAGTCGTCTTAATCTCATATTAGGGGATAGAGTAGAAGCTTTTTTTCAAAATAGTACTGGGAAGGGAATCCCCATAAGAAGGCGCTTTACCATTGTAGGAATTTATTTTTCTGGGTTTCCAGATATTGATGAAAACTTGGTGTATGGTGATTTAAAGCAAGTTCAGCGCCTGAATAAATGGGATTTGAATCAAATTGGAGGCTACGAGCTTTTTGTGTCAAATTTTAAACACCTTCAGCAAACAGCAAATAATATTTATGATAAGTTGCCTTCTGATTTAAATAGTATTCCCATTACCGACCGCTTTTATGGAATTTTTCAATGGATTTCCTTGTTTGATTTTAATGTATTAATCATTTTAATTGTCATGCTTTTAGTGGGGGTTATTAATATGGCTACTGCACTTTTAGTATTAATTCTAGAAAGATCTCGTATGATAGGTTTATTAAAAGCATTAGGCGCTAATAATTTTTTAATACAAAAAATTTTCCTTTATAACGGAGCTTTAATAATGGCTAAAGGACTTTTTTGGGGTAACATTATTGGTTTAGGATTTTATTTTTCTCAGTATTACTTTGGCTGGATTACCCTTGATCCTGAAACTTATTTTGTTGGTGTAGCACCAGTTTCAATTTCTTTCACAGAAGTTTTAGGCTTAAACATTTTCTTTTTAGTAATCTCAGTTTTATTGCTTTGGATTCCTTCAAAAATTATTTTAAATATTGTCCCCTCTAAAGTTTTGCGTTTTCGCTAATGTTTAATTTAATATTTGTGTAGATGCTAATTTTTATAAATACTTTTACAACTTAAATTATTTTCATGAATTACGCCTCAACTATTTTAGATACCATTGGAAACACTCCACTAATTAAATTAAACACCATCACTAAAGATATTGATGCTTTAGTATTGGCAAAGGTTGAAAGTTTTAATCCAGGTAATTCTGTTAAAGATCGCATGGCGGTCAAAATGATTGAAGATGCTGAAGCATCAGGATTGCTTAAAACCGGTGGAACTATTGTGGAGGGGACTTCGGGAAATACGGGAATGGGTCTTGCGCTTGCTGCCATTGTAAAGGGTTATAAGTTAATTTGTATTTCTACAGATAAACAATCAAAAGAAAAGTTTGATCTTTTAAGAGCTGTAGGGGCAGAGGTCATTATCTGTCCAACAGATGTTGATGCAGAAGATCCAAAATCTTATTACAGTACAGCGGCAAGAGTGGCCAAAGAAACGCCTAATTCTTGGCATGTTAATCAATATGATAATCCTTCTAATGCCATTGCTCATTACGAAAGTACGGGTCCTGAAATTTGGGAACAAACAGATGGGAAAATAACTCATTTTGTGGTGGGAGTGGGAACAGGAGGTACGATTTCTGGTGTCGGAAAATTTTTAAAAGAAAAAAATCCAAATATTAAAATTTGGGGTATTGATACTTATGGTTCTGTTTTTAAAAAATATCATGAAACAGGAATATTTGACACCAATGAAATTTATCCCTACGTTACAGAAGGAATTGGTGAGGACATTCTTCCAAAAAATGTTGATTTTTCAATTATTGATCATTTTGAAAAAGTGACAGATAAAGATGCTGCCGTGTTTACTAGAAAGTTAGCTAGAGAGGAAGGGATCTTGGCGGGAAATTCTTGTGGAGCTGCTGTAAAAGGGCTTCTTCAGCTCGGGAAAAATTTTTCAAAAGAAGATGTCGTGGTTGTGCTTTTACACGATTCGGGAAGTCGTTATATTGGAAAAATATTTAATGATGATTGGATGAAGAAAATGAATTTTCTGTAAAAATGCAGTATTTTTGCAGTAGAACCATTGTTGATAATCTGTAAATAAACTGTTAATAACTCCGAAAACATCGGTATTATTTATTAAATTTGTACATATATTTTATAATATTATGCATCAATTTACGTTTCTAAATAAATGTAATTAGCAGTCGATTTTGTTGAGAAAAACACTTTTTTTAATATTCATTTTTTTTGTAGGAATGTTGTATTCTCAACAAGACATTTCAATAGGATCAATATCTATTGTCGGAGGAGAGCCTTTTTGTCCATCAAATTCAGTAAACTTTCAAGTTGAAATTACAAATTTATCTGGTTCTGCCAATGATGTTAATGGTGATACCTTTTATTTTCAAGTTAATGGTCCAATTTCAAGAGCAGCTGCTCAATATACCATTAACGTTGCCGCAAATATTGCAGGCGGTGGCACTCAAACCTTTATTTTTCCAACTCACTTCGCTGCAGTTGGAGGAGCAAGCATGTCACCATTAGATTTTTCTGATCCTTCAGCGCCATATACAATTACAGCTAGTATTACAATTCCCAGCGATCCAGATATTTCAAACAACGTAAGTACTTCTCTTGACATAAACGTTCTTACTCCTGCAGTTCCGTCACTATCAAGTAACGATGCAGATAATTCAATTTGTGCAGGAGAAGAAATTACCTTTTCAATTACGCCTTATTCAGCAACTGCGACCTATACATTTAAGGTTAACAATGGAATTATACAGTCTTTAGCTGGCGTAAATACGATTACATTTTCTTCTCTTGCAGGCCCAGGTAGTATAGCTAACGGTGACAAAGTGACAATAGAGATGATAGATGCCAATGGATGTATTACAAACTCTTCAACTCAGTCAATTACAGTTGCCGTATCAAGTATTCCATCTGCTGGTCTTTCATCATCTGCTTCTGATGGGCTTTTCTGTTCTGGAGACGCTGTAAATTTTACTGCAACAGGGGGTGCAAGTTATGCCTGGTACATTAATGGTAGTCTTCAGTTTGGTGCCACCTTTTCAACTTTAACTAGATCACTTTCAAATAATGATACCGTTACAGTTAGAGTTTTTAATGCAAGTGGATGTTATGATGAAGAATCATTATCATTTAATGAAATGGTACTTGACAACAATGGTTTAATTGTCCTTCAAAACGCCTCTGATTCAAATATTTGTTCTGGCCAAGTACCAACTGGGCTAATTCTGGGTGATGGCTCTGGAGGTAGTTTAGTTGCCTCATCAACTTTTGGAACTATATCTTACCAATGGCAGCTTTCTACAAATAATGGATCAAACTATTTTAATATCAATGGTGAAAATGCAGCTAATTACCAGCCTGCAGGTATTACAACTACAACACTTTATAGAAGAAACGTAGTGATTTCTTCTGATACAACTTCTTGTACATTTATCGGGGATGATATAGTAACGATAAATAAAAGAGATGCATTTACTATAAACTTATCAACCAACGAATCGGATAATACATTTTGTCAAGATCAAAATATAATTGTTTCTGCAAATACTGGCGCTGCAACTTATACTTTTATTGTAAACTCAACCACCATTACCTCAGGAAGCTCCAGAACTATAAATTTAAGATCTGGAAGTGTAAGAAATCTTGCTGCAAGTCCTCCAGTAATTCAAAATGGTGATAATATAATAGTTCAGATTATAGATAATTTTGGTTGTACAAACCAGCAAACTATTCCAATAATAGTTGATGAGGTTGGATTAAACCCTGGAGTCTCTTCAAATGCTCCTGGAAATATAATTTGTTTGGGACAGAATGTAGAAATTGAGGTTACAGGAGGTGTTAGCTATACTTTTTATATTAATAATACTGGAGCCCCTGCTTTACCGGCAGAAGTTGTTGGAAATAAATTTACTACTAATAGATTAAATGATGGTGATGTTGTAATTTCTAGAGCATATAATGCAACAGGATGCTATATTGATGTAAATGAAACTTTTACTGTTTTATCAATTTCAACAACCGGCTCAATTACTTTGCAAAATGCAGCTGATGTTGATTTATGTTATAATTCAGCAATGGCCAGTGGAATTGATGGAGGTAATCTTGGCATTGGGGGTGGTGCAGCAAGCACAACAATTGCTTCAGCAACCATAGCTTATCAATGGCAGTCATCGGTTAATAGTGGTCCATGGGGGGATATTGCTGGAGCAACATCACAATCATATGCCCCCCCTGGAAATTTTACATTACAAACAAGATTTAAAAGAATTGCATTTGCTTATTATGATGCAAATGGGAATGGAATTTTTGATGAACCAATTTCATGTAGCAGAACAGATTCAAATATTATAACAGTTAATGCTAAAGCAAATTTTGACCCATCCTTAAGCACTGGGGTTGCTGGAAATTCATATTGTTCAGGAGATATGATAACAGTTTCAGCCCCAGTGGGAGCCGATACCTATCAGTTTTTTAAAAATGATGTTCCTTTAGGCGCTGCGAGTCCCTCAAGAACTGTCACAGCAACCGCAGGTAGCGGAGGGGCTCAATTTGATAATGGTGATAGAATAAAAGTTCAAGTTGTTGCTGACGGGTGTACATTTACTAATGAGATTACAATCTTAGTTGACTTTTTTGCTGATTTAAATTCTGCCTCAATTTCAACTAATGCACCTTCAGACACAATCTGTGCTAATGAATCAATAACTATTACAGCGGGTCCCCCAGTCCCTGGATATACATATTCTTTTACACTTAACGGTGTTCCCGCAGCTTTAGCAGATGTTGTAGGTAGAGTATATACCACTACAGCAATCACACAGCAGTCTACAGTTACCGTAGTTGTAACAAATGCTTCGGGTTGTTCAGATACTGTCTCACTAACCATTTTTGTACCTAAGGTTGCCACAGCTGGAACAGTTAGTGCTAATGCAGCTGATCTTGTTCTTTGTCCGGGTGATAATATAGCGAGTGATATTTCATCTACTAATCCGGGTACTCTTGATGCTAGCTCATCAGCTGGTTCCGTTTTGACGTATCAGTGGCAAGAGCGAAATGTTTCAACAGGTAATGTTTGGACAAATCTAACAGGATCTACAAGTAGCGCTTTAGACATATCGGCTACACCGTTAAGCATAACAGAAGACACGGGGATCCGTCGTCTTACTTTTGCAACTGTTAATACGGTATCGTGTACGGTTATTGGCCTTCCATCGAATATAATTAACATCAATGTTGAGGAGTTAAGGAGTCCTACAATTACTACAAATCCAGGCACTACAGTTTGTGCT